>CAZTNB010000049.1:4359-19160 GCA_964614825.1 uncultured Gammaproteobacteria bacterium
TGCCGGCCAGCGGGCGATAGGCGTGCTGCAGCAGTTCGCTGCAGGCCGAGGCCGCGGCGGGAACCAGGGCGAGCACGATCACGAGGCTGCGGAACGGCGACATGGGCGGAATTCCTGCGCAGGTGGAACCCCATTCTGCGCGCCTTGCGTCGCGGTGCGGTGAACCCTTGGGGCCGGAGCGCCGCCCGGGCCGCGCCTGGCCGGCATCAGGGGTCTTGGCACGCCGTTGCCGGGGGCCCGGGCTCGAGCGCAAGCGGCTGCACGTGGATGCCCCCCTTGACAGGTCGAAATTAGGTGTTATAGTTCACTACAACACTAGCCCTACAGATCACCCCGCCCAGCGGGAGGAACCATGAGAATCAACCTCCAATCGCTGCTGTTCTGCGCCTTCGCGGTGTTCGCGATCGGCAGCGGGATCCAGCGCGTCCCCGCCGCCGCGGCGCCGGTCACCCGCGTCGAAGCGGTGCGCAGCCCGACCGGGCTGGACCGCCCGCAGCTCAAGGTGCTGCCGCGCGTCGTGGTCACCGCGCAGGTCGGCCCGGATGAATCTGCCGACCTGTTCGACGACAGCCTGATGCTCGACGCCGCGGTCGGCCAGGCCGGCAAGGCCCTCGCCGGCGGCGTCCGCACCGGCGTGCGCCGGGTCAGCCTGGGGCTGCCCTACTACGCGTTCGGCCACCTCGCCGCCCGTCCCCGCACGGAATGAACGCCATGACCGTGACCTGGAACGACAACACGCCGATCTACCGCCAGCTGCGCGACCGCGTGGTGGCGATGATCCTGGACGAAGTGCTCAAGACCGGCGACGCCCTGCCTTCGGTGCGCCAGGTCGCCGCGGAGTTCCAGCTCAACCCGATCACCGTATCGAAGGCCTACCAGGAACTGGTGGACGAGCAACTGGTGGAAAAACGTCGAGGACTGGGGATGTACATCACCGAGGGGGCGCGGGACCAACTGCTCAAGAGCGAGCGCGAACGCTTCCTGCGCGAGGAGTGGCCGCCGCTGCGCGACCGCCTGCACCGCATGGGCATCGACATCGAGTCGCTGCTCGCCGCCGCGGCGAACACGGGAGCCAAGCGATGAGCACCGTCATCCACGCACGCGAGCTGTCCAAGCGCTACGGCGCCAGCGTCGCGCTCGACCGCGCCAGCTTCGAGATCGAATCCGGCCGCATCGTCGGCCTGATCGGGCCCAACGGCGCCGGCAAGACCACCGCGCTCAAGGCCATCCTGGGCCTCACCGACTTCGAGGGCGAGCTCAGCGTGCTGGGCCTCGACCCGCGCAAGCAGCGCCACGAGCTGATGCAGCAGGTGTGCTTCATCGCCGACGTGGCGGTGCTGCCGCGCTGGCTGCGCGTCGGCGAGGCGGTGGACTTCGTCGAGGGCGTGCATCCGCGCTTCTCGCGCAAGCGCTGCGAGGAGTTCCTCGCCCGCACCAAGCTCAAGCCGTCGATGCGCGTGCGCGAGCTCAGCAAGGGCATGGTGGTGCAGCTGCACCTGGCGCTGGTGATGGCGATCGACGCCAAGCTGCTGGTGCTCGACGAGCCCACGCTGGGCCTGGACATCATCTACCGCAAGGAGTTCTACCAGTCGCTGCTGGAGGACTATTTCGACCACGAGCGCACGATCCTGGTCACCACCCACCAGGTGGAGGAGATCGAGCGCATCCTCACCGACCTCGTGTTCATCAAGGACGGCAAGATCACCCTGTCGGCGCCGATGGAAGAGGTCGGCGAGCGCTTCACCGAGGTGCTGGTGGGCCCGGAGCAGCGCGAGCAGGCGCTGGCGCTCAAGCCGCTGTCCGAGCGCCAGGTGTTCGGCAAGAGCGTGTTCCTGTTCGATGGCCCGAAGCGCGACCAGCTCGCGCCGCTGGGCGAGATCCACAAGCCGAGCGTCGCCGACATCTTCGTCGCGACGATGAAGACTGGAGCCCCGGCATGAACCACCTCAAGATGTTGCTCAAGCGCGAGTTCTGGGAGCACCGCGGCGGCTTCCTGTGGGCGCCGGTGTGGACCGCCGGCTTCTTCCTCATGGTCACGCTGATGGGCTGGATCTGGGCCGAGTTCATCGCCTCGGGCAAGTTCAACGGCAGCGTGCACATCGGCGTGCCGCTCAAGAAGCTGATGAACAAGATCCCGCCCGAGGAGATGGGCAAGCTCGGCCTGGGCCTGGACATCTCGCTGGCCGGCTTCTGGATGGTGATCCAGGTCGTGCTGTTCTTCGTCCTGTTCTTCTACCTGATCGGCGCGCTGTACGACGACCGCAAGGACCGCAGCGTGCTGTTCTGGAAGTCGCTGCCGGTGTCGGACCTGCAGACCGTGCTGTCCAAGGTGCTGACCGCGGCCTTCGTCGCCCCGCTGATCGCCTTCGTGGTGACGGTGGCGATGAACATCGGCTTCCTGGTCCTGCTGTCGCTGGTGGCCGGCTTCCACGGCGTCAACCCGATCGACGTGGTGTGGGGCCCGGCCGAGCCGCTGACGCTGTGGGCGAAGATGCTGGTGATGGTGCCGGTCAACGCGCTGTGGGCGCTGCCGGCGATCGGCTGGCTGCTGCTGGCCTCCAGCTTCGCCCGCAGCAAGCCCTTCGTGTGGGCGGTGCTGGTGCCGGTGATGGTCGGCGTGCTGATCACCTGGATCGACATGTTCCAGGGCATCAAGGTGCCCGACACCTGGTTCTGGACGCACGTGGTCGGCCGCATCCTCGGCAGCCTGGTGCCGGGCAGCTGGGTGTGGTCGCGCGACCTGGGCTCGGTGATCGAGTTCAACGACCAGGGCCCGGTGGAACTGCTGCGCTGGGACGTGATCGCCAACACCCTGGCCTCGATCGAGCTCTGGATCGGCGCCGCCGCCGGCGTGGCCATGGTCGCCGGCGCGGTGTACTACCGGCGCTGGCGCGAGATCGCCGACTGAGCGGCGTAGCCGCGGTCGCAGCAGCGAAAAGGCCGCCCTCGGGCGGCCTTTTCGTGTCCATCGCACCGCGTCGTCGCTACTGGGTGACGTCCTGCAGCACGCGGTACTTGTTGGCGCCGTCCTTGATCAGCTCCGAACGACCCAGGTCGATCCGGCCGACCAGCCAGTAGCGCTCCAGGGCGAGGCCGTTGACCCGCACCACCACGGCCAAGTCGTCGCCGGCATAGATGAT
Source organism: uncultured Gammaproteobacteria bacterium (assembly GCA_964614825.1). Taxonomy (GTDB): domain Bacteria; phylum Pseudomonadota; class Gammaproteobacteria; order Xanthomonadales; family Ahniellaceae; genus JAGOEZ01. The sequence goes on from CAZTNB010000049.1 coordinate 7,500, forward strand.
GTCCTTCTGCCGCAGGCCGGTCGGCGCCAGCCGGGCCTCGATCGCGTTGCCGCCGTTGTAGCGCTGCTCGAGCTGCTTGCGCTCGGCGGCGTGCTTGTCCGGCGCCTGCGCGTCGTACATCTGCTGCTCGGCGCTGCGCTCCGCGCGCAGGGTCACCTTGCCGCCCTCGCGGATGCGCTCCATCACCTGGTACCGGCGCGGCCCGATCTCCTTGAGCTCGACCCGACGCAGTTCGATGTCGCCGTCCAGCCAGTAGATCTGGTTGCGCAGGCTGCCGCGGCGCAGGACCGCCTTGACCGCGCCCTGGTCGTAGATCACGTCGCCCTGCTCGAGCGCGGCCGGCGCGATGGTGCGGGTCACCGCCTCGCCGCCGTTGAGGTTCTGCTCCATGCGGCGCTTGATCGAGGCGATCTCGGCATCGCGGGTCGACTGCCGCGGCGCGGGCGCGGCGACCGGCGCGGCCGTCGGCGCCGGCGCGGCGGGCCGGGGCGCTGGCGCCGCCACCGGGGCCGGCGTGGGTGCCGGCGCGGCCGGCGGCGGCGCAGTGGGTGCCGGCGCGGCTGGGGCGGGCGTGGTGGCGGGAACCGCCGCGGACGCGGCCCGCGGTTGCGGCTGCGCCGGCGCGGGCGCGGCAGGCACAGGCGCTGGCGCGGGCGTTGCCGTGGCCGGCGCCGGGCGCGGGGCCGGGGCCGGGGCGGCGGGCTTGGGCGTGGCCGGCGGCGGCGCCACCGGTCGCGGTGCCTGCGCGGCCGGCGCCACGGCCGCGGGCGCCGGCGTCGCCACCGGCGCGGGCGCGGGCGCGGGCTCGGCCACCGGCGCCGGTTCCGCGGCCGGGGCCGCGGCTTCCTCGCGCACCAGCACGCTTTCGGCGAAGGAGTCGCGGACCTCGACCTCGAGGTTGTCGCCGCCGCCCTTGCGCACCTGCTCGAGGATCATCTCGTGCCAGTACTCGGGCGCGTTGATGACCAGCTTCTTGCCGCCGTTGGCGGCATCGCGGGCCATCGCCTGCAGTTTCGCGTCGGCGTCGCCGGACAGCAGCTGGGCGCCGGTGATGTCGGCCTGCTGGGCGAGCGCGCAGGCGCTCCACAGCGAGGCGAGGAGGAACAAACGCTTCATGACGGTAGAACCCCTGTACGTATTGCCTGCGTGGCCACGGCGAGGCGCCGCGGCCGGTGATGGGAATGCCGCTGGACGGGTGGAATCGCGCTCAACCGCCGGCCGAACCGCCGCCGGCCTGGATGCCGCCGCGGGTCAGCGTCATCGGATCGAGGTAGCGCTTGAGCTCGGCCTCCTTGAGCCCGGTGGTTTCCCTGGCCACCTCGAGGATCGGCCGGCCCTGCTTGTAGGCCTGCTTGGCGGTGGCCGCGCCCTTCTCGTAGCCGATCACCGGGTTGAGCGCGGTGACCAGGATGGGATTGCGGTCGAGCGCCGCGGCGATGCGATCCTTGCGCACGGTGAAGCCCTCGATCGCGGAGTCGGCCAGCGCGCGCGACACGTTGGCCAGCAGCTGGATCGACTGCAGCAGGTTGTAGGCGATCACCGGCAGCATCACGTTGAGCTGGAAGTTGCCCGACTGGCCGGCGATGGTGATGGTGGCGTCGTTGCCGATCACCTGCGCGCACACCATGGCCGTGGCCTCCGGGATCACCGGATTGACCTTGCCCGGCATGATCGACGAGCCCGGCTGCAGCGCCGGCAGCTCGATCTCGCCGATGCCGGCCAGCGGCCCCGAGTTCATCCAGCGCAGGTCGTTGGCGATCTTCATCAGCGCGCAGGCAAGCACGCGCAGCTGGCCCGACAGCTCGACCGCCGAGTCCTGCGCCGACATGTTCTCGAAGTAGTTGGCGCCCGACTCGAAGCGGAACCCGGTGAGCTTCGACAGCTCGCGCGCCACCTTGGGCCCGAAGCGCTCGTCGGCGTTGATGCCGGTGCCGACCGCGGTGCCGCCCTGCGGCAGCTGGCGCAGGCGCTTGAGCGCATCCGCGATGCGCGACATCGACGAGCCGACCTGCGCCGACCAGCCCGACAGTTCCTGGCCGAAGGTGATCGGCATCGCGTCCATCAGGTGGGTGCGGCCGGTCTTGACCGTGCGCGCGAGCTGGCGCGCGCGGCGGTCCAGCGTGCCCTTGAGGTGCTTGAGCGCCGGCAGCAGCTGCTCGTGCGCGGCGAGGCAGCCGGAGACCTGGATCGCGGTCGGGATCACGTCGTTGGAGCTCTGGCCCATGTTGACGTGGTCGTTGGGGTGGATCCTGCGCCCCGAGTCGGCGCCGGCGACGTGCGCGATGACCTCGTTCGCGTTCATGTTGGTGCTGGTGCCCGAGCCGGTCTGGAACACGTCGATCGGGAACTCGGCGTCGAACTCGCCGGCCGCCACCCGCGTGGCGGCGGCGCGCACGGCCTTGGCGTCGGCCTTCTTCATCTGCCCGAGGTCGGCATTGGCGGCCGCGCAGGCCGACTTGATCAGGCCCACGGCACGGATGAACTCGCGCGGCATGCGCAGGCCCGAAATGGGGAAGTTCTGTACCGCGCGCTGGGTCTGCGCGCCGTACAGCGCCTTGGCGGGCACCTTGAGCTCGCCCATGCTGTCGCGCTCGATGCGGAAGTCGGCCATGGCGGGGGTTCCCTGGGAGTCGAAAAAGGGCGCGCAGTATAGCCCCGGCGCCGCCCCGGGCGGGGTCGGGACGGGATGCCGGTGTTATCATTCGTGCCGCTTTTCGCGCCCACGACGTGCCCATGGCCGCCGATCCCCTCCATGCCCTGTCCCCGCTCGACGGCCGCTACGCGGCCGCGTGCGCGCCGCTGCGCCCGATCTTCAGCGAGGCGGGGCTGATGCGCGCGCGGGTCCGGGTCGAGGTGGAATGGCTGATCGCGCTGGCGTCCGAACCCGGGATCGCCGAGGTGCCGCCCTTCGACGCCGGGACCACCGCGCTCCTGCGCGGCCTCGCCGCCGGATTCGGCGCGACCGACGCGCTGCGGATCAAGGCGATCGAGGCGACCACCAACCACGACGTCAAGGCGGTGGAGTATTTCCTCAAGGAACGGCTGCAGGCGCAGGCCGCGCTGGCGCCGGCGCTGGAGTTCGTGCATTTCGCCTGCACCAGCGAGGACATCAACAACCTGGCCTACGCGCTGATGCTGCGCGAGGGCCGCGACGCGGTGCTGCTGCCGGCCCTGGACGCGCTCATCGCCGAGCTGCGCGCGCTGGCGCACGCGCACGCCGGGCTGGCGATGCTCGCGCGCACGCACGGCCAGACCGCCAGCCCGACCACGCTGGGCAAGGAGCTGGCCAACGTGGTGGCGCGCCTCGCGCGCCAGCGCGGGCAGCTGGCGGCGGTGGAAGTGCCGGGCAAGATCAACGGCGCGGTCGGCAACTACAACGCGCACGCCGTCGCCTATCCGGCGGTCGACTGGCCGGCGCTGTCGCGGCGCCTGGTCGAGTCGCTGGGCCTGGCCTGGAATCCCTACACCACCCAGATCGAGCCGCACGACGGCATCGCCGAACTGTGCGACGCGCTGCGCCGCGTCGGCACCATCCTCGTCGACCTGTGCCGCGACCTCTGGGGCTACGTCGCGCTGGGCTATTTCCGCCAGGCCACGCGCGCCGGCGAGGTCGGTTCCTCGACCATGCCGCACAAGGTCAACCCGATCGACTTCGAGAACGCCGAAGGCAACCTCGGCATCGCCCACGCGCTGCTGGGCCACTTCAGCGAGAAGCTGCCGATCTCGCGCTGGCAGCGCGACCTGACCGATTCCACCGTGCTGCGTTCGCTGGGCACGGCCTTCGGCCACCTGCTGGTGGCCTTCGGCGCGATCCGCCGCGGCCTGGGCAAGCTGTCGGCCGACCCGGCCCGCCTCGCCGCCGACCTCGACGGCGCCTGGGAAGTGCTGGCCGAGGCGGTGCAGACGGTGATGCGCCGCCACGGCCTGCCCGAACCCTACGAGCAGCTCAAGGCCCTGACCCGCGGCCGCGGCATCGAGCGCGAGGCGCTGCAGGCCTTCATCCGCGGCCTCGCCCTGCCCGAGGCCGAGCGGGAACGCCTGCTGGCGCTGACCCCGGCCACCTACGTCGGGCTGGCGCCGCGGCTGGCGCGCGACATCTGAGCAAGGGACGCCGTCGATGAGCAGCCGCGGCGCCGATCCCCGAACCGTCCGCGACAGCCTGCTGGGGATGCCGCCGGCCGAGTTCCTGCACCGCCATTGGCAGCGCAAGCCGCTGCTGGTGCGGCAGGCCTTCCCCGGCTTCGAATCGCCGATCACCCCGGACGACCTGGCCGGGCTCGCCTGCGAACCCATGGCCGCGTCGCGGCTGGTGATCCACCACGCGGCGCGCGACGCCTGGAAGGTGCGCCACGGTCCGTTCCGCGCCTCCGACTTCAAGCGCCTGCCCAAGCACGACTGGACGCTGCTGGTGCAGGACTGCGACAAGCTGCTGGCGGAAATCGACGCCTTGCTGCTGCCCTTCCGCTTCGTGCCCGACTGGCGCGTCGACGACGTGATGGTGAGCTACGCGGTCGAGGGCGGATCGGTCGGCGCGCACGTCGACCAGTACGACGTGTTCCTGCTCCAGGCCTGGGGCCGCCGCCGCTGGATGATCAGCGAGGATCGCCGCGCCCCGCACGCCGTGCGCGAGGGCGTGGAGCTCAAGCTGCTGCGCGAGTTCACGCCCACCGCCGACTACGTGCTCGAGCCCGGCGACATGCTGTACCTGCCGCCCGGCGTGCCCCACCACGGCATCGCGGTCGGCGAGTGCATGACCTTCTCGATCGGCATGCGCGCGCCCTCGGCGGCGGAGCTGCTGCTCGACTACGCCGAGTACGTGGCCGAACGCCTCGGCGAGCAGCGCCGCTACGCCGACCGCGACCTCGCCCCGGCGCGGCGCCCGGCCGAGATCGGCGCCGGCGCGCTGCGCAAGGTGCGGCACATCCTGCGCGAGTCCGGCCGGCTCAAGAGCGACGCCTTCCGCGACTGGTACGCGCGCTTCATCACCCGCTACCGCAGCGCGCACGCGCCGGCGCCCAGCGGCGAGCCGCTCGACGGCGGCGCGCTCAAGCGCCGCGTCGCCCGCGGCGGCGTGCTGCACCGCAGTCCCTGGAGCCGCTACGCCTGGATCCGCCGCGGCCATCGCGCGGCGGCCTACCTGGCCGGCGAGCGCCACGACTGCACCCTGCTGCTGGCGCGCATCCTCGAGGCGGGCAAGCGCTACGATGCGGCGACCCTGCGCCGCCTGACCGCACCGGACTGGCGCGCGCTGGCGGCGATGCACAACGCCGGCCACCTGGTGTTCGAGGATGATTGAAGACGCCTTCCGCATCGAGATCGCGTCGTACGAGCGCGACCTGCCCGACCTGCGCGCCGTGCGCGAGCCCGTGTTCGTGGCCGAGCAGCAGGTGCCGATCGAGGAGGAATGGGACGCGCTCGACCCGGCCAGCGTGCACGTGCTCGCCCGCGACGCGCAGGGCCGGCCGGTCGGCACCGGGCGCCTCACGCCGGAACGCAAGATCGGCCGCATGGCGGTGCTGCCCGATTGGCGCGGGCGCGGCGTCGGCGCGGCCATGCTGCGCACCCTGCTCGAGCAGGCCCGCGCGCGCCACTGGCCCGAGGTCGTCCTGCACGCGCAGGTCGATGCGATCCCGTTCTACCTGCGCGCCGGCTTCGTCGGCGAGGGCGAGGAGTTCGTCGAGGCCGGCATCCGCCACCGGACCATGCGGATCGCGCTCGCGCCGCCGGTCGCGCCCGACCGGCCCGGCGCCCGCGCGCCGGACGCGCCGCCGCCGCGTGGCGTGGAAGTGGCCTCGATCCACGACGCGCAGCAGTTCACCGATGCGCTGGCCGCGCAGGCGCGCCATCGCCTGTGGATCTACAGCCGCGACCTCGACCCCTTGCTGTACGACCGCGAACCCTTCCTCGAGCACGTGCGCCGCCTGCTCACCGGCGCCGCGCAGGCCGAGGTGCGCGTGCTGGTGCACGACCCGGCGGTGGCGGTGCGCGACGGCCACCGCCTGCTGGGGCTGGCCCAACGCCTGTCCAGCCGCTGCCACCTGCGCACGCCGGTGGTGGACCAGGACCGCCAGTACGCCGCCGCCTTCCTGCTCGACGACCGCGGCGGCTACCTGTTCCGTCCGATCGGCAGCCGCTTCGAAGGCGAGGGCAACGCGCATCGCCCGGGGCGGCACCGCGCGCTGCTGTCGTACTTCGAGCAGGTATGGGAACGCAGCGAGCCCAGCCCGGAGCTGCGCCGCCTCGCCCTGTGACACCCCCAGCGGGAGCGGTCGCGACCGCGACCGCCCCGGCCGCAGCGGCCGATTCCGCCCCGGCATTGAACCTTGGTCGCAGCGGTTCCCTGCGGTTGCCGCCCGCCGCCCCCATGGCGCTATAATCGCGGCCCCGTTTTTCCGCGGCGCAGCATCCGAAAATTCCTTTCGGCTGAAGACTTTGCGCCCAGTCCAGGTGGCCCCTCCGTGAGTTCGCTCCTCGAACAGTTCCGGCAGTCCTCGCACCTCTCCGGCGGCAATGCCGCGTACGTCGACGAGTTGTACGAACAGTGGCTGGCCAACCCCGCCGCCATCAACGGCGAATGGGGGCGCTTCTTCGAGTCGCTCAAGGGCCGCGACGCCGGCGACGTGCCGCACGCCCCGGTGATCGCCCACATCGCCCGGGTGTCGAAGCTCGCCGGCCGCCACGGCGCGCTGGCGGTGGCGGAACTCGACGACGCCTACGCGCAGAAGCAGGCCGGCGTGCACCGCCTGGTCACGGCGTATCGCGCCCGCGGCCACCTCGCCGCGCAACTCGACCCGCTGGGCCTGGCGCCGCGGCAGCCGGCGCCCGACCTCGAGATCGGCTTCCACGGCCTCGACAGCGGCGACCTCGACACCGAATTCAGCACCGGCTCGCTGTCGGCACCCGAGCGCATGAAGCTGCGCGACATCGTCACCCTGCTCAAGGACACGTACTCGGGCAGCATCGGCGCCGAGTTCATGCACATCCCCAACGCCGAGCAGCGGCGCTGGCTGCACGAGAAGCTGGAGCGCAACGGCGGCCGCACCACGTTCACCGCCACCGAACGCCGCCGCATCCTGCAGAAGCTGACCCAGGCCGAAGGCCTGGAGCGCTACCTGCACACGAAGTACGTGGGCCAGAAGCGCTTCTCGCTCGAGGGCGGCGACAGCCTGATCCCGCTGATGGACGAGGTCATCCATCGCGCCGGCACCGACGGCATCAAGGAGATCGTGATCGGCATGGCGCATCGCGGGCGCCTCAACATGCTGGTCAACACGCTGGGCAAGCCGCCGCACCAGCTGTTCGCCGAGTTCGAGGGCAAGCACGAGGGCCCGAAGGACCCGGCGCACTCCGGCGACGTGAAGTACCACATGGGCTATTCCTCCGACGTGGCCACGCCCGGGGGGCCGGTGCACCTCGCGCTGGGCTTCAATCCCTCGCACCTGGAGATCATCGATCCGGTGGTGGCCGGCTCGGTGCGCGCGCGCCAGAACCGCCGCGGCGACGCCGCGCGCGCGCAGGTGATGCCGATCCTGATCCATGGCGACGCCGCCTTCGCCGGCCAGGGCGTGGTGATGGAGCTGTTCCAGATGTCGCAGGCGCGCGGCTTCGGCGTCGGCGGCACCGTGCACATCGTGATCAACAACCAGGTCGGCTTCACCATCAGCCGGCCCGACGACGCGCGCTCGACGCTGTACTGCACCGACCCGGCCAAGCTGGTCGCCGCGCCGATCTTCCACGTCAACGGCGACGACCCCGAGGCGGTGATCTACTGCGCGCGCATGGCCTTCGACTTCCGCCAGAAGTTCAAGAAGGACGTGGTCATCGACCTGGTCTGCTACCGCCGCCACGGCCACAACGAGGCCGACGAGCCGGCGGCGACCCAGCCGGTGATGTACCAGGTGATCCGCGTGCGCAAGACCACGCGCGAGCTGTACGCCACGCGCCTGGAGCAGGAAGGGGTGATCGCCGCCGCGGACGGCAAGGCGCTGGTCGACGGCTACCGGCAGCAGCTCGACTCGGGCCGCATCGCCGCCGACCTCGCCAGCAACCCGCTGGTGCCGGCGGTGGACTGGACCCGCCACCTCGAGGCCAGCGCGCGCGAGACCAAGCCCACCGCCGTGCCGCGCGCGACCCTGGACGAGCTGTCGCGCAGGATCAACACGATCCCGTCGAACCTCGTCCTGCACCCGCGCGTCGCGAAGATCTACGAGGATCGCCAGCGCATGGCGGCCGGCGAGCTGCGCATGGATTGGGGCTACGCCGAGAACCTCGCCTACGCCACCCTGCTGGCCGAGGGCTACCGGCTGCGCATCGTCGGCCAGGACTCCGGCCGCGGCACGTTCTTCCATCGCCACGCGATCCTGCACGACCAGGCCAGCGGCGAGACGGTGATGCCGCTGCGCCAGCTGGTGAAGGACCCCAACGACGCCTCGGTCTACGACTCGCTGCTGTCGGAAGAGGCGGTGATGGCCTTCGAGTACGGCTACGCCACCACCGACCCGCACACGCTGGTGATCTGGGAGGCGCAGTTCGGCGACTTCTGCAACGGCGCCCAGGTCGTGATCGACCAGTTCATCTCCTCCGGCGAGGCCAAGTGGGGGCGCGTCTGCGGCCTCACCCTGTTCCTGCCGCACGGCTACGAGGGCCAGGGGCCCGAGCACAGCTCGGCGCGACTGGAGCGCTTCCTGCAGTTGTGCGCGCTCGACAACATGCAGGTCTGCGTGCCGACCACGCCGGCGCAGATGTTCCACATGCTGCGCCGGCAGATGGTGCGCGACCTGCGCAAGCCGCTGGTGGTGATGACGCCCAAGTCGCTGCTGCGGCACAAGCTGTCGACCTCCAGCCTCGACGAGTTGTCCGCCGGCGGTTTCCAGCTGGTGATCCCCGACGATTTCGCCAGGGACCCGAAGAAGGTCCGGCGCGTGGTGCTGTGCGCCGGACGCGTCTACTACGACCTGCTGGAGGCGGCCGAGAAGCAGCGCCTGGAGTCGGTCGCGCTGGTGCGCGTCGAGCAGCTGTATCCGTTCCCGCGCGACGCGGTCGCGGCCGAACTCAAGCGCTTCCCGGCGGCGAAGGACGTGGTGTGGTGCCAGGAGGAGCCGATGAACCAGGGCGCCTGGTACCAGATCCAGCACCACCTCCTCGCCGCCATCGGCGACAGCAAGCGCAAGCTGCACTATGCCGGCCGCCCGCGCTCGCCCGCGCCGGCCTGCGGCCACCACCACACCCATACCGTCGAACAGGCCGCGCTGGTCGAGCAGGCGCTCACCGCGAAGCTCAACGGCGACCACGCGAGCGAATAAGGACGTTTTGCCATGGCCATCGAAGTCAAGGTCCCGGTGCTGCCGGAGTCGGTCTCGGACGCGACCATCGCGACCTGGCACAAGCAGCCCGGCGATGCGGTGCGGCGCGACGAGAACCTGGTCGACCTCGAGACCGACAAGGTCGTGCTCGAAGTGCCGGCGCCGGTCGATGGCGTGCTCAAGCAGGTGCTCAAGAACACCGGCGACACCGTGACCAGCCAGGAGCTGATCGCGCTGGTGGAGGAAGGCGCCGCCGCGCCGGCGCCGGCCAAGGCCGCGGCGCCGGCGGCGCAACCGGCCCCGCCCAAGGCCGCGGTGGCCGCCGCGGCCGCCCCCGCGGCAGCCAGCGCCACGGCGGCGCTCTCGCCCGCCGGCCGGCGGGTGGCGGAGGAGCACCGGATCGACCCGGCCACGGTCGCCGGCACCGGCCGCGGCGGCCAGGTGACCAAGGAGGACCTGGTCAACGCGCTCAAGACCGGCACGCCGGCAGCCGCGCCGGTGCCTGCCGCGAAGGCGCCCGCCGCGCCGGTTCCGGCGCCCGCGATCCAGGCCCCGATCGGCGCCCGCACCGAGCAGCGCGTGCCCATGACCCGCATGCGCGCGCGCATCGCCGAGCGCATGATGCAGTCGAAGAACTCGATCGCGATGCTGACCTCGTTCAACGAGGTCAACCTGCGCGCGGTGATGGCGATGCGCAAGGAACTGGGCGAGGGCTTCGAGAAGGCGCACGGCGTGCGCCTGGGTTTCATGAGCTTCTTCGTCAAGGCCGCGGCCGAGGCGCTCAAGCGCTTCCCGGTGGTCAACGCCTCGGTCGACGGCAACGACATCGTCTACCACGGCTACGCCGACATCTCGATCGCGGTGGCGACCGATCGCGGCCTGGTCACGCCGGTGCTGCGCAACGCCGAGGCGATGAGCTTCGCCGAGGTGGAGATGGCGATCAACGACTACGCGAAGAAGGCGCGCGAAGGCGGCCTCGCGATCGAGGACCTGCAGGGCGGCAGCTTCACCATCACCAACGGCGGCACCTTCGGCTCGCTGTTCTCCACCCCGATCGTTAACCCGCCGCAGAGCGCGATCCTGGGCATGCACGCGATCAAGGACCGCGCGGTGGTCGAGAACGGCCAGGTGGTGGCGGCGCCGATGATGTACATCGCGCTCAGCTACGACCACCGCATCGTCGATGGCAAGGACGCCGTGCTGTTCCTGGTCGACGTCAAGAACCAGCTCGAGAACCCGCACAAGATGCTGCTGGGCATCTGAGCCGCACGCCTGCCCTCTCCCGCCCGGCGCGGGGCCGGGGGCGAGGCTCCGGCATGCCGGAACGCCCCCGCCCCATCGTACCCTCACCCCTGCCCCTCGCCCGGAGGGACAGGGGAACAGCGAGCAAGGACTCGTGACCATGGAACACTACGACGTCATCTTCATCGGCGCCGGCCCGGCCGGCTACGTCGGCGCGATCCGCGCCGCGCAGCTCGGGCTCAAGACCGCGTGCGTCGATGCCTACCTCGGCAAGGACGGCAAGCCCGCGCTGGGCGGCACCTGCCTCAACGTCGGCTGCATCCCGTCCAAGGCGCTGCTGGATTCGTCCAAGCGCTACCACGACCTGACCCACAACTACGCCGACCACGGCATCAGCGCGCTCAAGCCCACGATCGACGTCAAGGCCATGGTCGGCCGCAAGGACAAGATCGTGAAGCAGTTCACCGGCGGCATCGCGCTGCTGTTCAAGGCCAACAAGGTCGCGTCCATCGCCGGCTTCGCCACGCTCAAGCCCGGCCGCGTGGTGTCGGTGAAGGCCGCCGACGGCAGCGTGAGCGAATTCAGCGCGACCAACGTGGTGCTGGCCGCGGGCTCGGTGCCGATCGAGCTGCCGTTCGCGAAGTTCGACGGCCAGCGCATCGTCGACAACGTGGGCGCGCTCGATTTCGCCGAGACCCCGAAGCGGCTGGGCGTGATCGGCGCCGGCGTGATCGGCCTCGAGCTGGGCTCGGTGTGGCGCCGCCTCGGCGCCGAGGTCACGATCCTCGAGGCACTCCCCGATTTCCTCGCCGCGGCGGATGCCGATGTCGCCAGGGCCGCGGCACGCGAGTTCAAGAAGCAGGGCCTCGACATCCGCCTCGGCGCCAAGGTCACCCGGGTCGAGCTGCGCAAGGAGGAGCTCCACGTCGGCTACACCGATGCCAAGGGCGACCAGTCCATCGTGGTCGACCGCCTGCTGGTCGCGGTCGGGCGGCGCGCCGCGACGAATGGCCTGCTGGCCGACGGTACGGGCGTGCAGTTGGACGAGCGTGGCCGGATCGTGGTCGACGCGCACTGCTGGACCGGCGTCGAGGGCGTGTGGGCCGTGGGCGACTGC
>CAZTNB010000050.1:0-4882 GCA_964614825.1 uncultured Gammaproteobacteria bacterium
ACTACCTGGCCGAATGCGGCGCGCGCTACGTCGCGCGCTGGAACGCGACGGCCTTCCTGCGCCTGTCGGAGTCCATCGACCTGCATGCAGTAGATCCCGCCGCCGTGCGCACGCCGACCTGGCTGCTCGCGGTCGAGGACGACTGGCTGGCGCCGCCGCCGCTGGTCGACGTCCTGGCCGCCGGCATCGCCGCGCCGGTGAGCAGCCGGCGCATCGCTTCGCCCTATGGCCACGACGCGTTCCTCAAGGAAACCGCGCTCGTCGACGCATGGTTGCGCGCAGCCCTGCGTTCACCAGCGCAAGGAGCAGCGGCATGAGCGGGTTCAGCACGACCACCCGCGCGGTGCGCGCGGGCATCGACAGCGACGCAGCCCACGGCGCGGTGGTGCCGCCGATCGTGCTCTCGACCAACTTCAGCTTCGCCGGCTTCGGCGCGAAGCGCCGCTACGACTACACCCGCAGCGGCAATCCCACCCGCGACCAGCTCGGCGAGGCGCTGGCGGCGCTCGAGGGCGGCGCCGGCGCGGTGGTGACCGCGAGCGGCATGGCCGCGATCACGCTGGTGCTGCACCTGCTGCAGCCCGGCGACCGGCTGGTGGTGCCGCACGACGGCTACGGCGGCAGCTGGCGCCTGTTCAAGGCGCTGGCGGCCAAGGGCCACTTCGAGCTGGTGGTCGCCGACCTCACCGATCCGCGCGCGCTGGCGGCGGCGCTGGAACCGGCGCCCAAGCTGGTCTGGATCGAGACCCCGAGCAACCCGCTGCTGCGCATCACCGACCTGCGCTTCGTGATCGACGCGGCGCACCGTGCCGGCGCGCTGGCGCTGGTCGACAACACCTTCCTCTCGCCCGCGTTGCAGACCCCGATCGACTTCGGCGCCGACCTGGTGCTGCACTCGACCACCAAGTACCTCAACGGCCACAGCGACGTGGTCGGCGGCGCGGTGATCGCGCGCGACCCGGCGTTGCATGAGCAGCTGGCGTGGTGGGCCAACGCGCTGGGCCTTACCGGCAGCCCCTTCGACAGCTTCCTGACCCTGCGCGGCGTGCGCACCCTGGACGCGCGCCTGCGCGTGCACGGCGAGAACGCGCAGGCGCTGGCCGAGCAGCTGGAACGGCACGCGGCGGTGCGTGCCGTGCACTATCCAGGCTTGCCGCAGCATCCGGGCCACGCGCTGGCGCAGCGCCAACAGCGCGGCGCCGGCGCCATGATCGGCTTCGAACTCGAGGGCGGCGAAGCGGCGGTGCGCGCCTTCCTCGACGGCCTGCGCTGCTTCACCCTGGCGGAGTCGCTGGGCGGCGTCGAGAGCCTGGTCGCGCATCCGGCCACCATGACCCATGCGGCCATGAGCCCCGAGGCGCGTGCCGCGGCCGGCATCGGCGACGGCCTGCTGCGCCTGTCGGTGGGCATCGAGTCGCTGGACGACCTCGCGGCCGATCTCGAGGCCGGGCTGGCCCGGGCGCTGGCGGCGGCCGAGCCGCAGCGCGCGCTCGGTACCTGAGCCTCCCGGGCCCCCTCGGGCTGGCCTGCCGCCGCGACGAAATTGCTCAGTCCTGGCGGAAGAGCGACAGCAGTTCGTCGGCCTGCAGGGTCTCGATCGCGGATTCGCCGACGGCGAGCACCGCATCGGCGACCGCGCGCTTGCGTGCCTTGAGCGCGGCCATCTTCTCTTCCACCGTGCCGGTGCAGGTCAGTTCGTAGACGAACACCGGCTTGTCCTGGCCGATCCGGTGGGCGCGGTCGATGGCCTGCGCCTCGGTGGCCGGGTTCCACCACGGGTCGTACAGGATCACGGTGTCGGCACGGGTGAGGTTGAGGCCCACGCCGCCGGCCTTGAGGCTGATCAGGAACAGCGGGACCTCGCCGCGCTGGAAGCGGTCCACCGGCGCGCGGCGGTTGCGCGTGCTGCCGTCGAGGCGCACGAAGGGCAGGGCGCGCTCGGTGAGGTCGGCCTCGATCAGGTCGAGCATGGCGGTGAACTGCGAGAACAGCAGGATCGAGCGCCCGTCCTCGATCAGCGTCGGCAGCAGGTCCATCAGTGCCTCGCGCTTGGCCGAGGCCTTGACCTTGCGCGCGCTCGGCAGGTCCACCAGGCGCGGGTCGCAGCAGGCCTGGCGCAGCTTGAGCAGCGCGTCGAGCACGGTGATGTGCGAGCGCGCGAGCCCGCGCTGCGCGAGCACGTCGCGCACGCGCTTCTCCATCTGGATGCGGATGGTCTCGTACAGGTCGCGCTGGGTGTCGCCGAGCTCGATGCCGACCGCGATCTGCGTGCGTGGCGGCAGCTCGGTCGCCACCTGGGCCTTGGTCCGGCGGAGCAGGAACGGCCGCAGGCGCTGGCGCAGCCGCCGCGCCGCCTGCGGGTCGTGCGATTTCTCGATCGGTTGGCGGAAGCGTTGCAGGAAGTGGCGGTCGTCGCCGAGCAGGCCCGGGAACGAGAGGTCGAACTGCGCCTTGAGCTCGCCCAGGTGGTTCTCCACCGGCGTGCCGGTCAGGCACAGGCGCAAGCCGGCCTTGATCCGCAGCGCGGAGCGGAAACCCTGGCTGGTGCGGTTCTTGAGCCACTGCGCCTCGTCGAACACGACCATCGACCAGGGCTGCGCGGCCAGCGCCTCGATGTCGCGCAACAGCAGCGCGTAGCTGGTGATCACCAGGTGCTGGCCGGGCAACGCGGCCAGCGCGTCGCTGCGGTCGCCGCGGCCCAGCAGCTCGACCTTGAGCGCGGGGGCGAAGCGCTGCGCCTCGTGCAGCCAGTTCGGCGCCACGCTGGTGGGGCACACCACCAGCGCCGGCTGCGAGAGGCGCTGCCCGGCCAGCTCGCGGGCCAGGTGGGCCAGCACCTGCACGGTCTTGCCCAGGCCCATGTCGTCGGCCAGCACGCCGCCGAAGCCGTAGCGGCGCAGGAAGTCCATCCACGCCAGGCCCACCTTCTGGTAGGGCCGCAGTTCGGCGCGGAATCCGGCCGGCGGTTCCAGCGCGCTCAGGCCCTCGAAGCCCTCCAGCTCGGCCAGGAAGGCGCGCGCGCGCGGGCTCGGCACGAAGCGCCAGTCCGAGGGCGGCACCACCGCGGGCAGCAGCGCACGGGTCACGCCGGGCTTGCCCTCGCGGGTCTGGAAGTCGTCGATCAGGCCGAGGATCGCGTCGAGGCGCGCGCGCGGCACCAGCGCCGGACGGTCGCCCGGCAGCATCACGCGCAGGCCGCGCGCGCTCACCGCGGCCGGGTCGGCCAGGGCCTTGAGCAGGATCGGCATCAGGTCGATGCGCTGGCCGTCGATGACGATGCCCAGCCGCGCCTCGAACCAGTCGCTGCCCGAATCGATCAGCTCGAGCTCGGGCGCCTCCAGTTCGGTGCCGACGAAGGCCGGGAAGCGGTCGTCGGTCTCGACGTCGATCGCGAAGGGCCTGGCCCGCTCGACGAAGCCGCGCACCCATTCCTCGATCGCCAGGCCCTGCAGCGGGTGCGGGCGCTCCCAGCGGCTGGCCTGGCCGATGCGCGGATCGCCGGGCGTCTGCTGGAACTCGGGGCGGAAGCCCTCGCGCGAGAGGAACTGGGCCACGCGGCGCTCGTACTCGGGCTCGCGCAGCACCACGTCGATGCCGTCGCCGTCGCGCTGGCGCAGCGCCTCGCGGCGGTCGCTGGCCGGCACGCGCTGGGTGTCGTAGCGGAACGCCAGCTCGGCGAGGATGCCGTAGCGCAGGCGATCGGGATCGTGGTCGTAGGGCTGGCGGCCGAGCATCAGCTCGGCGCGCGGCGTGGCCACGCGCCGGGTCTGGATGCGCAGCGCGCGCGGCATCGGCAGGCGCGCGCCGATCTTGCGCTTGGCCAGCGCGGCGCGCGCCTCGGCGTAGTGCTCGGGCAGCAGCGGCGGCAGGTCGCGCAAGGCCGGCAGTTGCGGAGTCAGCTCGCCGGCATCGGTGCGCCCGACCTCGGCGCGGTCCGGATCGATGTACCAGCCCCAGGCGTCGCCGCAGACCATGCCCTTGCCGCTGGAGAGCCGCGCCGTGAGGCGCTGGGTGCCGTGCTCGTCCAGCTTCCACTCGAAGGCCAGCTTGCGCGCCGGGCCCGGCCTGAGCACCGGCCCCGCGGGCGCGCCGAAGTGCGCCCGGCCGGTCGCGACCATGGGCTCGAGCAGGGCCTCGTCGCCGTCGGCCAGCACGAACCACGGATCGTTGTTGCGGTACTGCCGCTGGGCCGGATCGATCGACAGCAGCAGGGTGCGGTCGGTCGCGGGCAGGCGCCGCAGCTGCTCCAGCGCCTTGTCGTTGTCCAGCCGCACCGGGCGCGCCGCGCCGGGATGGCCGCTCTTGAGCAGGCGGCAGCGCGCGGGCTGCACCAGCACGTCGCCGTCCTTGACCTCGACCAGGTACAGGATCGATTCCTCGCCCGGCGCCTCGGGACTCGCTTCGCGGTCGGCCCGGTGGTCGGCCAGCCACTGCTTCCACGGACTGGGCGCCTGCGGCAGGGCCGGCACCGCGGCGCGCACCCCACCCCGGGGCGGCACCTGCGGCGCGGGAGCGCCGACGCTGCGCTGCGCGTCGAGCCAGGCCAGCGCCAGCGCCGCGACATGCTTGCAGTCCACGCCGACCGGGCACGAGCACTGGCCGTACACCACCGGTGAGGGACCCCGCGTGGAAAGGTGCACGTCGGTCTCGTAGGGCGCGGGCGTGCTGCCCTGCACGCGGCCCTCGGCATGCACGTCGTCGTGCCGCAGCAGTTCGACCCGCCCGTCGCGGAAATAGCGCAGGCCCTTGCCGAAGCTCGGTCCGAGGCTGCGCTGCAGCAGGGTCTGGTCTAGGCGGTTCGGCAGGGACACGGATCGGCGAGTCGGACGGACGCAACTCGCCACGCTAGCGCATGGCGGGCCCAGTGGGAACCGCGGCGTCG
>CAZTNB010000050.1:4982-19131 GCA_964614825.1 uncultured Gammaproteobacteria bacterium
GGCAGGCCGTCGACGCGGTCCAGCGGCGCCTGGCGCTGGCCGTCGCGCGGCAGCACGGTGAGGTCCATGGCGACGTCGTCGGCGCTGAACAGGTACACGGGATACTCGGCCCAGGTGTCCGCCGACAGGCGCAGGCGCCGTTCCTGCTCGTCGTAGGGAATGCGGTGCTCGTCGAGGAAGCGCTGCACGGCGCGCGGATCGTCGGCGTACAGGTGCAGGCAAGTCGCGGAGTGCTCGTCCGCGGTGCCCTCGAGCACCGCGCCGACCAGGCGCGGCTCGAACGCGGCGAAGAAGCGCATGGCCTCCACCGCGGTCTCGCGCAGGCGGCGCAGGCGCCGCGGCTGGGTGTCGGCCTGGAACAGGCGCTGGTACTCGCGCAAGGCCGCCTCGATCTCGCTGTTGCGCGGCAGCGCGCCCTCGTCGCCCACGCCCAGGCGCTCGGCCGCCTTGTGCTTGGCGAGGTGGTAGTCGCGCACGCCCTGCTCGGCCATGATCCGCGCCGCCTCGGCGGCGATGCGCTCGCGCTGCTCGCGGTTGCGGTTCTGCGAGTGCCGGCGGGCGTTGGCGGCGTCCATCGTGGCTGGCGTCCGGGCTGGCGCGGCTCAGAAGATCTCGTAGGCCTGCTGCTCGGCTTCGCTCTCGGCCGCCTGCGAACTGCGCGCGGCGGCCAGCCTGGCGATGTCCTCGCTACGGAAGATCTCGTCCACGCCGCCTTCGGCGCCGGCGGCGAGCAGCGCGCCGGTGGCACGGTCGATGCGCGCCGAGGTGATGCCCGGCGGGGCCTCGAAGGTCGTCTCCGGCACGCCGTCGAGCGCCACCTTCATGAAGCCCACCCACACCGGCAGCGCGGTCTTGGCCGCGAACTCGCCCTTGCCCAGCGAGGTGAAGTCGTCGAAGCCCATCCAGGTGGTGGCCACCACCCGGCCGTTGAAGCCGGAGAACCAGGCGTCGCGGTGCTCGTTGGTGGTGCCGGTCTTGCCGCCGAGGTCGTTGCGGCCCAGCACCAGCGCGCCGCGCCCGGTGCCGCGCTTGACCACGTCGCGCAGCAGCGAGGACACGAGATAGACGTTGCGCTCGTCGGCCACCCGTGGCGCCGCCGGCAGCGGTTCGTCGGTGGCGCCGGCGGCGGCGGGCGACTCGGCCGCGGGCGTCGCGGCGGTGGCGTTGCCCAGCAAGGCCGAAAGGTCGGTCGCGCTGGCGGCGCTGGTCCCGGTCGGGGCGGCGGCGCATTCGCGGCAGACGCGCGCCGGGCGCGCCGCCGACATCGTGCGGCCGGCGTCGTTCTCGATCCGCAGCACGAAATAGGGGTCGACCAGGTAGCCGCCGTTGGCGAACACGGAGAAGGCGCGGGCCATGGTCAGCGGCGGCACCGAGACCGTGCCCAGCGCCAGCGAAAGGTTGTCCGGCAGCGTCGCCGGGTCGAAGCCGAAACGGGTCACGTAATCGCGCGCGTAACGCACGCCGATCGCGTCCAGCACCCGCACCGAGACCAGGTTGCGCGACTGCACCATGGCCTCGCGCAGGCGCATCGGCCCGAGGAAGGTCTCGTTGTCGTTCTGCGGCTTCCACAGCCCGCCTTCCTGCGACGGGTCGGCGAACACCAGCGGCGCGTCGTTGACGATCGAGGCGGCATTGAAGCCGCGGTCGAACGCGGCCGAGTAGACGAAGGGCTTGAAGCTCGAGCCCGGCTGGCGGTTGCTCTGGGTCGCGCGGTTGAACTTCGACAACGCGAAGCTGTAGCCGCCGACCAGGCTCAGGATGGCGCCATCGGCCGGGTCCAGCGCCACCAGCGCGGCCTGGGCCTTGGGCAGTTGCACCAGGGTCCACTCGCCGGCCGGGTCGCGGCCCAGCCGCACCACGTCGCCGGGCTTGAGCATGGTGGTGGCATCGGTCACGGCCGGGCCGCGCGTGTTCTCGTCGACGTAGGCGCGCCAGCGCAGGCGCTCGAGCGGCACGCTGGCGTCCACGCCGCCCGCGAGCCGGAAGCGGGCGCCGGCGGGCTCGACCGCGGTCGCCAGCGCCGGCACCAGCCCGGCGATCGGCCGGTACGCCGCCAACGCGGCGTCCCACTCGGCGGGACCGGCGCCGGCCGGGAGCTCGACCCGCCCCTCCGGGCCGCGCCAGCCGTGGCGGCGGTCGTAGTCCATCAGGCCGGCGCGCACCGCCGCGTTGGCGGCGGTCTGCATGCGCGAATCGAGCGTGGTCACGATGGTGAAGCCGGTGGTCAGGGCGTCGTTGCCCAGGCGCTCGAGCGCCGCCAGCCGCACCATCTCCGCGACGTAGGGCGCCTCGACCTCGACCGGCGGCTCGTGCGGTTGCGCCTGGTCGCGTTCGGCGCGCGCGGCCTCGTACTCGGCCGCGTCGATCATCTTCTCCTCCAGCATGCGCTCGAGCACGTAGTCGCGGCGGGTGAGCGCGCGCTCCGGATTGCTGAGCGGATTGCCGCTGGAGGGGAACTTGGGGATCGAGGCCAGCATCGCGCACTCGGCCAGCGTGAGCTCGGCCAGCGGCTTGCCGTAGTAGAAGTCGGCGGCGGCGACCACGCCGTAGGCGCGGTAGCCGAAGAAGATCTTGTTGAGGTAGAGCTCGAGGATCTCGTCCTTGGAGAGCTCCTTTTCCATGCGCAGGGCGAGGAAGATCTCCGACAGCTTGCGCGTGAACGAGTACTCCGAGCTGAGGAAGTAGTTGCGCGCGACCTGCTGGGTGATGGTGCTGCCGCCCGGCACGCGCTCGCGGTCGGTGGTCGCCAGCAGCCAGACCGCGCGGGCGATGCCGACCACGTCGATGCCGGGGTGCTGGTAGAAGCGCGAGTCCTCGATGGCGACGAAGGCGTTGCGCAGGCGCTCGGGCACGTCCGCGATCTTGACCGGCGAGCGGCGCGCCTCGCCGAACACCGCCACCAGCTTGCCGTCGGCGGTCACCACCCGCAGCGGCACCTGCAGCCGCATGTCGCGGATCTCGGCCACGTCGGGCAACCGCGGCGCGATCAGCCAATAGGCGATGCCTATCGCACCGGCGCCGAGCAACAGGCCGACCAGGAACAGCACGAGGCTCCAGCGCAGCAGGCGGCGCGGCCAGGACTTTCCGGACATCGGGGAGTTGTGAGGCAGGTCAAGGACAACCCGGGGCACAGTATAGATGCTGCCCACTCGCCGATCCGTGGCGGTACGCGGGCAGGATGGGCTGGCCGGGGGCAAACGGCCGCCGGAATGGGAAACGGGTGTTCCACAGCGTGATGGGGGTCACGGAAGGGGGCCTTTCCGGGCCCGGAAGCCGGCGTACACTGGCTCCGAAATCCCCCCTGTTGATAAACCGTTAAGTTTTAGATTTAATGTTGATGCGCATCTTTCGCTCGTAAGAGCGCGTGGGAAGGGGAAAAAGTGTGGGCCTGCTCAGTACCAAGACACCACCCCTGATCGGGGTCGACATCAGCTCGACCGCCGTCAAGCTCCTGCAGCTCAGCCAGTCGGGCGGGCGCTTTCGCGTCGAGCACTACGCGGTCGAGCCGCTGCCTCCCAACGCCGTGGTCGAGAAGAACATCGTCGAGGTCGAGGCGGTGGGCGAGGCGATCAAGCGGGCGCTGGCCCGCTCCGGAGCCAAGTCCAAGTTCGCGGCGGCCGCGGTCGCCGGCTCGGCGGTGATCACCAAGGTGATCCCGATGCCGGCCGACCTGTCCGAGGACGACCTCGAGGGCCAGATCCAGGCCGAGGCCAACCAGTACATCCCCTATCCGCTGGAAGAGGTGAGCCTCGACTTCGAGGTGCTGGGTCCGGTCAAGGACAACCCGGACATGATGAACGTGCTGCTGGCCGCCTCGCGCACCGAGAACGTGGACGTGCGGGTGGCCGCGCTCGACATCGGCGGGCTCGCCGCCCGCGTGGTCGACGTCGAGGCCTTCGCGATGGAGAACGCGTTCAAGCTCATCGCCGACCAGCTGTCGGTGCCCAAGGACGCCACCGTCGCGGTGGTCGACATCGGCGCCACCATGACCACGCTGATCGTGCTCAAGAACCAGCGCACGATCTACACCCGCGAGCAGGTGTTCGGCGGCAAGCAGCTCACCGACGAGGTGATGCGCCGCTACGGCCTTTCCTACGAGGAAGCCGGCCTCGCCAAGCGCCAGGGCGGCCTGCCCGAGAGCTACGAGATCGAGGTGCTGGAGCCGTTCAAGGAGGCGATGGTCCAGCAGATCAGCCGCCTGCTGCAGTTCTTCTTCGCCGGCAGCGAGTACAGCAAGGTCGACCAGATCGTGCTCGCCGGCGGTTGCGCCTCGATCGCCGGCATCGGCGACATGATCGAGGAACAGCTGGGGGTGCCGGCGCTGGTGGCGAACCCGCTGGCCGGCATGTCGTTGTCCTCGCGCGTGCAGGCGCAGACGCTGTCGCAGGATGCGCCGGCGCTGATGATCGCCTGCGGCCTGGCCCTGAGGAGCTTCGACTGATGGCCAGAATAAACCTCTTGCCGTGGCGCGAGGAGCGCCGCAAGCAACGCAACCGCGAGTCGCAGACGCTGTTCGTCGCGGCCGCGTTCGCGGCCGCGCTGGTGGTGCTGCTGATCATCTGGCGCTTCAACGCCATGATCGACGGCCAGAACGCGCGCAACGAGTACCTGCGCCAGGAGATCACCAAGGTCGATGCCAAGATCAAGGAGATCGAGGAACTGGAGAAGACCCGCACCAACCTGCTCAACCGCAAGAAGGTGATCGAGGACCTGCAGGCCAGCCGCTCGATGATGGTGCACCTGTTCGACGACCTGGTGAAGACCATTCCCGACGGCGTGCGCCTCAATTCGATCAAGCAGGCCGGCGACGTGCTCACGCTCGAAGGCTTCGCCGAGTCCAACGCCCGCGTCTCCGAATACATGCGCAACCTCGAGGCCTCCGACTGGATGGGCAACCCGGACCTGCGCATCGTCGAGGCCAAGGGCCCGGACAAGCGCAGCCGCTACCAGTTCACGCTCACGGTGAACCTCAAGAGACCCAAGGTCGAGGGCGAGCCCGGGGTCGAGGGTGATGCGGCCGCGCCGGCGGCGCAGGGGACTGCGTCATGAACATGAAGGACTTCGACCTCAACAACCTCGACTTCCAGCGCGTCGGCGCCTGGCCGATGCCGGTCAAGGCGGTCGCGTGCGGGCTGATCTTCCTGGTCATCGTCGGCTTCGGCTGGTGGTACAAGGTCACCGACATGCGCGCCGAGCTGCGCGGGCTCGAGGCCACCGAGCAGGAGCTGCTGCAGCAGTTCGAATACAAGCAGAGCAAGGTCGTCAACCTCGAGGCCTACAAGGCCCAGCTCGAGGAGATGAAGGAGATCCTGCGCCAGATGCTGCGCCAGCTGCCGAGCAAGACCGAGATGCCGGACCTGCTGGTCGACGTGTCGCAGACCGCGCTGTCGACCGGCATCGACAACCAGAAGTTCGAGCCCGGCCCGGAGACGGTGAAGGATTTCTACGCCGAGAAGCCGATCAACCTGCGCATGGTGGGCGACTACCACCAGTTCGGTTCCTTCGTCAGCGGCGTGGCCTCGCTGCCGCGCGTGGTGATCCTGACCATGCACGACATCTCGCTCAAGCCGCAGGCGCCCGATCCGAAGAACGGCCTCGCCGCGGGACAGCTGGTGCTCGAGGGCACCGTCAAGACCTACCGCTACGTGGACGAGAACGAGGCCGCCGCGGCGCCCGTCGCGCCGGCCCAGGCAGGAGGCAGCCCATGATCGCGCGTCAGTTCGCGGCGCGACCGCTGCTCACGGCCCTGGTCGCCGCGCTCGCGCTCGCCGGTTGCGCGCGGGGCCTGGGCGAGCTCGAGCAGCGGGTCGAGGAGATCAAGGCGCGCAAGGGCGCGCCGCTCGAGCCGCTGCCGGTGATGAAGACCTTCGAGACCTTCGAATACACCGCGCAGGGCATGCGCGACCCGTTCTCGCCCAGCGCCGAGGAACAGGTCGTGGGCGTCGCGTCCGGGCCGCGGCCCGACGTGAACCGCCCGCGCGAGGAGCTGGAGAACTTCCCGCTCGACGCGCTCGACATGGTCGGCACGCTGGGGCTGGGCTCCGACCAGACCGGCCTGATCAAGGATCCCGACGGCGTGATCCACCAGGTACGGGCGGACAACTACATGGGCCAGAACTTCGGCCGCATCACCTCGATTTCCGAAAGCCAGATCGAACTGGTCGAACTGATTCCGAATGGCGTGGGCGGATGGATCGAGCGCCAGGCATCCATCTCGCTCGATGCGAAATGACCCACCGGGGGTAACAGGCATGACCACGAACCATTCCATCGTCCCGACGCGCAGCCGCCAGGCCGCCCAGCGATCCGCCCTGCCGAGGCTCGGCGGCTGGATCGCCATGCTGGCGCTCGGCTGGCTCGCGCCGGCACAGGCCGAGAACGTGCTGGAGGCCGTGACCTTCCAGCCCGGCCAGGGCGGCCAAGTCGACGTGATCATGCAGCTGTCGTCTGCGCCGACCGACTCGAAGCTGTTCACCACCGATTCGCCGCCGCGCATCGCCGTCGACTTCGACAACACGCGCAGCGCGGTCGCCGAGCGCCGCATCCCGGTCGGCGTGGGCGCCGCCAGCGCGATCTCGACCGTCGAGGCCGCGGGCCGCACGCGCGTGGTGGTCGAGCTGTTCCGCTCCACCGGCTACTCGACCCGGATCGACGGCAACCGGCTGATCCTGACCGTGGGCGCGGGGCAGAGCGCGTCCACCGCCTCGATCGTCGCCAGCAACGACCCGACCAAGGTCGCCAGCGGCCGCGGCGTGGAGGTCTCCAAGGTCGATTTCCGCCGCGGCAAGGCCGGCGAGGGCCGGGTGGTGGTCAGCTTCAGCGGCGAGGGCGCGGCGGCCGACATGCGCCGCGAGGGCAACGTGATCGTGGTCGAGATGAGCGGCGTGACGCTGCCGGCCGCGGCCGCCGAGCGCCTGGACGTGGCCGATTTCGCCACCCCGGTGGAGTCGGTCGAGACCCGCGCGCGTCCCAACGGCGCGCGCATGGAGATCCGCGCCAGCGGCGACTTCGAGCAGCTCGCCTACCAGACCGGCAACGAGTACGTGGTCGAGGTCGCGGCGCGCAAGGTCGAGTCCGAGGCGCAGCGCCGCCTGAAGGAGCCCGAGTACGTCGGCGAGCGCGTCACCTTCAACTTCCAGGACATCCCGGTGCGCTCGGTGCTGCAGCTGATCGCCGACGTGTCCGGCCTCAACGTGGTGATGGCCGACTCGGTGACCGGCAACGTCACCCTGCGCCTGATCAACGTGCCCTGGGACCAGGCGCTGGACATCATCCTGCAGGCCAAGGGCCTCGACCAGCGCCGCCGCGGCAACGTGATCTGGATCGCGCCGACCGCCGAGATCGCCTCGCGCGAGCAGGCGCTCGAGGACGCGCGCATCGCGCTCGAGGACCGCGCGCCGCTGGTGTCCGAGTACGTGCCGATCAACTTCGGCAGCGCCAAGGACATCGCCGAACTGCTGACCTCCGACACGCTCAAGGGACAGACGAGCACCACCAGCTCCGCCAACCAGCAGCGCTCCGGCTTCCTGTCGCCGCGCGGCAGCGTCACCTACGACCTGCGCACCAACACGCTGCTGATCAACGACACGCCGCAGAAGATCCAGGAGATCCGCGAGCTGATCGTGCTGCTCGACCGCGCCGTCGACCAGGTGCTGATCGAGTCGCGCATCGTGATCGCGGACGAGAGCTTCCGCAACGAGCTCGGCGCCCGCTTCGGCCTGTCCGGCGGCTACGAGGACAACCACGGCAACGTGTTCAACACCGGCGGCTCGATCGGCGCCACCGACACCATGACCAACCTGGCCCTGGCCAACCGCTTCGCCGGCCGGCCGGGCCTGCCGATCGCCGCGCCGGGCACGCCCGGCAGCGGCATCCTGGTGCCGAGCCAGCCCGGTCGCCTCAACGTGAACCTGCCGCTGGCGAATCCGGCCGGCAGCTTCGCCCTCGCCATCCTGGGCCAGGACTACCTGATCGACCTCGAGCTGTCGGCGCTGCGGCAGGAAGGCCGCGGCGAGGTCATCTCCAGTCCGCGCGTGATCACGGCCAACCAGCGCGAGGCCTCGATCCGCCAGGGCGAGGAGGTGGGCTATGTCACCATCGCGCCGCAAGCCGGCGGCAACGACATCCCGATCCCGAACGTGCAGTTCAAGGAAGTGCTGCTCGAACTGAAGGTCACCCCGACCATCACCCAGGACAAGCGCGTCTACCTGACGATGTTCGTCAAGAAGGACGAGCTCAGCGGCATCGTCGACACCTCGATCGGCCAGGTGCCGCAGATCGCCAAGCGCGAGATCAACACCGCGGTGCTGGTCGACAACGGCCAGACCGTGGTGCTGGGTGGCGTCTACGAGTTCCGCAGCCGCAAGGACCTGACCAAGGTGCCGTTCCTCGGCGACATCCCGGCGCTGGGCAATCTGTTCAAGACCACATCCGGAACGTCGGACAAGAAGGAACTCCTGATCTTCGTCACGCCGAAGATCATCGAACAGGGTGCACGCTGAGCCGTCGGTCCCTGCCCGTCGCCCAGCCGAATCAAAGAATCGGAGACTCGACATGAGAGCCTTTACCAAGTCGCTGTTCGTTGTACTCGCCGGCGCATTGCTGGCCAGTTGCGGCGGAGGCGGCGGTAGCGACAGCACCGGCGGCTTCACGCCGCAGGGATTGAAGGTCTCGGTGCAGCCGGCCTCGTCCACGAGCACGCCGAACTCGCTGCTCGGCATCACGGTGCGCGTCAACAACACCAACGACACGCCGGTGGGCGACGGCGTGCAGGTGACCTTGCAGGTCACCCCGCCGGGCGTGGGCCTCGTGTCCACGACCACGCCCACGCCGACCATCGGCGAGCGCGCGGTCGCGACCACCGCCGGCGGGCTGGCGACCTTCCGCCTCCACACCCGCGCGGTGGGCACCGCCACGCTGACCGCGTCGGTCCCCGATACCCGCGGTCCCGGCACCACGGTGACGGCCTCGGCCAACGTCGCGGTCAACGCCGGCGCGCCGAACGACCCGCGCATCTCGATCCAGGCCACCGCCACCACGCTGCCGATCAATCCCGGCATCGCGCCCTTCTTCGGTTCGCCCTACATCGCCGACGTCACCCTGACCCAGCGCTCGCTCGACGGCGCGCTGGTCAACGGCGGCGAAGGCCAGTTCGGCGTCGCCATCAACCCGGTGTCGGTCGCGGCCTTCAGCACGCTCGACGATCCGGCGACCGAGGACATCAACGAGTTCAGCGTCCTGCTGGGCAACGGCCCGGTCGACGGCGCCGGTGGCCGCGCCACCGCCTTCGTGCACTCCTTCAACCAGTCGGGACAGGCGGTCCTCACGGTCACCGCGCAGGACCCGCAGACGGGCGAGACGATCTCCGCGCAGCAGACCTTCACCGTCTCCAGCGGCGCGACCGGGCTGCCCGGTTCCGTCGTGATCGACGCCGGCACCGAGCCGGTCTACATCCAGGGCGTGAATGGCCCCACCAGCAAGTCGGTGGAGGTGTTCGTGATCGACGCCGCGGGCGGCTTCGCGCAGGGCCCGGCGGCCGGAATCAACAACGTCCAGCTCGAAATCGTCGGCGGCGCGCAGGGCGGCGAACGCCTGCAGTCGGTCGGCGCCAACGGCCAGGGCCAGTCCGGCTCCCCGGTGCGCTTCGCCAGCACCAACGGCATCGGCAACGCGACCTACGCCTCGGGCACCCGCTCGGGCGCGGTCACGCTGCGCGCCACCGCCGATCGCGCCGACAACAACGTCGACAACGGCCTGCAGGACCCGGTGACCTCGACCCGCGCGCTGTCGGTCTCCGACGGCCAGCTGTTCGACCTCGACATCGCCTCGCCGCCCAACGTGGTGGCGAGCACCGCGGTGACGACCTCGCCGACCAGCGCCGACGCCTACGAGATGGACGTGGCGATCGTCGCCACCGACCGCTTCGGCAATCCGGTGCCGCCCGGCACCGAGATCCGCTTCGGCCTGATCGACGAGCCGCAGTCCAACGGCGTGTTCCTGATCGCGGGCGGCGACGGCGACCCGGCCGAGGGCGGCACCACCTTCACCGCCCCGGGCGGCGCCTTCACCACCGCCGGCGGCGGCGCCGGCCCCAGCGACACGCTGGTGGTGTTCGGCGAGGAGCGGCCGCAGGACCGCGACCTGGAGAACATCCGCACCGTGACGCAGGTCGTGAGCGCGACCTCGCTGACCGTGCAGAACCGCTTCAACCGCAACGACGACACCGGCAACTCGGTCAACAACGGGCCGGTGCTGCCCTACGTGATCGGCCGCGCGGTCGACGGCAACGTGCGGCCGACCGCGACCACCGATTCCGGCGGCGTCGCCCGCGTGACCGTGACCTACCCGATCTCGAAGCTCGGCAAGCGCATGGTGCTGTGGGCGCAGGCCAACGCCACGCCGGTGTCCACCCCGGGCGAGACCGCGGGCGACGCCGAGGTGCTGCGCTTCCAGGGCGCGGGCCCGCTGTCGATCAGCGCGCCCACCGGCGTGCAGGGCAACCGCACGGTCGGCGTCCCGGTGTGCGTGGAGGACGTGTTCGGCAATGCCGTCTCCGGCGTGCGCATCAACTACACCTTCACCATCACCCAGGGCAGCGCCAGCATCGACGGCTCCACCGCGGCGGCGGGCGCGCTGGCGAACGTGACCGGCGCCAACGGCTGCGCCACCGCGAGCGTCACCACCAGCGGCATCACGCAGAGCGGCAACGCCGGCACGATCACCTGGAAGGTCGACGACGCCGAGGCCGAGACCGACATCCTCGGTCCCGCCGCGCTTGCGCTCATCGCCAACCCCGGCTCGTTCCTGCTGCCCTCCGGCAACGGCTCGGTCGCGGTTTCGCTGACGCTCAGCGACGGCTCCACCAACGGCGTCGGCGGCATCCTGATCTCGGCCACCTGCACGGCGACCGGCGCGCAGGCCGCGCTCGGCCCGAGCGCGATCCTGCCGACCGATGCCAGCGGCAACACGGTCGCCACCATCCAGTATGGCGGCTTCGTGTTCGATCCGGATGGCGCCGGCCCGCTCGCGGTCCAGCTCGGCAGCGGCACCTGCATCTTCCGTGCGGGCGCCAACGGACCGACGGCCACCGTGACCTTCAACGGCGCGCGCATCTGCGGCGATGGCTTCAGCCCGCCGCCGCAGGGCTGCGTGCCCTGAGCACGGGGCCGGCTTGAAGCAGGCAGCAACGAAGGGGCCGCGCGAGCGGCCCCTTCGCTTTGGCGGCGCCGTTCGCGCGCCGTGCACGCGGCCGCGCTAGCATTCGGCGCAAGCCGCGGGGGGCATCATGGCCAACGGTCGGATCGAATTCGGGGCGGGTGCAGTCATCTTCCGCGAGGGCGAGCCGGCGAAGGGCGCCTTCCTGGTCGAATCGGGCACGGTCGAGATCTCGACCGGCGATGGCGAGGATCGCGTGGTGCTGGCCACGCTGGGGCCCGGCGACCTGTTCGGCGAGATCGCGATGCTGGAGGCATCCACCCGCGCCGGCACCGCGATGGCGGTCGCCGACTGCAGCCTGATGGCGGTCGACCACGAGCAGCTGAGCGAACGCCTGGAGCAGGCCGATCCGGTGGTGCGCGCGCTGCTGCGCGGGCAGTTCCAGCGCCTGCGCTCCACCCTGGCGCTGATGCGAGGCGACGTCGACCCGCACCCGCCGGTGGGCACCGCGGCCGCGCATCCCGACGCCCAGGCCTTCGGCAAGATCAAGCTGGAGAACGAACTCAAGGAGGCGCTGGAGAACCGCACGCTGGAGGTGCGCTACCAGCCCCTGTTCGACATCCCCGCCGGTCGCATCACCGGCTACGAGGCGCTGGTGCGCTGGACCCACGCCGAGCGCGGCGCGGTGTCGCCGGCGGAGTTCATCGCCCTGGCCGAGGAGACTTCGCTGATCAACCCGGTCGGGCGCTACGTGTTCGCGCGCGTGTGCGAGACGCTGGCGGAACTGCGCGACCGCGGCCTGCGCGAGCTGCCGTTCGTCGCGGTCAACGTGTCCGGGCGCCAGCTCGAGGGCGACACGCTGCTGGCGCAGCTGCTCGACACCGCGCGCCTGACCGGGGTGCCGGCGGGCGCGATCAAGATCGAGATCACCGAAAGCCTGGCCCTGGACGTGGCGCGCGTCGGCCAGCTGATCGCGCGCGCGCACGCCGCCGGGGTCAAGGTCGCGCTCGACGACTTCGGCACCGGCTATTCCAACCTCGGGCACCTGCACGAGCTGCGCTTCGACACGGTCAAGCTCGACCAGGGCTTCGTGCGCAAGATGCTGGCGTCGCCGCGCTGCCTGGCGGTGGTGCGCGCGATCGTGCAGATGGTCAAGGCACTGGAGGCCGACCTGGTCGCGGAGGGCGTCGAGACCGAGGCGCAACTCGAGGTGCTGCGCGACCTCGGTGCCCGCTATGCGCAGGGCTACCTCATCGGCAGGCCGCGCGAGCGCGCGCAGATGCTCGACGAGCAGCTGCGCGGCTGAGTAGTCCGGGCGCGTCTGTCGGCGCCCGCTCAGGCGCCGTGGCGATGCACCACCGGCGGCTCGATCGCCGCCTCGAGCTCCGGGCTGATCTCGCCCTCGGGCCGCAGCTGCCCCTCCCACTTCGACACCACCGCGGTCGCGACGCTGTTGCCGATCACGTTGGTGGCCGAGCGCGCCATGTCGAGGAAGTGGTCGACGCCCAGCAGCAGCACCAGGCCGGCCTCGGGGATGTTGAACTGGACCAGGGTGGCGGCGATCACCACCAGCGAGGCGCGCGGCACGCCGGCCATGCCCTTGGACGTGACCATCAGGATCAGCAGCATGGCGCCCTGCTCGGCCAGGCTGAGCTCGATGCCGTAGACCTGGGCGATGAACATCACCGCGAAGGTGCAGTACATCATCGAGCCGTCGAGGTTGAAGGAATAGCCCAGCGGCAGCACGAACGAGGCGATGCGGTTGCTGCAGCCGAAACGCTCCAGCATCGCCAGCGTCTTGGGATAGGCGGCTTCGCTCGAAGCGGTGGCGAAGGCCAGCATCACCGGCTCGCGGACCGCGGCGAACAGGCCGAACGCGCGCCGCCGCAGGACCGCGAAGGCGGCGACGAACAGCACGGCCCACAGCACCAGGATCGCGAAATAGAACTCGGCCATGAACACGCCATAGAGCCGCAGCACGTCGGCGCCGCTCTGCGAGATCGCCGAGGCCACGGCGGCGAAGACCGCGAAGGGCGCGAACCACATCACGATCCCGGTCAGCTTGAGCATCACGTACGACGCGCCCTCCAGCGCATCGACCAGGCCGCGGGCCTTCTCGCCGATGCCGGCGCAGGCCACGCCGAACAGGACCGAGAACACCACGATCTGCAGGATCTCGTTGCGCGCCATGGCATCGGCGATGCTGGTCGGCACCAGGTGGGAGATGAAGTCCTTGAGCGAAAGCGCGCTGGCGGCCACGCCGGCGTTGGCGTCGCTGGCCGGCAGCGGGATGCCGGAGTCCACCCCGGGCTGGAACAGGTTCACCAGGGTCAGGCCCAGCAGCAGCGACACCAGGGACGCGCCGATGAACCAGGCGAAGGCCTTGATGCCGACCCGGCCGACGCTGCTGGTGTCGCCCATCTTGGCGATGCCCACGGTCAGCGTGGCGAACACCAGGGGCGCGATGATCATCTTGATCAGGCGCAGGAAGATGTCCGTCACCAGCCGGAACCACTCCACCCACGGCTTGGGATCGGTGCCGGAGTAGTACAGCGCGAAGCCGCAGGCCGCGCCGGCGACCAGCGCGACGAGGATCCAGGTGGTCAGACCGCGGCCTTGCTTCATGGCGCTCCCCGGCAATGCCCGAGGGCGCACGACGCGGCCTCGACGCGGGCCCACGGGCCCGCGCCCGATTGTATGCCACGACGGCGCCGCGGCCCGCGCGCGCAACGGCTCGCCTTGCGGGGGTCGTGGCCTTCCGGGACAATCCGCGCGCCGCACCGCCCGGGCGCCCGCGCGCGCCGAACCCCGCCAGGATTGCCCCGAATGCCGAGCCGTCGCGAACTCGCCAACGCCGTCCGTGCGCTGGCCATGGATGCCGTGCAGCAGGCCAACTCCGGCCATCCGGGCATGCCGATGGGCATGGCCGACATCGCCGAAGTGCTGTGGAACGACTTCCTGCGCCACGACCCGGCGCAGCCGCGCTGGCCCGATC
>CAZTNB010000051.1:0-18848 GCA_964614825.1 uncultured Gammaproteobacteria bacterium
TCGGTTTCCAGCAGCAGGTGGTCGATCGGCATGCGCGCGACCAGCGCGCGCAGCCGGGTGGCGCGGGCATGGGTGACCGGGCCGCCGATGCCGAGCGCGAAGCCGAGCCGGTACAGCTGCCGCGCCTGTTCCTCGCTGCCGCCGTAGCTGTGGATCACGCCGCGCAGGCCGCCCACGCGGCGCAGCGCGGCGATCACCGGGTCGACCGCGCGCCGCGCATGCACGATCACCGGCAGCCCGGCATCGCGCGCGAGCTCGAGCTGGCGTTCGAAGTAGCGCGCCTGCGCCAGCGGGTCGAGCCCTGGCTCGTAGTGGTCGAGGCCGCACTCGCCGACCGCGCAGGGCTTCGCGCTGGCGATCCAGTCGGGCAGGGCCTCGAGGTCCTGCGCCCGGTGCCGGGCGAGATACACCGGGTGCAGGCCGTAGGCCGCGTGGATGCCCGGCTCGGCGGCGCAGAGCGCGCGCAGCGCGGGCCATCCGGCGGCGGTGACGGCGGGGACCACCTGGCGGGCGACGCCGGCGGCGCGCGCGCGGGCCAGCACCGCGCCGCGATCGGCGTCGAACTCGGCGGCGTCGAGGTGGGAGTGGCTGTCGATGAAGGAGGGCACGCGTCGAGCATGCGGGCACGAGGCCGGCCGTTCAAGCGCGGCCGCCGCGTTCAGCGATACAGGTCCGCGTCCGGCAGCGTGTACAGGTACATGACGTAGTCCAGTTCCGGCGCGGGCAGGCCCAGGGCCGTCATCGCCGCGGACACCTGCCCGCGGTGGTGGGTGCCGTGGTTGACGACGTGCAGGATCGCGCTGGCGCGCGGCAGCCGCGCCGGCGTGCCGTCGAGCTTGTGGAACGCGACCGGGCCGGACAGCGCGGCGTCGTCGAGGCTCGCCAGGTGGGCGAGCCACGCTGCCGGCCGCGCCGCCAGCCGCTGCTGCAGGCGCGCGCGATCGGGCTCCAGTTCGTCGCCGAGGCCGCGGATCGCGAACGGCTCCTGCACCATGCGCCCGTACCAGACGTGGTCCACCAGCAGCAGGTGGTTGAGCGTGGCGTGGATGCTGCGGAAGTACAGGCCTGCATCGCGCCGGTAGTCGGCATCGGACAACGGCGCCAGCCCGGCATACAACTGCTGCAGGGCCCAGCCCTGGTAGCGGTGCATCAGCCCGCAGTGCTGGCGCAGGTCCATGGCCGCCGCGCCGGCTCAGCGACCGCCGGGCACGATCACGCGCGGCAGCGACAGCGCCGCCGCCTCGCTCTCCAGGCGCGCGAGCTCGCCGCTGCGCAGCGCCGCGATCTCGCCGTCGATGCGCCGGAGTTCGCCCTCCAGCCACGCCGCGCGCTCGCGCATGCCCTGGGTCGGCGCGTGGTCGGACTGCTGCGCCCACGAGTAAAGCGGCGACAGTTGCGAGTACAGCTTGGCGCCGCCCTCGCGCCCGGCGAGGATGTCGTACACGACCTGCGCGCCGGGATTGTGCAGCTGGGCCTCGATCGCGTCGCAGCGCGCGATCACCGCGTCGGCGGCGGCGCGCAGGCCGGCGGCGCCGGCGTTGGCCTCGGTGCGGCGCTTGAGGTCGGCGACCTGCTCGCGGATGGCACGCACCGCGTCGATGTCGCCGGCGGCGCGGTCCATGGCGTCGCGCAGGCCGGCGGCGAAGGCCACGTTCTGGGCCAGTTGCTCCGCGCTGGCGGGCGAGCGCGGGTCGGGCCGGACCTCGAGCGGCTGCGTCAGCGTGCTTCCGGCCGCGGTCAGGCGCAGCGTGTAGGTGCCGGGGACCACGCGCGGGCCGAGCTCGGGTTCGCCGGCATCGAGCTTCGAGGCGATGCGCCGCGCGCCTTCCATGCGCAGGTCCCAGGTGGCGCGATTGAGGCCCTGCGCCTTGGTCAGCACGGGCTTGGGCTCCTCGGTGGGCTCGTCGGGATCGTCCTTGGGATACTTGGCCGGGCGCGGCTTGCTCGACAGGGTGCGGATCACGCGACCCTGGGCGTCGAGGATCTCGGCCTGGATCTCGTCCTTGGACTCCGCCTTGAGCCAGTACGAGAAGGTGATGCCGTAGGGCGGATTCGGCATCTGGCCCTGGTCGCCCCAGACGTAGTCGAAGGTCCAGCGCACCGCGGCCGGCGGCGCGAACAGGTGCGCGGCCGAGTCCTTCACCGCGGCATCGAGCCCGCGCAGCGGCGCGACGTCGTCCAGCACCCAGATGCCGCGGCGCGTGCCCAGCACCAGCGCGCCGTGCTTGAGTTCGATGTCGGTCACGGCCACGGGCGGCAGGCCCTGCCGGACCGCGGTCCAGCTGGCGCCGGCATCGCGCGACAGCCACAGGCCGCGTTCGCCGCCCAGGTACAGGATCCGCGCGTCGAGCGGGTCCTCGCGCACCACGAACAGCGGCTGGTCGTCGGGCAGGTTGCCGGTGGCGAGGCTCCACGACGCGCCGCCGTCGCGGGTACGGAACAGGTACGGCCGCTGGTCGTCGAGCCGGCGCGCGTCGACCACCAGCCAGGCCGAGTCGGCATCGCTGCGCGACAGCTCGATGCCCTCCACGGTGCCCCACTCGGGCATGTTGCGCGGCGTGATGTCGGTCCAGCTGGCGCCGCCGTCGCGCGTGAGCTGCACGCGGCCGTCGTCGGTCCCGACCCAGACCTGGCCGGCCGCGAGCGGCGATTCCTCGATCGCGAAGATGGTGCCGTAGGTTTCCACGCCGGTGATGTCGCCGGTGATCGGGCCGCCCGACCATTCCTGCTTCGTGCGGTCGTTGCGGGTGAGGTCGGGGCTGATCGCCTGCCAGGTGGCGCCGCGGTCGGCGGTGCGGAACAGCACGTTGCCGCCGTGGTAGAGCACCTTCGGATCGTGCGGCGAGATCTCCAGCGGCGCGGTCCACTGGAAGCGGTACTGCAGCGACTTCGGCGGCAGGCCGCTGGGATTGGCCGGATAGATCGACACGTTGCGGTACTGGCCGCTGCCTTCGTCGTAGTGGGTCAGGTAGCCGCCGTACTCGCCCGCGTACACGGTGCCGGGCTGCGCCGGGTCGTACTTGAAGTCGCCGGCCTCGCCGCCGCCGACGTAGCGCCAGTTCGCCAGCATCGGGCCCTCGTTCTGCGGCAGCATGTTCGGGCCGCTGGCCGTGCCCCAGTCCTGCATGGTGCCGCCGACGTGCCACGGCGTGCGGTCGTCGACGTCGATGTTGTAGAACTGGGCCAGCGGCAGGTCCGGGTTGAACCAGGTCTTGCCGCCGTCGTACGAGAGGTCGATGCCGCCGTCGTTGCCCGAGGCCATCCGCCGCGGGTCCTTCGGATCGATCCAGATGTCGTGGTGGTCGCCGTGGTGCGGCCCCTTGACCTGGGTCACGGTCTTGCCGCCGTCGGTGCTCTTGAGCAGGGGCACCTGCGGGAACCACAGCGTGTCGGCATCGCGCGGGTCGATGGTGAACACCGTGTAGTACCAGGCGCGCTGGCGCAGGCTGCGATGGTCGTTGACCCGGGCCCAGGTCGTGCCCGCGTCGTCGGAACGGAACAGCCCGCCCTCGGCGGCCTCGATCAGCGCGTACACGCGCTTGCTGTCGGAGGGCGCGACGCCGACGCCGACCTTGCCCCATTCGCCGCCGGGCAGGCCGGCGCCGCTCAACTGCTTCCAGGTCGTGCCGCCGTCGTCGGAGCGGTACAGGCCGCTGCCCGGACCGCCGCTGGTCGCCTTCCACGGCGTGCGCCGGAACTGCCACAGGCCGGCGTAGAGCACGCGCGGATTGTTCGGATCGAAGGCGACGTCGGAGGCGCCGGTGTCGCGGTCCTTGTACAGGACCTTCTGCCACGACTTGCCGCCGTCGAGCGTGCGGTACACGCCGCGCGTCTCCGACGGGCCGAAGGGCGAGCCCAGCACCGCGGCGAAGGCGATGTCGGGATTCGAGGGATGCACCGCCAGCGTTCCGACCTGGCCCTTGTTCTTCCACACGTGGGTCCAGGTCTTGCCGGCGTCGGCCGACTTCCAGATGCCCCAGCCCACCATCACGTTGCCGCGCGGGTTGGCCTCGCCACCGCCGACGTAGAGGATGTTGGGATCGGACGGCGCGATCGCCAGCGAACCCATGGAGGCGGAGAGCTGGTCGTCCATGATCGGCTTGAAGCCGTGCCCGCCGTCCTCGGACTTCCACACGCCGCCCTGCGCCGCGGCGAAGTACCAGGTATTGGGATCGCCCGGCACGCCGGCCACGCGGGAGATGCGGCCGCCAATGGCCGGGCCGATCGCGCGGAACGCGAGCGCGCCGTACTCGCCGCCCGGCGGCTTGGTGTCGGCGGCCGGCAAGGGCAGGGCGGCCGCGACCAGCAGGCAGGGCAGCAGCAGGCGGGCGGAAAGGCGCAGGCTCATGGGTGTTCCGGTGCGGGGCGGGAAGCCCTGCACGCTATGCGGCCGCCGCACGCGGGTCAATAGCCCGCGGCGCGCCTCAGGCAGCGCGGCGGCGGCGCCAGTCGAGCACGGCGTAGGTGCCCACCAGTGCCACCAGCGCGACCGCGATCGCGCTCCACTCCGCGCGCGTGAGCGTGGCCAGGATCGCCGCCATCAGCGCGATCGACAGCAGCGGCACCAGCGCGCCACCGGGCACGCGGAACGGCGCGCCGGCGCCGCGCACGTCGCGGCGTTGCAGTTGCCAGGAGGCCGCCGCCACCAGGATGTAGACCACGCAATTGGCGCCGCCGGAGATGAGCGCCAGGCGTTCGAAGCTGCCGCCGATCGCCAGCACGCAGGCGAGGCCGCCGTGCACAAGGATCGCCACCAGCGGCACGCGGTGGACCTGCGTCACCCGCCCGAGCGCGCGCGGCAGCAGGCCGTCGCGGCCCAGCGCGTAGAGCAGGCGCGAGGAGCCGAGCAGGTTGCCGAGCAGGAAGCCGCCCATCGATACGCTGGCGGTGGCGATCAGCAGGCCGAAGCCGGGCGCCCACAGGGCGCCGGCGGCGCGCGCGACCGGGGCGGTGGCGCCGTCGAGCGCCGGGCCCAGCACGCCCTGGCAGACCAGCTGGATCGACACGTAGAGCAGCACTACCAGCGCGATCGCGGCCAGGGTCGCGCGCGGCACGTCGCGCGCCGGATCGCGCACCTCGCCCGAGGGGATCAGGGCGGTCTCCATGCCCGAGTAGGCGAACATCACCAGCACCATCGAGGTGCCGAGCGCCGCCCACGAGGGCACGGCCAGGCTGACCTGCGACCAGTCGACGAACCACAGCCCGACCGCGCCCAGCACGAACAGCGGCGTGAGCTTGAGCGTGGCCAGGGCGACGATGGCGCGCGCGCCCAGCTTCACGCCGAAGGCATTGAGCGCGATCAGCGCGGCGTACAGCGCGAGCAGGGTCGCCGTGCGCGGCCCGGGCGCGGCCAGCGCCGGCACCACGTTGCCCAGCTGGTCGACCAGCGCGGCGGAAATGCCGGCGCTGGAGGCCACGTTGGTGATCCACATCAGCGCGCCGGCGACGAAGCCGGCGAAGGTGCCGAAGGCCGCCGCGGTGTAGCTGTAGGGCCCGCCGGTGGCGGCGACGCGGCTGCCGGCCACGGCGAAGCACAGGGCGATGGGCAGGATCGCC
The DNA here is from genome assembly GCA_964614825.1 of uncultured Gammaproteobacteria bacterium. Classification (GTDB taxonomy): domain Bacteria; phylum Pseudomonadota; class Gammaproteobacteria; order Xanthomonadales; family Ahniellaceae; genus JAGOEZ01. Next base: position 5,557 of record CAZTNB010000051.1, read on the forward strand.
ACCGCGCCGGCGAGGAACGCCAGCGGCGCGCCGGCGCCCATCGCGGTGTAGAGCACCGATGGCGAGCGGAAGATGCCGCCGCCCACGGTGACGTTGATCACCGCCGCGGTGAGGGCCAGCGTGCCGACCGCGCGCACCAGCGCGGTGTCGGCGCGCAATGCGCCGAAGGCGGCGCCGCCGGGCGGGGGAGTCGTCATGGGTGCCTGCCTGCAGTGTGGGGGCAGGCGCGCGCTGGCGTTGCCCGGTCGGGTTCGACGCTAGAGGCTGCTGGTCCGTCCGTCAACCGCTCGCCGCGCGCGCGGACGCCGGCGCATAATCGCGGCCTGCTGGATCGCACGAGTCGCCGCGCCATGCGCATTGCCCGCGTCTTCGCCCTGCTGTGCTTCGCCTTGGCGCCCGTCGCCCTCGTCGCCGAGCCGCAGCGCGCGGCATCGGGGATCGACGCGGTGTTGCCGCAGGTCGTGGCCTGGCGCCGCGACTTCCACCAGCACCCGGAACTGGGCAATCGCGAAACCCGCACCGCGGGCGTGGTCGCGGCCCATTTGCGCAGCCTGGGTCTCGAGCCGGTGAGCTATGCGAAGACCGGCGTGGTCGCGTTGCTCGACAGCGGACGGCCCGGCCCGACCCTGGCGCTGCGCGCCGACATGGACGCCTTGCCGGTGACCGAGGAAGGCGACCTGCCGTTCCGCTCCACGGCGACCGCGACCTTCAACGGGCAAACCGTCGGCGTGATGCACGCCTGCGGCCACGACGCGCACACCGCGATCCAGCTCGGCGCCGCGACCCTGCTCGCGGGCATGCGCGGGCAATGGCACGGGCGCGTGCTGCTGGTGTTCCAGCCGGCCGAGGAAGGTCCGCCGGAGGGCGAGGAGGGCGGGGCCGAGCTGATGCTCAAGGAAGGCCTCTTCGAGCGCTACCGGCCCGATGCCGTGATCGGCCTGCACCTGCTCTCGAACCTGAGTTCCGACACCATCGGCGTGCGCGCCGGACCGGTCATGGCCGAGTCCGACCGCTTCCGCATCGTGGTCGCTGGCGTGCAGGCGCACGGCTCGCGACCCTGGTCGGGCAAGGATCCGGTGCTGGCCGCGGCGCACATCGTGGTCGCGCTGCAGAGCATCGTCGCGCGCGAGATCGATCCCACGGTCTCGCCGGCGGTCGTGACCGTGGGCTCGATCCATGGCGGCGTGCGCTACAACATCATCCCCGACCGGGTCGAACTGGCGGGCACCATCCGCAGCTTCGACGATGCGACGCGCGAAGCCATCTACGCCTCGGTCCGGCGCATCGCCGGGGACACCGCGCGCGCCCACGGCGCCGAGGCGACGACCGAGGTCTGGCGCCACACCATCGTCAACGTGAATGATCCGGCCCTGACCGCGCGCCTGCGGTCCGCGCTCGCCGCCGCGGCGGGCCCGGGCAAGCTGGTCGAGGTGCCGTTGCAGACCGTGGCCGAGGACTTCGCCTACTTCGCCGCCGCGGTGCCGGGCCTGTACTTCTTCGTGGGCGCGACGCCGCCCGGCCGGGATCCGCGCACCGCGCCGTCGAACCACTCGCCACGCTTCGCCGTCGACGAGGCGGCGCTGCCGCTGGCGCTCGACGCGCTGTTGCGCAGCGCGCTGGCCTACCTGCAGCCGGCGGCTGCGCCCTGAGCCGGCCGCGGACCACGCCCATGCCGCTGCGGCCGCTGCGCCAACCCAGCTTCGTGCTCCTGTGCGGGCTGGTCGCGATCCTGCTCGCCTATCCGTTCCTCGAAACCAGCCCGCTGGGGCGCGAACTGCTGGCGGCGGTGGGGCTGGTGGTGCTGGTGCTGTGCGTGCACATCGTCGGCGTGGGGCCGCGCCGCGCGCTGCTGGGCTGGGTCCTCGCCGGGCTGGCGATCGCCGCCAATGCCGCCTACGTCCTCGGCGGGCAACCGGTCCTGGGGCTGTACACCACGATCGCGTATGCCGCCTTCTACGCCTACGCCATCGCCAGCCTGGTCGCGTACGTGTTGCGCGACGACATCGCGACCTACGACGAACTGTTCGCCGCGGTGTGCCTCTACATCTTCATCGCGATGTTCTGGGCCTGCCTGTACTGGATCGTCAAGTACTTCCAGCCCGGGGCCTTCTACGTCAATCCGGTCAACAACGTCGACGGCCGGGTGACCTGGTGGGACCTCCTGTACTTCAGCTTCACCACCCTGACCAGCACCGGCTACGGCGAGATCACGCCCGTGACCTCGCACGCGCGCTCGGTGGTGATGCTCCAGCAGATCACCGGGATCATGTACGTGGCGCTGCTGGTGGCGCGCCTGGCGAACCTGTTGCCGAGGCGGCGCGTCGACCCATGAGGAAAGCCGCGCCCGGGCCGGCAGCGGTTAGGATGGCGCCCGTCGCCCCGGAGGTGTGCGCATGGCGCAAGTCGACGCGGTCCTGACCGACCCGGTCCGCCTGGTGGAAGCGGTGTACGCGCTGATTTCCGGCCCCGCCGGCGTCGCGCGCGACTGGGCGCGCTGGCGCCGCCTGTACCTGCCCGATGCGCGCATGCTGCGCACCGTGGTCGATGCGCAGGGCCGCCCGCGGGCCATGCGCTTCGGGCTCGAGGACTACATCGCCGACGTGGCGCCGCGATTCGCCGCCAGCGGCTTCCACGAGGTCCAGGTCGGCTGGCACGCCGAGCGCTTCGGCGCGGTGATGGCCGCGCGCAGCGTGTACGAGGCCAGGCGCGACCCCGCCGATGCCACCCTGCTCAAGCGCGGCGTGAACTTCATCCACCTGTTCCATGACGGCGCGCGCTGGTGGATCGCCAGCGTGGTGTGGGACGACGCGCGGCCCGGCATCGAACTGCCGGACTGGTTCCGCGCCGCGACTCCCGGCGACGGCGGCGCCTCGCTAAGCTAGGCCGTCCGTCGCGCCACCATCCGGGGTTCACATGGCCAGCAGCCTCCTGCCGTCGCGCTACTACTTCCTGGTCGGCTGCATCCTCGCCTGCCTGGGCGCCATCGCGCTGGCGATCTGGCTGCGCCAGCCGTTGTGGTGGGGCCCGGCACTCGCGGCTGGCGCGCTCAGCGCGGTCGGCCTGCGCGACGTGACCCAGTCCCGGCAGGCGATCCGGCGCAACTACCCGGTGCTGGCGCACATCCGCTTCTTCCTCGAATACGTGCGCCCCGAGATCCGCCAGTACTTCCTCGAGACCGAGCAGGAACAGGTGCCGTTCTCGCGCGCGCAGCGCTCGATCGCCTACCAGCGCGCGAAGAACCACGTCGACAAGCGGCCCTTCGGCACCCTGCTCGACGTCTACGAGCCGCAATACGAGTGGATGAACCACTCGATCACGCCGCGCCACATCGACAGCCACGACTTCCGCGTGACGATCGGCAACGAGGCCTGCCGCCAGCCGTACTCGGCCAGCGTGTTCAACATCTCGGCGATGAGCTACGGCGCGCTGTCGCCCAACGCCATCCTGGCCCTCAACGAGGGCGCGCGGCGCGGCCGCTTCTACCACGACACCGGCGAGGGCTCGATCTCGCGCTTCCACCGCGAGCCGGGGGGCGACCTGGTGTGGGAACTGGGTTCGGGCTACTTCGGCTGCCGCAACCCGGACGGAACCTTCAGCGAGGAGCGCTTCCGCGAGAATGCCGCCTCGCCGCAGGTGAAGATGATCGAGATCAAGCTCTCGCAGGGCGCCAAGCCGGGGCACGGCGGCGTGCTGCCGGGGGCCAAGGTGACGAAGGAGATCGCCGCGGCGCGCGGCGTGGCGATCGGCGAGGACTGCATCTCGCCCTCGAGCCATTCGGCGTTCTCGACCCCCACCGGCCTGCTCGAGTTCGTGGCCCGCCTGCGCGAGGCCTCGGGCGGCAAGCCGGTCGGGTTCAAGTTCGCGGTCGGCCATCCGTGGGAATGGTTCGGCATCGCCAAGGCGATGCTCAAGACCGGCATCGTGCCCGACTTCATCGTGGTCGATGGCGGCGAGGGCGGCACCGGCGCCGCGCCGCTGGAGTTCACCGACCACGTGGGCGCGCCGCTGCGCGAGGCGCTGGTGCTGGTGCACAACACCCTGGTCGGCACCGGGCTGCGCGGGCGCATCCGCATCGGCGCCAGCGGCAAGATCGTGACCGCGTTCGACATCGCGCGCACCTGCGCGATGGGCGCCGACTGGTGCAATTCGGCGCGCGGCTTCATGTTCGCGCTGGGCTGCATCCAGGCGCAGTCGTGCCACACCGGCCTGTGTCCCACCGGCGTCACCACCCAGGACCCGGGCCGCTACCGGGCGCTGGTGGTGCCGGACAAGGCCGAGCGCGTGCTGCAGTTCCACCAGAACACGCTCAATGCGCTCAAGGAGCTGATGTCCGCCGCGGGCCTGTCGCACTGCGACCAGCTGGGGCCCGAGCACATCATCCGCCGGGTGTCGTCCAACGAGGTGCGCTCGCTGGCGGCGCTCTACCACTGGGTCAAGCCCAACGCGCTGGTCGACGGCGTCTCCGACCATCCGGTGTTCAAAGTGTTCTGGGAGCATTCCAGCGCCGACAGCTTCACCGCGCCGCCGAACATCCTCACCTTGCAGACCAGCAAGATGCGCTGAGCCTTCGGTCGTGTGCCTGATCCTGCTGGGCTGGCGCGTGCACCCCGCCTGGGACCTGGTGGTCGGCGCCAATCGCGACGAGTTCCATGCGCGGCCGTCGGCGCCGGCGCACTGGTGGCCTGCCCAGCCCGACCTGCTGGCCGGCCGCGACCTCGAGGCGGGCGGAACCTGGCTCGGCATCACGCGCGGCGGACGCTTCGCCGCGGTCACCAACGTGCGGGACCCGGGCAGCCGCCGCGCCGATGCCCGCTCGCGCGGCGAGCTGACGGTGGAGTTCCTGCGCGGCAGCATGCCCGCGCAAGACTATGCCGGCGCGGTGGCGTCGGTGATCGGGGCCTGGAACGCGTTCAACCTGCTGGTCGGCGACGGCGAGGCCCTGTGGTACGTGGGCAGCCGGGCGCCGCAGCCGCGCGAGCTGCCGCCGGGCGTGCACGGCATCGCGAACGCCGCGCTGGACACGCCGTGGCCGAAGGTGGTGGAGGGCAAGGCCGACTTCCAGGCCGCGCTGGCCCAGCTCGAGCCGGAGGCGGCGGTGTTCGCGGCGCTCGACGACCGCCGCATCGCCCCCGACGAGCGCCTGCCGGACACGGGCGTGGGCCTGGAACGGGAACGGGCGCTGTCGCCGCGCTTCGTGCGCACGCCGACCTACGGCACGCGCTGCAGCACCTACGTGGCACTGCGCGGCCGGCGCGCCGTCCTGCGCGAGAAAAACTGGACCGCCGGCGGAACGCTCGCGGAGGAGCGCCGGTTCGAGTCCTGAGGGGCCGTCGACGGCGCGGATCGCGCGCCGTCAGGACAGGCGGTACGCGCTCAGATGGCGACGACGTTCTCGGCCTGCAGGCCCTTCTGGCCCTGCACCACGCGGAACTGCACCTTCTGGCCCTCGACCAGGGAACGCCGTCCCGGGCCGCTGGAGGTGATCGCGCGGAAATGCACGAATACGTCCGGGCCGTTGTCGCGCTTGATGAAGCCGAATCCCTTCTCGTCGTTGAACCACTTGACCGTACCGACCTGGGTGTCGCTCATTGCGGTTGCCTCGGAACTCGATGGAATGGATGCACGCCGCCGCCCGGCGCGCGCTGGCACTGGCCAAGCACCCGTGGAATGGAACACGACGAGAGGAAACTGGACCGCAAAACGGCACGCCCCCGCGCTGCCCCCACTACCGCAATTGCCCGCACAGTGTCCCGTTTATATCCGCGCGACGGCGAAATTTCCAGCGCCACCCGGGTGTTCCGCCGCGAACCTGTCAGGCATAGTCATTGTCGAGCACGATCCGCCAGCGCGCCTTGCCGGCCTTGAGGTGCGCCAGCGCCGCGTTGACCCGCGACAGCGGAAAGCGTTCCACGATCGGCCGGATGTCGTGGCGGGCGCAGAAATCCAGCATCCGCGCCACCGTGGCGGGACGCCCCAGCGGCGAACCGGCCAGCGATTTCTGGCCGCCGATGAGCACGAAGGCGGGCACCGGCACCGGGTCCGGGATCGCGCCGACCAGGTGCATGCGCCCGCGCGGGGCCAGGGTGGCGAGCAGGGCGTTCCACGGCAGGTTGGCGTTGGCGGTCACCAGCAGCAGGTCGAAGCGGCGCGCGCAGCGCTTGAGCCCGGCCGGGTCGTCCAGGGCCACCACCTCGTGGGCGCCGAGTTCGCGCACCGCCGCGGCCTTGGCGCCGCTGGAGGTGATCGCGGTCACTTCGCAGCCCCAGGCGCGCAGGAAGCGCACGGCGAGGTGGCCAAGGCCGCCGATGCCGAGCACCGCGACCCGGTCGGTGGGCCGCACCCCGCCGTCCAGGATCGGCGCGAACACGGTGATGCCGCCGCAGAACAGCGGCCCCGCGCTGGCGGCATCGAGCCCGGGCGGCAGCGGCGTGGCCCACAACCAGTGCAGGCGCACCCGCTCGGCGAAGCCGCCGTGGCGCCCGACGATGGTCTCGGTGGCGCGCGCGCACAGGTGCGCGTCGCCGGCCAGGCACTCGGCGCAGGCCATGCAACTCGAGGCATACCAGCCGACGCCGACCCGGTCGCCGACCGCCACGCGCCGCACCTGCGGGCCGGCCGCCACCACGCGGCCCACGGCCTCGTGGCCGGGCACCAGGGGATAACGCGAGCGGCGCCATTCGTCGTCGATCATCGACAGGTCGGAGTGGCACAGGCCGCAATGTTCGACCGCGACCTCGACCTCCTCGTCGCCCAGCTTGCCGGGGTCGTAGTCGAAGGCCTCCATCGACGCTGCCGCGCGCGGTGACGCCCAGGCCCGGATGCCCATGATTGCCACCACTCGTCGCCGGCGCTGCGCGCCCTTGGGCCCATGATGCTGCGATCGCCGTGCGCTCGCCAGCGCCCGTTGCGCCCCTGACGTGGATCAGCGCGGGTGCCGGCGAGAGTTGATAACCTGAATCGGTCCCGTCGCCCCTTGGCGGCCACGCGCCTCGATCCGCGCCCCATGGCCTACGCCCTCGACTTGCGGCTACCCCTTGCCGCCGAACTGTGCCGCGCGGTGCGCGAGCAATGCGCGCAGGCCAGGGCCTGCCTGCGGCGGCGCGGTACCGGCTTGCCCGAGGCGGTGCACGATGCCCGCCGCGCCGTGCGCCGCGCCCGCGCCGCCCTGTTGCTGGCGCGCCCCGCGCTGGCGCCGGAAGCCTACGCCCAGGCGCTGGGACCCTGGCGCGAGGCGGGTCGCCTGCTCACGGTGCTGCGCGATGCGGAAAGCGCGATCGAGGCACTGCAACGCCTGCAGCGGGAGGTACCCGACCTCCTGACCCCGGCGGCGCTGGCGCACCTGATGCGCCGCCTGCGCCAGCGTCGCGATCGCCTCGAGCGCGCGGCCAACCAGGACCTGGACGCGGCCCATGCGGCCTTGGGCGTGGCCCAACGCGCGATCCCGGGCTGGACCGCGGTCGTGGATGCCGACTCGCTCTGGCGCGGCCTGCGCCGCGGCTACGTCCGCGCCGCCCGCGCCGGACGGGCCGCCGCGGGCGCGGCACCCGACGCCGCGGCATGGCACGAGTTCCGCCAGCGCGTGCGCGCGCACTGGCTGCAGCTCGAGTTGCTGCGGCTATTGTGGCCGGCAGTGCTCGGCGCCCACGCCCAGGAGGCACGACGCCTGTCGCAACTGCTGGGGCATGAGCGCGACCTGCTGCTGCTCGAACAGCGCCTGGCGGCGCTGCGCGGCGAATTGGCCGCGGATTGTCCGCGCGAGCCGGTGCGCGCCCGCATCGCATTGCTGCGCGAGCGGCTGCGCCAACGCGGCTCGGCCCTGGCCGCGGTGCTCTACAGCGAGGATGGGCGCGACTTCGCCCGCCGAGTGCGCCGCTACGCGGAGGCCGGCCCGCCGCCGGCGCGGACCGACGACGAAGACTGAGCCCGTGGCGCGCGGGCCGGCGGCGGCGCCATGGTGGCGCTGTGCTAGCCTCTGCGCCGCCGCCAGAAGGGAACACGCGCCGATGTGCCCTGGGAACCCCGTCGCGTTGCGCCCGCGGGCGCCGGTCGCCCGCGATCGCGAGGGGCGCCGGTCGCCGCCCGCCGCGGAGCCGTCCGGCTGATCGCCCGCAATGCCCGGAACCCGGACGCAGCGCACCGCCCGCAGCCCGTGATGGGAGCCGCCGCCGACTTCCCGCGCATGCTGGCACGGGCCCTGCTGGCCGGCCTGCTGCTGGCCGCGCCCGCCCTGGCCTTGCCGCCGACGCGGCCGCTGGGCGAGTTCAGCCTCGATGCCTGGACCACGCGCGACGGCCTGCCGCACAACCTGATCCACGCGATCGCGCAGACCCCCGACGGCTACCTGTGGTTCGGCACCTGGGAAGGGCTGGTGCGCTTCAACGGGCGCGAGTTCAAGGTCTACGACCGCGCCCGCGTGCCGGAGCTGCGCGACAACGGCGTACGCGCGATCGAGGTCGGCCGTGACGGCGTGCTGTGGGTCGGTACTTCGCGCGGCGGGCTGGCGCGTTACGACGGCCGCGCCTGGCGCACCTACGGGCGCGCCGAGGGCCTGCCCTCGCTGGAGATCCTCAAGCTGTTCGAGGACGACCGCGGCCGCCTGTGGATCGGCACCGAGAATCGCGGCGCCGCCGTGCTGTCCACCGACGGCAGCATGCGGGTGTACGACCGCAACTCGGGCCTGCCCAACGACACCGCGGGCGCGTTCGCGCAGGACGTCGATGGCGCCATCTGGGTCGGCACCGGCATCGGCGTGAGCCGGATCGACGACGCGGGCGTGCGCTCGTGGGGCACGGCGCAGGGTTTGCCCAGGGGTGCGGTCAATGCGCTGGCCACCGACGCCGAGGGCCGGGTGTGGATCGGCACCTCGAACGGCCCCTACCGGATCGAGGGCGAGCGCGCGGTCGCGGCGACGACGGGGCCGTGGAGCCATGGCAACAACCCCTCGCTGCTGGTGGATCGCGCCGGCACGGTGTGGGTCGGCAGCGTCGCCGAGGGCGTGGTCCGCGTCGAGGCCGGCGGCGAGGCGCACCTGACGCTGGAGGACGGCCTGCCGAACGCACGCGTGTCCGCGCTGTTCGAGGATCAGGAAGGCAGCCTGTGGATCGGCACCAACGGCGGCCTGGCCCGGCTCAAGGACGCGCCGTTCACGACCTATACGGCGGACGACGGGCTGCCCGACAACTACGTGCGCGCGGTGACCGCCGATCGCGCCGGCACGCTGTGGGTGGGCACCAGCCGCGGCCTCGCGGCCCTGCGCGACGGCGCCTGGCGCGTCTACGGCAAGCGCGACGGACTGGCCGGCGATTCGGTGCTGTCGCTGCTGGCCGCGCGCGATGGCCGCCTGTGGGTGGGCTCCTACGGCTCGGGCCTGAGCGTGGTCGACGGCGAGCGCATCGAGGTGCTCGATGCGCTCGACGGGCTGCCCGGCGCGCAGATCCGCGCCATCGTCGAGGGCACCGACGGGCAGGTCTGGGTCGGCACCTCGGAAGGCCTGCTGCGCCTCGGCGGTGGCCTGCCGCTGCGGCGCTATGCCAGCAGCGACGGGCTGCCGCGCGACTACATCCTGTCGCTGCACGTGGATGCAGCGGGCATCGTCTGGATCGGCACCACCCACGGCCTGGCGCGCATCATCGGCGGGCGTCCCGTGGTGCCGCGCGACCCGATACTGGCCGACGTGCGCGACGTGTTCGGCATGACCGAGGTCGGCGGCAAGCTCTGGATCGCGACCGATCGCGGCCTGCTGCGCCACGCCGACGAGCGCTACAGCCAGGTCTCGACCGCGCAGGGACTGCCGTTCGACACCATCTTCCAGATCGTCGACGACGGCCACGGCCACCTGTGGCTGACCGGCAACCGCGGCATCGTGCGGGTCGCCATCGACGAACTGGAGGCGGCCGCCGACGGCCGGGTGCCGCGCCTCAACGCGGTCCGCTTCGGCGAGGCCGACGGCATGGCGAGCTCGCAGTGCAACGGCAGCTCGCAGCCGACCGCGTGGCGGCGCGACGATGGCTCGCTGTGGTTCGCCACCGCGCGCGGCGTGGCGGTGCTGGGGCCCGACTACCTGCAGCGCGGCAACTATGCCGCGCCGCCGGTGGTCGTCGAGGAGATCTACGCCGACGATGCCGAGCTCGCGCTGGTGCCGCAGATCGAGCTCGCCGCCGGCACGCGCAAGCTGGAGTTCCGCTTCGCCGGCCTGTCGTACCTGACCCCGCAGCGGCTGCGCTACCGCTATCGACTCGACGGCTTCGACGGCGACTGGGTGACGACCCGGGCGCAGCGCTCGGCTCAATACACCAACCTGGCGCCCGGCGAGTACCGCTTCGCGGTCGGGGCGGCGCAGGATGGCGGCGACTGGGGCGCGCAGGAAGCCGTGGTCCGGGTGCGCCTGCTGCCGCACTTCTGGCAGACCCACTGGTTCGCATTGGCCGCGGCGGCGGCCGCGCTGCTCGGCGCCTGGGCCGTGTTCCGCTGGCGCACCACGCAACTGCGCGCGCGGCAGCTGGAGCTGAGCGCGCTGGTCGAGGCCCGGACCCGCGACCTCGAGGCGCAGACCGAGCGCCTGCGCGTTGCCGACCGCGACAAGTCCGCCCTGCTCGAACGGCTGCGCGAGCAGTCCGAGGCCTTCGAGCTGCAGGCGCGCAGCGACGCCCTGACCGGCCTGGCCAACCGGCGCCACTTCGACGCCCGGTTCGCCGAGGCCTTCGCCCGCTGCCAGCGCGAGGGGCTGCCGATCGTCGCCGCGCTGGCGGACGTGGACCATTTCAAGCGCATCAACGACCGCTTCTCGCACGCCGCCGGCGACGCGGTCCTGCGCGCGCTGGCGCCGCTGCTGCGCGCGGCCGCGGGCGCGGACGGCCTGGCGGCGCGCTACGGTGGCGAGGAGTTCGCGCTGGCGTTCCCGGGCCGCACGTTGGCCGAGGCGACAGCGGCCTGCGAGGCGCTGCGCCAGGCGGTGGAAGCGCTGCGCTTCGATGCGATCGACCCGGCGCTGCGGGTGACCGTCAGCGTCGGCCTGTGCCAGCAGGCGGACGCGCCCAACCACGAGCGCCTGCTGGCCGGCGCCGACAAGCACCTCTACGCGGCCAAGGACGCCGGCCGCAACCGGCTGGTGGGCTGAACGGAATCCGACGCGCGGCGCGGCGGCCACGCCTGCGCCGTCGTTGCGCTGCGATATGATGCCGCACCGGATCGCCGGCGCCCGCGCGGCGCCGTGGTTCCCGCTTCGAGGTCCCACACAGAACGAGGGTGAGCACGATGAAGTACGCAATGATCGGGGCCCTGGTCCTGGCCAGCGCCATCGGCGCGATGCCGGCCGCGGCGCAAGGCGGCAAGCCGGTAGTCGCGGTTGCGGAGTTCAAGAACGAGACCAACGCCGGCTGGTGGAGCGGCGGCGTGGGTTGGGAACTGTCGGGCATGCTGTCGAACGAGCTGATGTCGACCGGTTCGTTCAAGGTGGTCGAGCGGACCCAGATCGAAAGCGTGCTGGCCGAGCAGAACATGGCGGCGTCCGGCCGCATCACCCCGGGCACCGGCGCGCAGATCGGCAAGCTCACCGGCGCGCAGTACCTGATCGCCGGCACCGTGACCTCGTTCGAGGAGAACACGGCGAGCACCGGCGGCGGCATCAGCTATGGCGGCATTTCGCTCGGCGGCAACAAGTCGGAGGCCTACCTCGCGGTCGACCTGCGCGTGATCAACGCCACCACCGGCGAGATCGACTACGTGCGCACGATCGAAGGCCGCAGCAAGGGCGGTGGCATCAGCATCGGCGTCTACCGCGGCGGGTTCGGCGGCGCGCTGTCGAACCAGAAGAACACGCCGGTGGGCAAGGCGATCCGCGCCGCGCTGGTGGAGATCACCGACTACCTGAGCTGCGTGATGGTGGAGCGCGGTGGCTGCGAGGCAGAGTACGACGCCAAGGAAGCGCGGCGCCGGCAGAGCACCCGCGACGCCCTCGACCTCGACTGAGCGTCGCGCGGCGGCAGGGACGGGACGACGGCGGCACCGCGAGGTGCCGCCGTCTTGCTTTTGGACGGGACAACCGCGGCGCCGCGAGGTGCCGCCGGCTTGCTTGGGGCGCCAGCGGCGCGCGCCGCCTCAGCCGTTGCGGCCGGGCGGCCGGTTGCGCCCGCGGCCCGGCGGACGCCGGCGCTGGGCGCCCGGCGGGCGCGGCGCTCCCGGATGCGGGCCTGCCGGTCGTCCGCTGGTCGCGAGTTCGTCGCGGCGGGCGTAGGCGTGGTCGGAGGGAAAGCCGAAAGGCATCGCAGTGGCCGATCCCGCGCCCTTCTTGCCGCCGCGACGGCGCTTGCCGCCCGGTTGCTGCCCGGGCTTGCCGCCGCCCGGCGACCAGGAGCGAATCTCGGCCGGATTGCGTCCGGGCCCGCCCTGACGGCGCCCGGGACCACCGGGTCCGCGCCCCGGGCCACCCGGGCCGCGGCCCGGCCCGGCGTTGCGGCCGGGCCGCGCGCCGCGCTCGCCGCGCGGCGCCACGTTGCCGTTGGCTTCGCCGCCGACCCGCGGCGCGCGCTGGCCTTGGCCGGGGCCATGGCCGAAGCCGCCCATGGGCTTGTTCTTGCCGCGGCGGCGCCCGCCCGGCCGGCCGCGCGGCGCCTTGGGTTCGTCGCGCACGAAATCGAAGGCGCGCAGTTCGCGCGCCTCGTCCGCATGCGCGCCGGACCAGGCGCGGCCACCCTTCTCGGACGGCTTGAACTCGTTCTGCGATCGCGCTGCGCGGCGCACGCCGATCACCGGTTGCAGGGTCAGGGTCATCGGCGCCTCGGCCAGGCCGAGGCTGGCGCGCAGCGCGCGGCACGCGGCCGGATCGAGCTTCTCGTAGCGGCCGCGGCGCAGGTGGCGCGGCAACTCCACGCTGCCGTAGCGGATGCGCTTGAGGCGGCTGACCTGCACGCCCTGCGACTCCCAGATCCGGCGCACCTCGCGGTTGCGGCCCTCCTTGAGGGTGACGCGCAACCATGAATGATTCTCGCCCAGGCTGATCACCGCGATCTGGTCGAAGCGGGCAGGGCCGTCCTCGAGTTCCACGCCCTGGCCGAGGCGCTCGAGCATGGTCGCGTCGACCTGGCCGTGGATGCGGCACACGTACTCGCGCTCGACCTCGGAGCTGGGATGCATCAGCGCGTTGGCCAGCTCGCCGTCGGTGGTGAGCAGCAGCAGGCCGGGGGTGTTGATGTCCAGGCGACCGACCGAGACCCAGCGCGCGCCCTTGAGCGGCGGCAGCTTCTCGAACACGGTGGGGCGCCCTTCCGGATCGTCGTGCGTGGTCACCTCGCCCT
>CAZTNB010000052.1:0-16234 GCA_964614825.1 uncultured Gammaproteobacteria bacterium
GAGCTGGAACACCGAATTCGGGCCCCAGCCGCTGAACTCGCCGGTGATGCGGCTGGTGATCTCCTTGCGGTCGCCGCCGTCGCCGGCGAAGCCGCTGGCGCGGAAGCCCTCGTCGGTCGGGCGCGCGCCGGCGCTGCCGAGCCCGGCGGCAACGCGCCGCTGCAGCCAGGCGTTGAGCGTCGCCAGTTCCTCCGGCGAGAGCTTCTCGAGCCCCGCGGCGCGGAACTCCTGCGTGCTCATCTTCTCTTCGAGCGTGGAGAATTCGGCCGCGGCGGCGGCGCCGGCCGCGCCCAGCACGAACAGGGCGATCAGGAATCCACGCATGTCCGATCCTCGGCGCCTACCGCGGCGCGTCATGGCCCGATTCTAGACGATCCGGGCCCGCGAATCGGTCGCGCCGCCCGTGGGCGGGCACTTGCCGGGGCGCGATTGTTGCAACGCAGCACTTGTTTCCGCCGGCCGATTCGTGCTTAGTGGAACCGCACCATCCGCCAGCCGGGGGACCGCGGGCGTGGCCCACTACGACGAGATGCTCGACACCGAAGGCCGCGCGCGCGAGCACTATCGCGACGTGGCCGACTGGCTCGCGCGCACGCCGGAGCCGCGCATCGCGCAGAAGCGGCGCGAGGCCGAACTGGCCTTCCACCGGGTCGGCATCACCTTCGCCGTGTACGGCGAGAAGGCCGGCACCGAGCGCCTGATCCCGTTCGACATCGTGCCGCGCATCATCCCGGCGCGCGAATGGCAGGTGCTCGACGCCGGACTGCGCCAGCGGGTGCGCGCGCTCAACCTGTTCCTGCACGACATCTACCACGCCCAGCGCATCCTCGACGCCGGCACGGTGCCGCGCGACCTGGTGCTCTACAACGAGCAGTACCGCGCCCCGATGCGCGGCGTAGAAGTGCCCGGCGGCATCTACGCCCACATCGCCGGCATCGACCTGGTGCGCGCCGACGGCGGCGAGTACTACGTGCTGGAGGACAACCTGCGCGTGCCCTCGGGCGTGTCGTACATGCTCGAGAACCGCAAGATGATGATGCGGCTGTTCCCGGAGCTGTTCGCGCGCCAGTCGATCGCGCCGGTGGAGCACTACCCCGACACGCTGCTGGAGAACCTGCGCTCGGTCGCGCCGGCGGGGGTGGAGGACCCCACCGTCGCCCTGCTGACGCCCGGTTCCTACAACTCGGCCTACTACGAGCACGCCTTCCTCGCCCAGCAGATGGGCATCGAACTGGTCGAGGGCCCCGACCTGCTGGTGCGCGACGACACCGTGTACATGCGCACCACGCGCGGGCTGCAGCGCGTGCACGTGATCTACCGGCGCATCGACGACGATTTCCTCGATCCGCTGGCCTTCCGCGCCGATTCGCTGCTGGGGGTGCCGGGGCTGTTCGCCGCGTATCGCGCCGGGCGGGTCACGCTGGCCAACGCCGTGGGCACCGGCGTGGCCGACGACAAGGGCATCTATCCGTACGTGCCGGAGATGATCCGCTTCTACCTCGACGAGGCGCCGATCCTGCGCAACGTGCCGACCTGGCGCCTGCGCGAGCCCGACGACTGCCGCTACGTGCTCGAGCACCTCGAGCAGCTGGTGGTGAAGGAGGTGCACGGCGCCGGCGGCTACGGCATGCTGATCGGCCCGACCGCGAGCCGCGACGAGCTCGACGAGTTCCGCCGCCGCATCCGGACGGAACCCGCGCGCTACATCGCGCAGCCGACCCTGGCGCTGTCGACCTGCCCGACCTTCGTCGCCGCCGGCGTGGCGCCGCGCCACGTCGACCTGCGGCCGTACGTGCTGTCGGGCGCCGAGACCCGCGTGGTGCCGGGCGGCCTGACCCGGGTGGCGCTGCGCGAGGGTTCGCTGGTGGTGAACTCCTCGCAGGGCGGCGGCACCAAGGACACCTGGGTGCTGGAGGGCTGACCGCGATGCTGTGCCGCACCGCGAGCGAACTGTACTGGCTGTCGCGCCACGTCGAGCGGCTCGACAACACCGCGCGCCTGGTCGACCTCGCGCAGAGGATCGCGCTGCTGCCCGACCGCGTCGGCGCGCAGCGCGCCGGCGCGGCCTCGTGGGCGCGGGCGCTCGATGCGATGGGCCTGGCCGAGGCCTATGCGCGCGGGCATGGCGCGCTCGACGCCGACCGCGTCGCCCGCTACCTCATCCTCGACGAGTCGAACCCGTCGTCGATCCGGGCCTGCGTGCACGCCGCGCGCGAGTCGGCGCGCGCGCAGCGCGGCGCCATCACCGCGGAGATGTACGAGGACCTCAACGCCTCGTGGCTGCGCATGCGCGACCTCGACTGGGACCAGGTGCTGGCGCAGGGCCTGCCGCAGTTCCTCGACTGGCTCAAGCGCCGCGCCAGCTCGTTCCGCGGCACCACGCTCGGCACCATGGCGCGCAACGAGGGATACCAGTTCCTGCGCCTGGGCACCTTCGTCGAGCGCGCCGACTTCGGCGTGCGCCTGCTCGACGTCAATTTCGGCGAGCCGCGCTTCGGCGACCCGCCGGAGGCGCGCAGCGCGATGGAGTACTACCAGCTGAGCGCGCTGCTGCAGGCGCTGTCGGCCTTCGAGGGCTTCCGCCGCATCTACAAGGACGTGGTCACGCCGCTGCGGGTGGCGGAACTGGTGATCCTGCGCGCCGACATGCCGCGCTCGCTGGCCATGTGCACCGGCGCCATCCTCGCCGTGCTGGAGTCGCTGGCCGGCCCGGGCCGCTCCGAGGCGGTGCGCCAGGCCGGCATGCTCGCCGCCGGCACCCGGTACGCGCGCATCGACGAGATCTTCGGCGAGGGCATCCACCACTACCTCGCGCGCTTCATGGACCGCCTGTACCGCCTGACCGGGCAGATCGGCCGCGAATTCATGCTGTCGAACGACGTGGTCAGTGCCTGAGCGCGCGCGCCGTGCTGCGCCCGGCGCCGCCGCTTCGCTAGACTTGCCACGCGATCCGCGCACCCAGAGCCGTCGATGACCTATTGCCTTGGAATGAAGCTGCAGGCCGGAATGGTGTTCGCGTCGGACTCGCGCACCAACGCCGGCGTCGACAACGTCGGCCGCTTCGAGAAGATGCGCGTGTTCGCGCGCGAGGGCGAGCGGGTGGTGGTCACGCTCTCGGCCGGCAACCTGTCGGTGACGCAGAACGCGCTCGGCCTGCTCGAGTACCAGAGCCGGCGCGATCCGTCCCGCTCCAGCTTCTGGAACGCGACCTCCATGTACGAGGTGGCGACCATGCTGGGCGAGGCCATGCGCGAGGTGCAGCGCCGCGACGGCGACTACATGCGCCAGAACAACATCGACGCCTCGGCCTCGTTCATCCTCGGCGGCCAGGTCCGCGGCGAGGAGCAGCGCCTGTTCATGCTCTACTCCGAGGGCAACTACATCGAGTCGTCCAACGGCACCAACTACTTCCAGATCGGCGAGATCAAGTACGGCAAGCCGATCATCGACCGCGTGCTGGTCAGGGACACCTCCCTGTCGGACGCGGTCAAGTGCGCGCTGATCTCCTTCGACTCGACCATGCGCTCGAACATCTCGGTCGGGCCGCCGATCGACGTGCTGGTGTACGAGGCCGACAGCCTCGCGGTGAAGCTGCAGAGCCGGCTGGACGAGGGCGATCCCTACCTGACCGAGATCCGGCGCGAGTGGAGCGAGGGGCTCAAGCGGCTGTACGTGCACATGCCGGCGCCGCCGTGGCTGGAAGGCGGACAGTGAGGCGCGCCGGCGCGCGCGAGGGCCGGCGGCGGTGAAGGGCATCGGCCCGGCGCTCACCAGCCTCAAGGAGTGGGCCGCGTCGCGCGCCGTCTCGCCGGCCACCGAGCAGCCGCTGGCCGACGTGCTGGCGCGGGTGGGCCCCTTGCCGGCCAGCGACCAGGGCGAGCTGGTGGCGACGCTGGTGCTGCTCGACCAGCTCGGCGTCGATGCCGAGACCCTGGCCGCGGCGATCGCCTACGTCGCCGGGGTCGACCGGCTGCCGCCGTCGCTGTCGGTGCTGATGGACGGCCAGCGCGAGGCCGACAAGGTCTGGGCCCTGCATCGCGCGCGCGGCCAGGGCACCAGCGCCGAGGGCCTGCGGCGCCTGCTGCTGGCGATCATCAAGGACCTGCGGGTGGTCTTCATCCTGCTCGCGCGCCACCTGGTGCGGCTGCGCGCGGCGGCCAGGTTGCCGGAGGAGGAGCGCCGCGCGCTGGCCGAGCGCACCGCCGACATCCACGCGCCGCTGGCCAACCGCCTGGGCATCTGGCAGGTCAAGTGGGAGATGGAGGACCTCGCGTTCCGCTACCTGCAGCCGGACGTGTACAAGCGCATCGCGCGCCTGCTCGACGAGCGCCGCGGCGACCGCGAGCGCTACATCGTCGAGGCCAAGGCCGCGCTGGGCGCGGCGCTGGCCCGCGCCGGCCTCGCGGCCGAGATCGCCGGGAGGCCCAAGCACATCTACAGCATCTGGAAGAAGATGCAGCGCAAGGACGTCGACTTCGAGCACCTGTACGACATCCGCGCGCTGCGCGTGCTGGTGCCCGACGTGGCCGACTGCTACGCCGCGCTGGGCGTGGTCCACACGCTGTGGCCGCACGTGCCGGGCGAGTTCGACGACTACATCGCGCGGCCCAAGGGCAACCACTACCAGTCGCTGCACACCGCGGTGATCGGTCCCGAGGGCCGTACCCTCGAAGTGCAGATCCGCACCCACGACATGCACGAGCACGCCGAGCTCGGCGTCGCCGCGCACTGGCGCTACAAGGAGGGCGGCGCCGCCGATGCCGCCTTCGAGCGCAAGGTGGCGACCATCCGCTCGCTGCTGGAGACGCGCGGCGACACCGACGACGACGCGGCCTTCATGGCCGGGCTGCGCACCGACCTGCTCGACGACCGCGTGTACCTGCTCACGCCGCAGGGCAAGGTGGTGGACCTGCCGCGCGGGGCCACGGTGCTGGATTTCGCCTACCACGTGCACACCGACGTGGGCCACCGCTGCCGCGGCGCCAAGGTCAACGGCCGCATCGTCAACCTGCATTTCCAGCCGCAGAGCGGCGATTCCGTCGAGATCCTCACCGGCAAGGTGACCGAGCCCAAGCGCGACTGGATCGTGGCCGGCGCCGGCTTCCTCAACACCGCGCGCGCGCGCGAGAAGGTGCGCGCGTGGCTGAAGAAGGCCGACCACGAGCGCAACGTCAGCGCCGGCCGCGAGCTGCTCGACAAGGAGCTCAAGCGCATGGCGATGACCAGCCTGGCGCTGGAAGAGGTGCCGCCGCGCTTCAACCTCAAGACGCTGGACGAACTCTACGTCGCGGTCGGGGTGGGCGAGGTCACGCCGAGCCAGATCGCGCGCGCGCTGCACGAGCTGGCCGAGCCCAGGCCGGCGCGGCCGCTGGCCAGCGCCGACGCGCCGCGGCCGCGTCCGCCGCCGTCCTCGAGCGTGGTGATCGAGGGCGTGGGCAACCTGCTGTTCCAGCTCGCGCGCTGCTGCCAGCCGCTGCCGGGCGACGCGATCGTGGGCTGGGTCACGCGCGGGCGCGGCGTGTCGATCCACCGCGCCGGCTGCAACAGCCTCGCCGCGCTGATCGCGCGCGATCCCAACCGCGTGATCCAGGTCGAGTGGGGCCGGCACGAGGCGCAGGCCTACGAGGTCGAGATCGAGGTGCGCGCCTTCGACCGCAAGGGCCTGCTCAAGGACGTGTCCGGCGCGATCACCGCCGCCAACGTCACCGTGCTCGCCGCCAGCACCCGCACCGACGAGGCGGCCGGCTTCGCGCACATGCACTTCGCGCTGCGGGTGACCGACTACGAGCAGCTGTCCGGCCTGCTGGCGCGGATCCAGTCCCTGCCCAACGTGGTCGATGCGCGACGCAAGGCGGCGCAACCGCGCGGCGGCCGCGCGCACTGAGCGAAGGGCCGGATCGCGGGCGCCCGGGCCCGGCCCCGGGGCCGGGCCCCTGCGGCCGCCGCCGGCGCCGGTGTTAAGCTGTGCGGGCCTGTTTCCGGCCGCGCATTCGCGATGTCTTCCGATCCGAACACTCCCCCGCCGCCCGCCGGCGGCGGGCGAACCGAACCCACGCTGGGCCGCCTGGACGACCTGCCGACCGAGGCGCGGGGCGCGCACGCCCGCGCGCGCGCGCCGCGCGAACGGGCCCGGGGTGGCGCCTGGAAGACCATCGCCGCGGTCAGCGCTTTCTGGCTCTTCATCTTCGTGCTGATGGTGGCCAACCGCGAGCGGCTGGAGGGCCTGGTCCCCGACACGGCGCTCAACACGCAACTGACCCATGCCGACGCCGCGCTGGCCGCCGGGCGCCTGGCCGAGGGCGCGGATTCGGCGCTGCCGATCTATCGCGCCGTGCTGGAGACCGATCCGGACAACGCGCGCGCCCTGGCGGGCATCAATGCGGTCGGCCACGCGCTGCTGGCCAGGGCGCAGGCGGCGCTGGTCGCCGGCGACCTCCCCGCGGCGCGCACGCTGGCCACGCAGGCGCGCACGGTGCTGCAGGGCGGGCCGGAGCTCGACGCGCTCGACAAGGCGCTGCGCGAGGCCGAGGGCCGCACGGTGGAGATCAACACGGTGCTGGAACAGGCGCTGGCGGCGCAGCGCGCCGGGCGCCTGGCCGGCGGCAGCGACAGCGCGGCGGCGCTGTTCCAGAAGGCCCTGGCCACCGATCCGGCGAGCGGCATCGCGCGCAAGGGCCTCGACGAGATCGCGGCCGCGCTGGCGCAACGCGCCGGCGACGCGATCCGCGCCCGCCGCTGGGGCGCGGCCGAGAGCGCGCTCAACGAGATCGAGCGCCTGCGCCCAGGCTACGCGCCGGTGCCCGAACTGCGCGCGCAGCTGGCCGAGGGCCGCGATGCCGAGCGCATCGAGACCGAACAGCTGGTGCTGCGGGGCGAGGAGCAGCTCGCGGCCGGCCAGCTCACCACGCCGGCCGAGGCCAATGCGCGCGCCAGCTTCGAACAGGTGCTGCGCCGCGACCGCGCGAATCCGCGCGCCCTGGCCGGGCTGCGCCAGGTCGGCGCGGCGCTGCTGGTGCAGGCCGAGGCGGCGCTGGAGGGCGCCGATACCGGTCGCGCCAAGGCGCTGATCGCCGAGGGCGAGCGCCTGGGCGCGCCCGCGGCCGAGGTCAAGGTCATGCGCAGCCGCCTGCGCGAGGCCGAGGAGCGCATCGCCATCGCCGGCGAGCGCGACGCGATCTCGCCCGAGGACGCCGATGCGATCGCGCGCGACCTCGCCCTGGCCGACGCGGCGCTGCGCGCCGGCGACCTGATCGCGCCGCCGGGCCTGAGCGCCTTCGACCTCTATCGCGGCGTGCTGCGCATCGACCGCGACAATGCCGCCGCGCGCGCCGGCCTCGCCGCGATCCCGCCGCGCGCCAAGGCCAAGTTCGCCGAGGCCATGCAGGCGCAGCGCCTGGGCGAGGCGCGCGACGCCGTTGCCACCCTGCTGTCGGTGGCGGGCGACGACGCGGACCTGCCGGCCATGCGCGCCAATCTCGCCGCCGCCTACCTCGCGCTGGCGGAGAGCCAGCTCCAGTTCGGCCAGTTCAACGCCGCCGGCCGCTCGGTCACGCGCGCCCGCGAATTGACCCCGGACGATCCCGCGATCGACGCGGTGGCCGAACGCGTGCAGCGCGCCGCCGACCGCGGCTAGGCCGCGCTTGTGGGAGCGGCTTCGGCCGCGACCGCCGGATCGCCAGCCGCGGCTGCAACCACCCCCGCGCCGATGCCGCGCCGACCGCCGGTCCCCTGAGGGCCCGTGCGGCCGCGCCGGCTTCCGCCGCCGCGTGGCGGGATCCGCGAGTCGCCGATCAGTCGCTGCCGCGCAGTCGGCGCAGGATCTCCTCGCGCGCCTCGCGCAACACGGAATCGCGGTCCAGCGATTCGACGATCTCGGTCACCACGCGCTTGGGACCCAGTTCGCCCCAGCTCTTGCCGGCGGCGAGCCAGCGTTGCGCGGCGCGGCCCACCAGCAGGGTGGCGTACCAGGCCAGCGCGCCCTGCGCGCCGGCGGTCACCACGGTGGAGAGGCCGCCGGTCACGCCCTTGAGCGCCGACGCCAGCACGTGCGTGCCCCACACCGCGCCCATCAGCGCGGCCAGCGCGGCGCTGATGGTGGCGATCAGGCCGCCGGCCTCCGCGCGCGACACCGGCTGGCGGTAGACGCGGGCCAGGTGCACCACCATCGACACGTCGAGCGCGGCCGCCGCCAGCAGGTCGGCCACCGGCACCGGGTTGAGCGCCACCGCGAGCCCCTTGGCCAGGCAGTAGCCACGGATCACGCGCTCGGCCAGGTCGGCGCGCAGGGCCTGGATCCGCTGCGCCACCGCATCGGACAGGCGCCCGGCGAACAGCGCGGCATTGAGCGCCGCCAGGCTGCGCCCCTCGCTGCCGAGCACGGCCACGATGCGCTGCGACAGCGCCGCGATGTCGGCGGACGCCGCCTCCCGCTGCTCGGTCTCGACGCCGGCGGCGTCGACCCGCAGGACGCTGCGCGGCGCCGGCCGCGCGCTGGCCTCCAGCACGTTCTCCGGCGCCACCAGGCCCTGCGCGCGCTCGCGCAGGCGCTGCAGCAGCAGCTCGCGCTCCGCGCCGGTGTAGCGGTCGGCCTTGTTGAGCACCAGCAGCAGCGGCCGCTGTCCGGCCGCCAGGTCGCGCAGCGCCGCGAGTTCCACCTCGGTGAGGTCGCCGTCGCAGACGAACAGCACCAGGTCGGCGCGCGCGGCGATCTCGTGCGCGATGCGCTCGCGCTCCTCGCCGTCGAGCTCGTTGATGCCGGGCGTGTCGATCAGGTGCACGCCGGAGCGGTCGACCTCGCGCCAGCGGCGCAACTGCCCCTGCCGGGTGGTGCCGTGCAGCACGCCGACCTCGAAGGCCTCCTCGCCCAGCAGCGCGTTGGCCAGCGCCGACTTGCCCACGCTCACGCGCCCGAACACCGCCAGGTGCAGGTCGCCATGCTCGAGCTTGTCCAGCATCGCGGCGACCTGGGCGTAGTCGGCCGCCAGCGCGGCACGCACCTCGGCCGGCGTGGCCGGGTCGTCGAGCAGCGCGCGCAGGCTGTCGGCGGCGCTGGCCAGCGGATCGTCGGCCGGCTGCGCCGGCGCGTGCCGGCCGGCGCCGGTCCAGCGCGCGAGCAGGTCGCGGAACCGGCTCACGCGCCCGGCTTGAGCACCAGGTGCACGTCGACGTCCACCGCGTGCGCGATGGTCCCGGCGTCGGCCCAGTCGCCGGTGCCCACGGCGTAGTCGAGGCGGTTCAGCGTGACGGTCGAATCCAGCGCCGCGCTGCCGTCGGGGCCGTCGACCCAGGTGAACGGGAACTCGAACGACTTGGTGTGGCCCTTGAGGGTCAGGCGCGCGGCGCAGCGATAGCCGTTGGGCGGCTGGGCCGGCTTGCAGTCGCTGGCCTGGAAGCGCGCCTGCGCGTTGCCCGCGAGGGCGAAGAACTCCTCGGTCGCCAGGGTCTCGTCGCGTTCCGCATTGCGCGTGTCGACGCTGGCGAGGTCGATGGCCACGTCGATCGAGATCGTCTCCGGGCGGGCGGCATCGAAGGCGACCCTGGGCGAGTAGCGGTGGAACACGCCATCGAAGGCTTCGCCGGAGGCGACGCCGCGGAAGGCGAGCTTGCTCTGCTCCGGCACCATGCGCCAGTCGGCGGCGCCGGCGGCGGGGCAGGCGAGGAGCAGCAGCACGGCAGGCAGGCGCGTCATGGCGGGGCCTCGGGAAGGTTGGCCGGCGGCGGCGATCGCGCCGGCGGCGACGATCGGGCGCCGGGCAGCATGCGCCGCAGCACCACGTCGCGATCGACGAAATGGTGCACCAGCGCGCCGCCCACGTGGAGCAGGAACAGCAGCGCCAGCAGCCAGGCGCCGTAGTAGTGGATCGCGCCGGCCAGGGCCTTGCCCGCGGGGTCGGCGCCACCGAGCGCCGGCACCGTGAACTGGCCGAACCAGCGCAGCGGGAAATTGGCCGCGGAGTTGAACCACCAGCCCGACAAGGGCATGCCCAGCATCACCGCGTAGAGGGCCAGGTGCACCGCCGCGGACATACGCGCCTGCCAGGCCGGCATGCCCGGCGGCGGCGCGGGCCGCGCCTCGCCCAGGCGCCATGCGATGCGCAGCACGACCAGCGCGAGCACCGTGAGCCCGGTCGACTTGTGCAGCGCGTAGATCCGCAGCTTGTCCGGCGAATTGGGCAAGCCCTTCATGTACCAGCCCACGCAGAACAGGCCGACGATCGCCAGCGCGACCAGCCAGTGCAGGGCCTTGGTCACGCTGCCCCAGGTCTCTTGGTTGCTGCGCAGGGCCATGCCGGTTCCGGGCGACGCGTCGCGCCAGTCTAGCGGGAGCGGATGCCCTCGATCTCCAGCCGCACCTCGACCGTGTCGCCGACGGCGGGCAGCAGGCGGGTCATGCCGAAGTCCGAGCGCTTGAGCGTGGCGGTGGCGGAGAAGCCGGCCACGTACTTCATCGAGTAGGTGTGGCGACCGATGCGGTTGATCCGCGTCTCCAGGGTCAGCGGCCGGGTCACGCCGCGCAGCGTGAGCCGGCCATGGATGCGCAGGCTGTCCTTGCCGGTCGACTCGACCCGCTCGGAGACGAAGCGCATGGTCGGATGGGCGGCGGCGTCGAAGAACTCGTCGGACAGCATCTTCTTCTGCCACGCGGCGTCGCCGAGGTCGAGCGTGGCCACGTCGACGGTGGCGTCCACGCTGGCGCTGGACCAGTCGTCGGCGTCGAAGCGGAAGCTGCCGGTCGGGGCGGCGAAGCGGCCGACGGGATGCGAGAAGCCGAGGTGGTCGGCGGAGAACATGACCTGCGAGTGCACCTGATCGAATGCATAGTCCGCCGGCGCGGCCACGGCCGCGGGACCGGCGCACAGGACGAGGAGCACGATCGAGCGCATGGCGGCGAGCATGGTGCTTGCGGCGTTAGGGCCGCGTCAGCGCGGTTCGCGCTCGCTGGACACGGCGTCGCGCGCCAGCCGCAGCAGGGCGCCGAGCCGCGCCGGTTCAGGCGCTTGCGCCAGGGACTGGTCGAGGCGCGCGAGCGCGGCGTTGGCATCGAGCGCGCCGCGTTCGGCCAGCGTCGCCGCCACCGCGCGGCCCAGGCTGTCGAACACCAGCCCGTACGCCACCGCGTGCACCAGCCCGCCGCCCAGGGTGCCCAGGCCCGGGAAGGCCTTGAGCGCGTTGCCGGCGATCGCCAACGTGACCGAGGTGGCGGTGCGCACGGTGCCGCCGGCGCGCTCGACGAAACGGTCGAGGTCGACGTCGCGCAGGCCGAGGCCGTAGAGCGCGGTGAGTTCGCGCAACAGCGCGGTGGCCAGCGCGCCCTGGATGACGAGGTCGGTGCCGGGCGCCACCGCCGCCAGCGCGCCGACCACGGCGCGGCGGGTGTACTTGCGCACCGCGGCTTCTGCGTCGGCGGACCGCAGCGCCGCTTCCTGCGCGGCCAGGCGCTCGTCCAGCGTCGCCAGCACCGCGGCCTGGCGCGCCGGTTCCAGTCCGGCGGCGCCGGGCGCGGTCAAGCGCTCCAGCGCCACGAGCAGCGCGGCCAGCTCGCGCGGGCGCTCGCGGGTGACGCGCGTGCGCCGGCCCTGCGCGTCGACGCGCTCGAGCTCCTGCATCCCGCCCGCGCTCACGCCCACCACCAGCGCGCGGCCGCGCAGGCATTCGCGCAGCCGCTGCAGCAGCGCCACGCGCTCGGCGGCGTCGTAGCGATCGTGCTTGTTGAGGGCGAGCACCGTGGGCTTGCCCAGGGCCAGCACGCGCTCGAGGTCCGCCGCCTCCTCGCGCGTCAGGTCGCCGTCGACCACGTAGACCAGCGCGTGCGCGCGCACCGCCTCGGCGCGCGCCGCCTGCGCCAGGTCCGGCGCGCCCGGCTCGGCCAGGCCGGGCAGGTCGGCGAGCACCAGGTCGCGGCCATCCGCCAGGCGCGTGGCGGCGCGCTGCACCGCGCGCGTGGTGCCGCCGCGCACGTCCACCTCGAGGTCGTCGCGGCCCGCCAGCGCGCGCACCAGGCTGCTCTTGCCGGTGCTGCTGCGGCCGAACACGCCCACGTGCAATTCGCCGCTGGCGGCGCGCGCGTCCAGCGCCGCGAGTTCCTCGCGTCCCGGCGCCCCGGCGGCGCGCGCCTCCAGCTGGTCCAGGCGCGCCTCGACCGCCGCGCGCGTCGGTGGCGCGCCGGTCGCGCGCGGCTGGCGCGGGCCGCGCCACAGGCGCCAGCCCAGCCAGGCGCTGGCGCCGAGCAGGCCGCCGATCGCCGCCGCGACGCCCCAGCCCAGCCAGGCCGGCGCCTCGCGCAGGCGCTGCCACACCGACAGGGCGGTGTCGGCCGCGAGCAGCATGGCCAGCAGCAGCCCCACGGTGGCGAGCGCCAGCACGACCAGCAGCAGGCCGCGCAGGGGCAGGGTGGGGCGGGTCGGGCGCGGGGCGTTCATCGGCTATGCTGGGATTGTAGCGATCGAAGTCGGGGAGCTTCGGATGCGCCGTCGCCTGCTCGGGCTCGCCGCGTTGCTGGCCGCGCCTGCGTGGGCGCTGGCGCTGGCGCCGGCGCCGCTGTTCCGCGCCCTCGGCACCGCCGAGGGCCTGCCGTCGGCGCAGGTGCACGACATCGCCGGCGACGCCCGCGGCTACGTGTGGTTCGCCACCGCCGATGGCCTGGCGCGCTACGACGGCCACGCCTTCGCGGTGTGGCGCCACGACCCGGCCGACCCGGCCTCGCTGCCCGACAACGCGGCGCAGGTGCTGTACGTCGATCGCGACGACCAGGTCTGGGTCGGCACCGAGGACGGCGGCCTCGCGGTGCTCGATGGCGCGCGGCGCGGATTCCGCGGCTGGCGCATGCGCGCCGGCGACCCGGCCTCGCTGCCCGCCGACGATGTCTGGGCGATCACGCAGGCGCCCGATGGCGCGATCTGGGTCGGCGGCTACGCCGCGGGCCTGGCGCGCATCGACGCGCAGGGCAAGGTGCGGCGGCTGCGACGCGAAGCCGGCGCCACGCTGGCGCCGCCGGGCGACACCATCATCGCGCTGGCGGTCGACGCGCAGGGCTGGCTGTGGGTGGCGAGCGACCAGGGCGCGGTGGCGCTGCGCCTGGGCGCCGACGGCATGCCGGCGCAGGCGCAGGCCTACCTCGACGGCGTGCTGGTCACCGCGATCGACGTCGATGCGCAGGGGCAGGTGTGGCTGGGCACGCGCGATGCGTTGCATCGGATCGCCGCGCGCGAAGGCGCGCCCGGCGCGCTGGAGCCGGTGCCGCTGGCGCCGGCGGCGCCGGCGCGCCCGATCCTCGATGGCGTGGTCGACGACGGCGCCGGCGGCCACTGGATCGCGACCCGCCGCGGGTTGGTCGCGCGCGCCGGCGACGGCACCACCGTGCTGCACCACTACCTGCCCGCCACGCCCGGCACGCTGCCGGGCAACTCGATCACCGACCTCCACCGCGATCGCGAGGGCGGGACCTGGATCGCCACCCTCACCACCGGCGTCGCCTACCTGCCGCCGCACTGGCGCAACTTCAGCCTGCTGCGCGCCGACGACCCCGGCGGCCCCGAGGCCGGCGCCGGCTGGGAGCCGCCGTACGCACGCTGCCCCGACGGCGCGGTCTGGATGGCGCGCAGCGACGGCGGCCTGTGGCGCGTCGATCCGCGCACCGGCACCCGTTCCAGCGTCAATGCCAGCGGCGCGCTGCCGCTGCTGCCGGCCGGGCAGCGCGTGCGCGCGCTGGCCTGCACGCGCGCCGGCCTGTGGCTCTCGCATCCGCTGGGCATCGTGCGCATGGATCCGGCCCGCGGCGCGGTCGAGGCCCTGCCGCACGTGGCGGCGGATTCGGCGTCGCCCGCGCCCGGCACGGCCAACCTGGCGGCGGTCGAACCGCAGGGCGGGATCTGGTTCGCGGTGACCGGCGGCGCGCTGCAGCGCCTGGATCCGGCGACGCGCCGCGTGCGCCGTTACATGCCCGGCGTGGACGGCCCGCGCGATGGCGAACTCGAGCAGCTCGCCTTCGACCGCGACGGGCGCCTGTGGACCGCCGGCAAGGGCGGCGTGGACCGGCTCGAGGCCGATGGCACGCGCTTCGTCGCCATCGAGGGCGTGCCGGCGGGGCGCATCGATGGCCTGGCCTTCGACGCGGTCGGTGCAGTGTGGCTGCACACCCTGACCGAACTGGTGCAGGGCGAGGTCGAGGGCGCGCGCTTCGTGCCGCGGCGCCGCGTCGGCGCGGCGCAGGGCCTGCCGGCGGCGCGCGTGGCGGGCCTTGCCATCGACGCCGCCGATCGCGTGTGGCTGCCGGGCGCGCGCGGACTGCTGCGCTACGACCCGCGGACGGACAGCGTGCGTGCCTTCGGCGTCGCCGATGGCCTCGCGGGCCTGGTGCCCGGCACGCGGGTGGCGCAGCAGGGCGCCGACGGGCTGCTGCTGTTCGGCCATGCCAGCGGCGTGATCGCGCTCGACCCGGCGCAGCTCGAGGAAGGCGCGCCGCCGCCGCCCGTCGTGCTGGCGGCGGTCGACACCCTGCGCGACGGGCAGCGCCGCGCGCTCGATCCCGCCGCGCCGATCCTGCTCGACCACCGCGACGGCGAATTGCGCGTCGCCGCGCGCGCGCTGTCCTACGCCGATCCCGCGGCCAATCGCTACCGCTTCCGGCTCGAGGGCCTGGAGCAGGACTGGCACGACAACGGCAGCGCCGCCGAGCGGGTGTATCCGCAACTTGCGCCCGGCGAGTACCGGCTGCGCGTCGCCGGCGCGGCGCCCGGCGGCGACTGGGCCGAGCTCGCCACGCCCTTGCGCCTGGCCGTGGCGACGCCGCCCTGGCGGCACCCGCTGGCCTGGGCGGCCTATGCGCTCGGCGCGGCGCTGCTGGCCTGGCTCGCCCTGCGCGCGTGGCGCGCGCGACTCGAGCGCAGCCATGCGCTGGCGCTGGCCGACGAGCGTCGTCGCTCCGCCGAGCGCCAGAGCCAGGCCAAGAGCGAGTTCCTCGCCGACGTGGGCCACGAGATCCGCACGCCGATGAGCGGCCTGCTGGGCATGACCGAGCTGCTGCTGCGCACCCGGCTCGACGAGCGCCAGCGCGACCACGCCCGCACCATCCAGCGCTCGGGCGAGCACCTGCTCAAGCTGATCAACGACCTGCTCGACCTCAGCCGCATCGAAGCCGGCCGCCTCGAGCTCGATCCGCAGCCCTGCGACCTGCGCGGCCTGGTCGACGAGGTCACCGCGCTGCAGGCGCCGCTGGCGGCCGAACGCGGGCTCGACTTCTGGTCCGGCGTGGGCGAGGACGTGCCGGCGCGCGCGCTGGTCGACCCGGTGCGGCTCAAGCAGGTGCTGCTCAACCTGGTCAACAACGCGCTCAAGTTCACCGGCGCCGGGCGCGTGACCCTGGCGGTGGGGCGCGCGGCGGCCGATGGCGCCGAGCTGGTGTTCGCGGTCAGCGACACCGGGCCGGGCATGTCCGAGGCCACCGTGGCGCGCCTGTTCGCCCGCTACGAGCAGGCCGGCGAGGCGGGCGGCGGCCGCGGCGGCAGCGGCCTCGGCCTCGCCATTTCGCGCCGCCTGGTCGAACTCATGGGCGGCCGCATCACGGTGCAGAGCCAGGTTGGCGCCGGCACCACGTTCCGTGTCGCCCTGCCGCTGGTGGTTGCGGGGGCCGATGGCGCGGCCGGCCCGACGGCCTCCGCCGCGCCGGTGCCGGCAGGGCCGCGGGACGTGCTGGTGGTGGAGGACGACGCCACCATGCGCGCGGTGCTGGTCGGCCTGCTGCAGGGCCTGGGGCACGCGGTGGAAGCCGGCGCCAACGGGCTGGACGCGCTGCGCCTCACCGGCGAGCGCGTGTTCGACCTCGCCTACATCGACCTCGACTTGCCGGGCGTCGATGGCCTGCGCCTGATCCGCATGCTGCGCAAGCGCGAGGCGCAGGGCATGCCGCGCGTGCACGCGATCGCCATCACCGCGCGCAGCGAGCCCGATGTGGAGGCGCGCTGCCGCGAAGCCGGCTTCGATGGCTTCCTGCGCAAGCCGATCACGGCCGCCGCGCTGGAGGACTCGATCGCGACGGCGTTGCAGGCGGGCGCCGCCTAGGGCAAGCACCAGGCGCGTCTCCAGGCCCGCGCCGGAGCTCGTGCGGCCGGCCGGCACGGCGCGCGCAGGCACCAGCCGCGGCCGCGGGCGGCGATCGCGGCGGGTGCACCTCAGCGCTGCAGCCGCACCAGCCGCAGCTCGAAGGTCTCGCCGTCGGGCTCGCGCTGCAGGATGCGCA
>CAZTNB010000052.1:16334-18436 GCA_964614825.1 uncultured Gammaproteobacteria bacterium
TCGAAGGTCTCGCCGTCGGGCTCGCGCTGCAGGATGCGCACCGGCACGTAGCCCGCGGCCGGCGCGAACCAGCTGGTGGTGGTGCGGCCGGGCTTCTCGCGCACGCGCTCGACGCGGATCGTGTCGAAGGTGCCAGCCGGGGTCTCGAGCGACTCGGTGCCGGCGCGGCGGTACGTGTGCCACTCGACCTTGTCCTTGTCGGCGACCCGGAAGCGCAGCTCCGGCGCGTCGGCCGCCAGCGCGGCGGCGATGGCCAGCACCACCGCATTGCGATCCGAGACGCCCGCCTCGAAGGCCAGCGAATACGAACGGTCGCGATCGCGGCTGGCGATGGAGCCGGCCGCCGCATCGACCCGCAGCGAGCGCTCGCGGCTGGACCAGGCCGCCTCCTGCCGGTAGTCGTACTGGACCAGCTCCGGCAGGCGCCCGCGCCAGCGGAACTCGGACTTCTCCAGCACCTCGATCCCGGCCAGCGCGGCCAGGCCGCGGGTGCCGCGGGTATGGGTGAGGAACTCCCAGGTCTCGCCCTCCACCGCGCTCAGCGCGCTCTGCGCCTCGCCGATGTCGCTGCCATTGCGCGCCGCCACGTAGTCGGCGCGGAACGGCGCCAGCGGCGGCGCGGCCAGCGCCAGCCCGGCGCCCAGCGCCAGCAGCGCCGCCAGCCAGCGTTCAGGCCGCGGTGCCATCGTCGCTGCGCAGGACGCCGGCGGCATCGAGTTCGAGCGGCGCCGACAGCAGGCGGTCGTCCAGCGCCACGCCGAAGGGCGTGGGCACCAGGCGCCGGCGCGCGTACAGGCCCACGCTCGCGACCAGCAGGCGGTGCTCCAGCGGCAGCAGCCGCGCGGCCAGCCGCTCGGCGGTGTCGCCGTCCTCCACCGCCATGCGCACGCGCGCGATCACCGGCCCGCCATCGAGCTCCGGGGTGACGAAGTGCACGCTGGCGCCGTGGCTGCGGTCGCCGGCGCGCAGCACGCGCTCGTGCGTGTGCAGGCCCTGGTAGGCCGGCAGCAGCGAGGGATGGATGTTGAGCATGCGTCCGATCCAGGGCTCGACCACTTCGGCCGACAGGATGCGCATGTATCCCGCGCAGACGATGAGTCCGGGCTGAACCGCGGCCACGCGCTCGAACAGGGCGCGGTCGTACGAGAGGCGATCGGCGTGGTGGCGCGGCAACAGCGCCTCGGCGTGGATGCCGGCGTCGCGCGCACGCGTGAGCGCGCGCGCCAGCGGCCGGTCGGAGTAGACGCCGACCAGCTGCACCGGCAGCAGGCCGGCGTCGCGCGCCGCGACCAGGGCCTGCAGGTTGGAGCCGCGCCCGGAGGCGAGCACTGCGATGCGCAGCATCGCGCCGGCGCCTCAGCCGATGCGCACGCGGTCGGCGCCGGCGGCACGCACCACGCGGCCGATCTCGCGGTGCGCCAGCCCCTGCGCATCGAGCGATCCGCGCACGGCGGCGACATCGGCGGGCGCCGCGATCACGGTGAAACCGATGCCGCAGTTGAAGGTGCGCCACATCTCGGCGTCGGCGACCCGGCCGGCCTCCTGCAGCCAGCGGAACACCGGCGGCAGGGCCCAGCGCGAGGGGTCGATCTCGATGCCGAGCCCCGCGGGCACCACGCGGATGACGTTCTCGGTCAGGCCACCGCCGGTGATGTGGGCCATGCCCGAGACGCGGGCCCGGGCGAGCAGGGCCAGGATCGGCTTGACGTAGATGCGCGTCGGCGCCATCAGCGCGTCGGCCAGCGCCACGCCGCCCACGTCCTGCGCGAGGTCGGCGCCGCTGACGGCGAGGATCCGGCGGATCAGCGAGTAGCCGTTGGAGTGCGGCCCGCTGGAATCGATGCCGAGGATCAGGTCGCCCTCGCGCACGCGGTTCTCGTCGATCAGCGCCGCCCGCTCCACCGCGCCGACGCAGAAGCCGGCGAGATCGTATTCGCCGGGCGCGTACATGTCGGGCATCTCGGCCGTCTCGCCGCCGATCAGCGCGCAGCCGGCCAGCTCGCAGCCGCGGGCGATGCCGCCCACCACCGCCACCGCGGTGTCGACCTCGAGCTTGCCGGTGGCGAAGTAGTCGAGGAAGAACAGCGGCTCGGCGCCCTGCA
>CAZTNB010000053.1:0-17991 GCA_964614825.1 uncultured Gammaproteobacteria bacterium
TCCAGCACCGCGTCGGGCACCAGGTAGCGCGGCTCGTGCCCGGCCGCGCAGGCCGCGCGCACGGCGCTGGCCGACACCTCCAACGCGGTCACCCCGAGTTCCAGCACGCGGCCGCCGGGCGTTTCGCGCAGGGTTGCGGCCGATTCGGCCGCGCGTGCCCGCGTCTCCAGCGCCAGCACGCCGCCCCAGGTCGCGCCGTGGCCGGGCCGGGTCAGCACTACCAGGTGCGCGAGGCCGAAAAGCTCCAGCCAGCGGTTCCAGGTCGGCAGGCCGGCGTAGGCGTCGGCGCCGACCAGCAGCAGCAGGGGCCGGTCGGGGCCGATCTCGGCCCGCACCTCGCGCAGCGTGTCGACCGTGTACGACGGTCCGCCGCGCGCGAGTTCGCGGGCATCGATGGCCAGGCGCGACTGGCCGGCCAGGGCCAGGCGCAGCATGGCCAGCCGCTGTTCCGCGCTGGCGCCGGGTTGCGGGCGATGCGGCGGGACGTTCGCGGGTACCAGGCGCACCTCGGCGTCGAGGGCTTCGGCCGCTTCCCAGGCCACGCGCAGGTGGCCGTGGTGGACCGGGTCGAAGGTGCCGCCGAAGAGCGCGAGCGGGGTCATGCGCGCAGCGCCGCGCTCCGGCCCTGTGGGAGCGGCTTCGGCCGCGACCGCGAGCGACCCCGGGCCTGGCGGGAGTCGCGGCTGGAGCCTTTCCCACGGGGCCAGCCGCCGGGATCGCGGGTGGGCATGGCTCAGGCCGGCGCCAGCGCGCGCGCGAGGCGGGCGTCGGCCATGGCGGCGACGAGGCGCTCGAAGTCGCGCCAGGCGTCGCCGTCGCCGCGACCCTTGCCGATGCGCTCCACGCGCGCCGCTTCGGCCAGGCGCGTTTCCCAGAACGCGAGGCCGCCGCGGCGCAGGGCGGCGCGGTAAACCGGGATCTTGGCCCGCCAGACCCGCTCGGCGTTGAGCGCCGCGTCCGGCGACTGGCCGCGCTCCACCGCCGCCGCCGCGCGCACCAGGGTGGACAGGGCCAGCGCCACCGGGCCGATCAGGCCGGGCACCGCCTCGCCCTCGGCGCGCAGCGCGGCGACGATGCGCACCGCGCGCGCGACCTCGCCGCCCAGCGCCACGTCGACCAGCCGGAACACGTCGAAGCGCGCGCTGTCGGCGACCAGCGCATCGAGCGCGCCGGCATCGAGCGCGCGGCCCTGCGCCAGCAGCACCAGCTTGTCGATCTCCTGCGCGGCCGCGAGCAGGTTGCCCTCCATGCGCTCGACCAGCAGGCCCACCGCGTCCGGCGTGAGCCTGAGGCCGGCGCGCGCAGCGCGGCGCGCGATCCAGTCCGGCAGCTCCTGCGGCTTGAGCGGCCAGTACACGACCACCGGGCCGACGGCGTCGACCGCGCCCACCCAGGCGGTCTCGTGCGACTTGCTCCAGGTCGGCGCGGTGATCAGCAGCACGGTATCCGGCGGCGGCGACTGCAGCAGCGCCGTGATCGCGGCCGCGCCCTCGCTGCCCGGGCGCCCGGTCGGCAGGCGCAGGTCGAGCACGCGGCGCGAGGCGAACAGCGACAGGCTGGCGCCGGCGCGGGCGAGCTCGTCCCAGTCGAAGCCCGACTCGGCCTCGAACACTTCGCGCTCGGCGTAACCCAGCTCGCGCGCGCGGCGGCGTAGCGCGTCGGCGGCCTCGAACAGGATCAGGTGTTCGTCGCCGGCCAGGAGGTACACCGGCCTGAGCGCCGCGGCCGTTGCAAGGTGCTCGTCGAGTTGCTCGGGTTTCCAGGCCATGGGGCGGCCGTCAGGCGCCCGGTCGCGGCGCCGCGAGGGTCTCGAGGCGGCGCAGGATCTGCTGCACCATTTCCTTCTCCAGCTCGGCGCGGATCAGTTCCTCCTCCTGCGCCGCCGCCAGGCCCTGGGTCTGGTCGAAGGTGAAGGGGCGCGCGAGCTCGATCGTGGCCGGTCCGAACAGCAGCTTGCCGCTGGCGTCGGCCGCGGACAGCTCCACGCGGTGGCGCACCACGTATTCCTGCACCTTGGCGTTGGCGCTCACCACCAGGGTGTCGCGCACCACCTGGTTGACCGGCACGCGGATCGCGCCCGCGCCCTCGCTGCCGGCCGGCACCAGCACCACGCCGGCGCGCCTGAGCGCGTCGCGCAGGTCGCGCGCCACGGGGCTGAAGGGATCGGCCACCTCCAGCGAGGCCGTGGCCAGCGCCGGCGGCAGCACGATCTCGCCGCGCGGATGGAATCCGCAGCCGGCGAGCAGCAGGAGGGCAAGCAGCGGGAGCGGGAGCGGGCGCATGCGGTCGGGCCTTGGCGGTCGCGGCATCAGAGCACGATGTTGACGATCTTGCCCGGAACCACGATGACCTTCTTCGGCGTGGCGCCGGCGATGAAGCGCTGGACGCCGGCATCGGCCAGCGCCAGCGCCTCGACCGCGGCGCGGTCGGCGCCGACCGGCGCGTCGATCTCGCCGCGCAGCTTGCCGTTGACCTGCACCGCGAGGCGCAGCGTGTCCTTGACCAGCGCGGCCGGATCGGGCTTCGGGTACGGCAGGTCCTCGAGCAGGGTTTCGGCGTGGCCCAGCGCCTGGCGCAGCGCGTGGCAGATGTGCGGCGTGATCGGGTCGAGCAGCAGCACGATCGCCTCCCACGCCTCCTGCAGCACGGCGCGGCCGTGCGGCGAGGCGTCGTCGAACTTCGCCAGCGCGTTCATCAGCTCCATCACCGCGGCGATCGCGGTGTTGAAGGTGCGGCGGCGGCCGATGTCGTCGCCGACCTTGGCGATGGTCTCGTGCAGCTGGCGGCGCACGGCGCGCTGCGCCGGGTCCAGCGCGGCGGGGTCCAGCGCCGGCGCGGGCCCGCGCGACACGTGGCGGTGCACCTGCGTCCACAGCCGGCGCAGGAACCGCGCCATGCCCTCGACGCCGGCTTCCGACCATTCCAGCGACTGGTCCGGCGGCGCGGCGAACATCGAGAACAGGCGCACCGTGTCGGCGCCGTACTGCTGCACCATCAGCTGCGGGTCGACGCCGTTGTTCTTCGACTTCGACATCTTCTCGATCGCGCCGATCGCCACCGGCGCGCCGTCGGCCTTGAGCGTGGCGCCGGTGATCTTGCCCCTGGCGTCCACGATGACGTCGACGTCGGCCGGGTTGATCCAGGTCTTGCCGCCGTCGGCGTCGTCGCGGTAGTAGGTCTCCGCGACCACCATGCCCTGGCACAGCAGGTTCGTCGCCGGCTCGTCGCTGCGCACCAGGCCGGCGTCGCGCATCAGCTTGTGCCAGAAGCGGAAGTACAGCAGGTGCATCACCGCGTGCTCGATGCCGCCGATGTACTGGTCGACCGGCAGCCAGTAGTTGGCGCGCTCGTCGAGGATGCCGTCCGCGCCCGGGCTGCAGTAGCGGGCGTAGTACCAGCTCGATTCGACGAAGGTGTCGAAGGTGTCGGTCTCGCGCTCGGCCGGCGCGCCGGTCTCGGGATCGAGGCACTGGCGCCACTTCGGGTCCGACTTGATCGGCGACTTGACGCCCTCGAAGCGCACGTCCTCGGGCAGCAGCACCGGCAACTGGTCCTCGGGCACCGGCACCGCGGTGCCGTCGGCGCGGTAGATCACCGGGATCGGGCAGCCCCAGTAGCGCTGGCGCGAGATGCCCCAGTCGCGCAGCCGGTAGTTCACCTTGCGGCGGCCGCGGCCTTCGGCTTCGAACTTCGCCGCCAGCGCCTCGAAGGCGGCGGCGTAGTCCTTGCCGTCGAGCAGCGGGCCGGAGTTCACGCACACGCCCTTGTCCACGAAGGCGGCTTGCGCGAGGTCGCCGGCCGCGGCGGAGGCCGGCGCGATGACCTGCCGGATCGGCAGCCCGTACTTCGTCGCGAACTCCCAGTCGCGCTGGTCGTGCCCCGGCACCGCCATCACCGCGCCGGTGCCGTAGCCCATCAGCACGAAGTTGGCGATCCAGATCGGCACTTCCGCGCCGCTCAACGGATGGATCGCGCGCAGGCCGGTGTCGATGCCGCGCTTCTCCATGGTCTCGAGCTCGGCCTCGGCCACGCCACCGGACCTGCAGCTGGCCACGAAGGCCGCGACCGCCGCATTCGATCGCGCCGCCTGCAGCGCCAGCGGATGCTCCGCCGCCACGCTGACGAAGGTCACGCCCATGAGCGTGTCCGGGCGCGTGGTGTAGACCTCGATCGGCGGATGGTCGCCGGCGACGTCGAAGCGGATCTCCAGCCCTTCCGAGCGCCCGATCCAGTTGCGCTGCATGGTCTTGACCGCGTCCGGCCAGCCGTCGAGCCGGTCGAGCTCGCGGAGCAGTTCCTCGGCATAGGCGGTGATGCGGAAGAACCACTGCGGGATCTCGCGCTTCTCCACCACCGCGCCGGAGCGCCAGCCGCGGCCGTCGACGACCTGCTCGTTGGCCAGCACGGTCTGGTCGACCGGGTCCCAGTTCACCACCGCGTTGCGCCGGTACACCAGGCCCTGCTTGAACAGCCGCACGAACATCAGCTGCTCCCAGCGGTAGTACTCCGGCTTGCAGGTGGTGACCTCGCGCGACCAGTCGTAGGCGTAGCCCAGCGACTTGAGCTGGCTGCGCATGTGGTCGATGTTGGCGTAGGTCCACTTCGCCGGCGCGGTGTTGTTCTTGATCGCGGCGTTCTCGGCCGGCAGGCCGAAGGCGTCCCAGCCCATCGGCTGCAGCACGTTGAAACCCTGCATGCGCTGGTAGCGGCTGAACACGTCGCCGATGGTGTAGTTGCGCACGTGGCCCATGTGCAGCGCCCCGGAGGGGTACGGCAGCATCGACAGGCAGTAGTACTTGGGCTTGCCCGGGTCCTCCTTGACCTCGAACGCGCGGGTGCGGTTCCAGTAGGCCTGGGCGGCGGCTTCCACCGCGGTCGGGTCGTAGGCTTCTTGCATTGCCGGCGGGTGGACGAAGGCGGAAACCAACGAGCGTACCGCAGCGCAGCAGGGCTGCAAAGCAAGCGGCGACGGCGGCCGGCTATGATGCGCGCACCCCCTTGGAGCACCGCCCCGTGAAGCCCACCCCCACGCTGCTCGCCGTTGCCATCCTCTCGTGCGCCGCCGGCGCCTCGGCCCAGGCGCCGGCCGCCGCGCCCGCACCCACCGTGGTGCGCTGCGACGCGCTCATCGACGTGGTCGCCGGCAAGACGCTGGGGGCCACCAGCATCGTGATCGAAGGCGACCGGGTGAAGTCCGTGCAGCCCGGCCGCGCCGAGATCGCCGGCGCCACCGTCATCGACCTGCCGGGCCAGACCTGCATGCCGGGCTGGATCGACATGCACGTGCACCTGACCTCGGAGACCAGCGCGCAGGCCTATTCCGAGGGCTTCCGCCTCAATCCCTCCGACTACGCCTATCGCAGCACCGGCTATGCCGAGCGCACGCTGATGGCCGGCTTCACCACGGTGCGCGACCTCGGCAGCGCCGACGGCATCGCGCTGAGCCTGCGCGATGCCATCGCCAAGGGCGTGGTGCGCGGGCCGCGCATCTACGCCGCCGGCAAGTCCATCGCCACCACCGGCGGCCATGCCGACCCGCGCAACGGCATCAACGCCTCGCTGACCAAGGCCCTGGGTTACCCCGGCCCGGAGGACGGCGTGGTGGCGGGCCCGCTGGAGGCGCGCAAGGCGGTGCGGCAGCGCTACAAGGAAGGCTCCGACCTGATCAAGATCACCGCCACCGGCGGCGTGCTGTCCTACGCCAAGAACGGCCAGAACCCGCAGTTCATGCTCGACGAGATCGAGGCCATCACCAGCACCGCGCACGACTACGGCTTCAAGGTCGCGGCGCACGCGCACGGCGACGAGGGCATCCGCCGCGCCTCCGAGGGCGGCGTCGACTCGATCGAGCACGGCACCTTCATGAGCGACGCCACCATCGACGTGATGAAGAAGAACGGCACCTGGTACGTGCCGACCATCAGCGCCGGCGTGTTCGTGGGCGAGAAGGCGAAGGAGGCCGGCTACTACCCGGACATCGTGCGGCCCAAGGCCCTGGCCGTGGGTCCGCAGATCCAGAAGACCTTCGCGCGCGCCTACGCGGCCGGGGTCAAGATCGCCTTCGGCACCGACGCCGGCGTGTTCCCGCACGGCCAGAATGCGCGCGAATTCGTCCTGATGGTCGAGGCCGGCATGCCGCCGATGGAAGCCATCCAGGCCGCGACCCGCAGCGCGGCCGAACTGCTGGGCGACAGCGCCAACGTCGGCACGCTCGAGGCCGGCAAGTACGCCGACATCGTCGCCGTGCAGGGCGACCCGATCGCCGACATCAAGGCGGTGCAGAACGTCGCCTTCGTGATGAAGGGCGGGGTCGCGTACAAGCAGCCCTGAGCCCGGCCGCGAGTTGGCGCAGGTTCCCACGCCCGCTCCGGTAGGAGCGCACCTTGTGCGCGACCGCACCATTGCGGGACGCCGCGATGCATGGCGCCGCGGTCGCGCATGAGATGCGCTCCTACAGCGCCGGCGTTGTAGGAGCGCGCCTTGCGCGCGACAAGCGCCGGTTGTTGCCGTACCCCGGGCCTTGCCAAGCGTCGCCCCCACCCCCACATTGACGCGCACGCCTGCAGGAGCCTTCCGTGAGCGATTCCCCGCACATCCATGACGTCACCCAGGCCGATTTCGAGCAGAAGGTGCTCGTCGCCTCGACCAAGGTCCCGGTGCTGGTCGATTTCTGGGCGCCCTGGTGCGCGCCGTGCAAGCAGCTCACGCCGATCCTGGAGAAGGTGGTGGCCGACTACGGCGGCCAGGTGCTGCTGGCCAAGGTCAACACCGACGAGCAGGCCCAGCTGGCGCAGTTGTTCGGCATCCGCTCGCTGCCCACCGTGATGCTGCTCAAGGACGGCCGTCCGCTGGACGGCTTCATGGGCGTGCAGCCCGAATCGGTGATCCGCGAGATCCTCGAGGCCCATGTCGGCCCGCCCGCCGCCGTGGCCGAAGCGGAACCCGAGGTGGTGCCGGTCGATCCGGCGCAGCGCGTGCTGGAGCTGCGCGCGGCGATCGCGGCCGAGCCGGGCCGCGACGAGTCGAAGCTGGAACTGGCCACGGTGCTGATGTCGCTGGGCGAGGTCGATGAAGCGGCGCGGCTGCTCGATGCACTGCCCGCCAACCTGGCCGAATCCGCGCCGGCGAAGACCCTGCGCTCGCAGCTGGCCTTCGCCCGCGTGCTCAAGGGCGCGCCGCCGCTGGGCGAACTCGCGGTGCTGGTCAAGCACGACCCGGCCAACCTCAAGGCGCGCCACCAGCTGGGGACTCGACTGCTGATCGACGGCGAAGCCGAGCTGGCGCTGGCCCAGTTCCTCGAGATCATGCGCCGCGACCGCGCCTTCGAGGACGACCTCGGGCGCAAGTGCCTGATCGCGGCCTTCGACCTGGTCGAGGATGCGGACCTGGTCAGCCGCACGCGGCGCCAGATGGCCTCGATGCTGTTCTAGCCCGACGCGAATGAACCCGCGCAAGCTGCGCCGCGTGCTGCGCTGGTGGCCGCCGTTCCTGATGAGCGGCATCCGCGTGCTCGAGATCGCCGACGACTGGAGCGGTGCCCGCATCGAGCTCCGGCGCCGCTGGTTCACCGCCAACTACGTCGGCACCCACTTCGGCGGCAGCCTGTTCGCGATGACCGATCCGTTCTGGATGATCCTGGTCATGGAGACGCTCGGGCGCGACTACATCGTGTGGGACAAGGCCGCCGACATCGAGTTCATCAAGGCGGTGCGCGAACCGGTGTACGCCGACATCCGCGTCGATCCGGCGGCGATCGCGGAGTTGCGGGCCGCGGCAGCCGGCGGCGACAAGGTCCTGCGCTGGTTCGAGACCGGGATCCGCACCGCCAGCGGCGAGCTGGTGGCGCGCAGCCGCAAGCAGCTGCACGTGCGGCTCAGGCGCCGAGCCTGACAAGCCGCAGGGTTGCGACGGACCTGACTGTAGGAGCGCATCTCATGCGCGACCGCGGACGCCGCGCGTCCGAACGGACGGGAAGGCGGTTCGCGGTGCTTCGGTCGCGCATGGGATGCGCTCCTACAAGGGCATCGCCGTGCACGTCGCGCGCGGTCAGCGCGGGGCGGCCAGCGCCGCCCGCACGATCGCGAAGGCCTGCTCGCGCACGGCCTCGATCGGGAGGCTGGCGTCGATCGCGGCGACCGAGGGCGGCGGCGCCTCGAAGCGCCGCGCCACTTGCGCGACCAACTCCGGGTTGCGGTCGGCGGCCGGGTGGGCGCCGCGGGTGAGGTCGCGCGCGATGCGCTCGCGCGCCACGTGCGGCGGCACGTCGAGCCAGATCGGCACGGCGCGGGCGTCGTAGCGCCGCGCGAGCGCGTCGACGCGATCGAGGTCGGCGGCGCGCGAGAAGGTCATGCCGTCGATCACGCTGCCCACGCCCAGCGCGCAGTTGACCTCGACCGCGAGCAGCACGGCGCGGAACGCCGCGCGCTGCTCCGTCGGCGTGTAGCGACACTCGGGGAACAGCGCATCGCGGATCACGTCGCGCGATACCGTGCGCAGGCCGAAGGCCCGTGCCAGCGCGTCGGCGAGCGTGGACTTGCCGGCGCCCGGCAGTCCCACCAGCGGGATCACCACCGGCACCAGCGCATCGACGGGCACGGCAGCCATCGCGTCGTCTCCCGGGGCGCGGCCCCGCCGCGGCAGGCCGATACGTTAGCATCGCGGCGATGAAGCCCGTCGCCGCGCGCCCGCCCCGCAAGCCCCACCTGCAGCGATACCTGGTCGCCGGCGTGCTGACCCTGCTGCCGATCTGGCTCACCTGGGTGGTGTTCACCTTCGTGTTCGGCCTGCTGTCGTCGATCTCCGCGCCGCTGATCCGGCGCGTCGTGGAGCCGCTGGCCTACGACTTCCCGGGCATGCTGGGTTGGCTCGACGACCGCTGGACCCAGGCCACGATCGGCGCCATCGGCACCGTGTTGTTCATCGTCGCGATCGGCTGGCTCGCCACCCGGGTGCTGGGCCAGCGCCTGATCGCCGCCTTCGATGCCCTGCTCACCCGCATCCCGCTGGTGCAGACCATCTACGGCGGGACCAAGAAGCTGCTCGACCTGTTGCAGACCAAGCCCGACGGCACCAACCGCGTGGTCCTGATCGACTTCCCGCATCGCGAGATGAAGACCGTGGGGCTGGTCACGCGCACGTTGCGCGACGACGCGACCGGCAGGGAGTACGCGGCGGTGTACGTGCCCACCACGCCCAATCCGACCTCGGGCTATCTCGAAGTCGTGCCGGTGGAGAAGCTCACGCCCACGGACTGGACCATGGAGCAGGCCATGGCCTTCATCATCTCCGGCGGCGCGGTGGCACCGGCGAAGTTCCGCTTCGAGCGCGCGCACGACGACACGCCGCAGGCCTGAGCCCCCGTCGCCGCGCCCGCAACGCCACCGATCCCGAGCCGCGCCATGCACGCCGATCCCAAGGTCCAACGCCTGTTCCTGGTCCTCTCCGGCGTGTTCATCGCCAACGCGATCATGGCCGAGTTCATCGGGGTCAAGATCTTCGCGCTCGAAACCACGCTCGGCATCGCGCCCTTCGAATGGAACCTCTACGGCCAGAGCGGCAGCCTGAATTTCACCGCCGGCGTGCTGCTGTGGCCCGTCGTGTTCCTCCTCACCGACGTGGTCAACGAGTACTTCGGCCGCCGTGGCGTGCGGTTCATCTCCTGGCTCGCGGTGTTCCTGATCGCCTATGCCTTCGCCTTCGCCTATGTCGCCATCGGCCTCGCGCCCGCGCCGTGGTGGGTGACGATCGGCGTGCCGCAGGGCGTGCCGGACATGCAGGCCGCCTATGCCGCCACCTTCGGCCAGGGCCTGTGGACCATCGGCGGCTCGATCACCGCGTTCCTGATCGGACAGCTGGTCGACGTGCGCATCTACCACGCGGTGCGCCGGCGCACCGGCGAGTCGAAGGTGTGGCTGCGCGCGACCGGCTCGACCCTGGTCTCGCAGCTGGTCGACACGGTCGTGGTGCTCTACATCGCCTTCGTGCTCGGGCCGCAGCAGTGGTCGATCCCGCTGTTCCTCGCCGTGGCGACGGTCAACTACGGCTACAAGGTGCTGGTCGCGATCACGGCCACGCCGGTGATCTACGCCATGCACGCCGGGATCGACCGCTGGCTGGGGCCGGAGCGCGCGGCCGAGCTCAAGGCGCAGGCGGCCGCGGGCTGACCCGCGCCGGCCGCGCGCAGGGCTTCGCGCGGGCGTTCGCGACCGGCATTTTTCGGTAATCTTGCCCGTCGGCCCGTCCGGGCCGGAAATCCACGATCCGCCGCCGGGATATCGCATGCGCCTCACGCCCGTACTGTTGTGCCTGTTGCTGTCCGTCGCGGGCTGCGGCCGCAGTCCCGAACCGGCGCCCGCCGGGAACGCGACCGCGTCCGCGCCACTGCCCGACCCGGGTGCCCGCCTGTCGGCGATCTATGCCGCGTTCTGGGAGGAGTGGCTGGCGCTCAATCCGCTGCAGGCCACCCAGCTCGGCGATCCGCGCTTCAACGACCAGCTGCCGAACTCGCTGGCGCCGGAGTACCGCGAGCAGTTGCGCGAACTGCACCAGCGCCACCTCGACGCCGCGCGCGCGGTCGGCGCCGCCGGCCTGCAGGCGCAGGACCTGCTGTCGTACGAGATCTTCGTCCGCGACCGCGAGTTCGACCTCGAGGCCCTGCGGTACCCGTCGCACCTGCTGCCGATCAACCAGTTCTACAACCTCGCGAACATGATCGCGATCCAGGGCGCGGGCACCAACGCGCAGCCGTTCAAGACGGTCGCCGACTACGACAACTGGCTGGCGCGCGCCGGGCGCGTGCCGGTGCTGTTCGACCAGGCGATCGCCAACATGCGCGAGGGCATGGCCCGCGGCATCGTGCAGCCGAAGGTGCTGATGGAGAAGGTGCTGCCGCAGATCGACGCGCAGATCGTGGCCAGGCCCGAGGACAGCGCGCTGTGGGGCCCGATCCGCGCCATGCCGGCCGAATTCGCCAGCGCCGACAACGCCCGGCTCAACAGCGCCTATGCCGCGCTGATCATGGACACGCTGGTCCCCGCGTACCGCAAGCTGCGCGACTTCATCGCCGACGAGTACCTGCCTGCCGGCCGCGACAGCGTCGGCCTCGGCGCCCTGCCCGGCGGCGCCGAGTGGTACGCGTACCAGGTGCGCAGCAACACCACCACCGGGCTGGCACCCGAGGAGATCCACGCCATCGGCCTGCGCGAGATCGAGCGCATCCACGGCGAGATGCGCGGGCTGATGGCGCAGCTGGGCATCGAGGGCGAGCTTGCCGACCTGTACAAGGCGATGAAGTCCGATCCGAAGCAGTATTTCGGCAGCCGCGAGGAACTGCTCGCGGCCTACCAGGGCGTGCGCGCCACCGTCGACCCGCTGCTGCCCAAGCTGTTCGCGATCAAGCCCAGGGCGGATTTCGAGATCCGGCTGGTGGAGCCGTTCCGCGAGGCCTCGTCCTCGTCGGGCAGCTACCAGGGCCCGCCGCAGGACGGCTCGCGGCCCGGCATCTTCTACGTCAACGCCTACGACCTCAAGGCGCGCCCGCGCTACGCGATGGAATCGCTGTACCTGCACGAGGCCACGCCCGGCCACCACTTCCAGATCGCGCTGCAGCGCGAGCTCGCCGAGTTGCCCGCGTTCCGCCGCTTCGGCGGCGAGACCGCGTACAACGAGGGCTGGGGCCTGTATGCCGAATCGCTGGGCAAGGAGCTCGGCGTCTACACCGACCCGGCGATGTACTTCGGCGCGCTGTCGGCGGAACTGTGGCGCTCGATCCGCCTGGTGGCCGACACCGGCATCCACGCCAAGGGCTGGACCCGGCAGCAGGTGCTGGACTTCATGTACGCCAACTCCCCGGTGGAACCCGCGGTCGCGATCTCCGAGGCCGAGCGCTTCATGGCCATCCCCGGCCAGGCCCTGGCCTACAAGATCGGCCAGCTGCGGATCCGCGAGCTGCGCACGCGCGCCGAGGCGGCGCTGGGACCGGACTTCGACCTCAAGGACTTCCACACCCAGGTGCTGCAGGACGGCTCGCTGCCGCTGGACGTGCTGGAGGCCAAGATCGACCGCTGGATCGCCAGCCGCAAGGCTTGAGCGGGGCGCCGCGCCCGGGGCTTGCCAAAACTACGATCCTCTTCGTAGCATCGACCCACGGGGTAGCGGTGGCAGGGGCCGCCGCTCCCGTCCAGGGAGCCTGCACCATGCGATCGATCCTCGCCTTGCTGCTGTTCGCGTTCGCCGTTTCCGCAACGCCCGCCCGCGCCGGCAGCTTCGACCTGCACCACCCCGACCAGTACTTCCGCAAGCTCGGCTTCGAGGCCTACGACAAGCGCGAGTTCAACAGCGCCGCGGACAGCTTCCGTCGCGCGGCCTACTACGCCGACAAGTCCTCGCAGCTGGTGCTGGCCCTGCTCTACCTCGACGGCGAAGGCGTCGATCGCGACCCGGCGCTGGCCTATGCCTGGGCCGACGTGGCCTCGGAACGCGGCTACCAGGGCTTCCTGAGAGTGCGCGAGCAGATCTGGGCCAAGCTCGACGAGGCGCAGCAGCAGCGCGCCATCGACGAGGGCACGAAGCTGTACGCCACCTACGGCGACGCGGTGGCGAAGAAGCGCCTCGACGCGCGCCTGCGCCAGGGCCTCGCCGGACGCACCGGCTCGCGCACCGGCTCGAAGGTCTCCGCCGCCGGCGTGGCGCAGATGGACCCTTCCGCCCGCGCCGCGCTGACCGCGGCGTTCCAGACCTCGCCCTTCATGCAGGGCGCGGCCGGCGAATCCTCGATGGCGATGGCGGAGAACATGGCCAACCTGCTGGTCAAGGCCATGGGCTCGCTGGCCGGCCACACGGTGGTGGGCTACTACGAGGACCAGAACTGGAAGCCG
Source organism: uncultured Gammaproteobacteria bacterium (assembly GCA_964614825.1). Lineage (GTDB taxonomy): Bacteria > Pseudomonadota > Gammaproteobacteria > Xanthomonadales > Ahniellaceae > JAGOEZ01. Next base: position 12,876 of record CAZTNB010000053.1, read on the forward strand.
GCCGACTACTGGCAGTTCCAGGACCAGATCTGGGGCATGGGCGGCATCGTCGAGGTGCAGCCGCTGCGCATCCCGCACCGGCAGGACAAGGACTGAACGGCCACGCGCGGCGGCCGGGGCGCGCGGCCGCCGGCCGCGCGCCTCATTCGCAGACCTTCACGTCCACGTAGCTGGTGCGGGCCTCGACGTTGGGCGTGCATTCCAGGCGCGAGATGCGGGTGCCGGCCTCGGCGCGCTCGGCGCAGTGCACGCCGGTGGCCGCGGCGCCGTAGCGGTCCAGGTAGTCGCCGGCGAGCGTGTCGGCCGCGGCGCGATGCTGCGCCGGAATCAGCGCATCGACCTTCGCCACCGCCTTGCGGTAATCGGGCTCGCCGGACTCGGCCGCGACGCTGTACCAGGCGTAGGCCTGCAGGCCGTCGGGCGCGGTGCCCTCGCCCAGCAGGTACAGGGTGCCGAGCGCGAACTGGCTGTTCTTGTCGCCGGCGCACGCGGCGCGCTGGTACAACTCGAAGGCCCGCGCCTTGTCGCCGCGCGAGTTGGCCAGGTGCGCGTCCTTGAGCATCAGGCGCCAGTCGATGAAGCGCATGCGCTCGAAGCCCTGGCGCGCGATGGTGCCGCCGGCACCGAGCGCGAACAGCAGGCAGGCCAGCACTGCACGGATGTAAAGGCTGCGCATCGCGGTCTCCAGTCGGACCCGGGGGAGGTCCGCGCTCACTGGATGCGCGGACGCAGCGCAGGGTTGCGCGACGGGCGCGCGACCGGGAGTGAAGGAAGTCGCGCCGTGACCTCCGGCAGGGTCGGGCGCGCCGCGCGACTCAACCGCTGGCGCTGGCGGCGCCCCGGTTCGCGCCGACCTCCGCGACCATGCCGGGGCGCGTCAGCGTGACGTTGCAGCCGAAGCCGCCGCGCAGCTTCTCCGCCAGGATCTCGCGCGCGGGATCCTCGCCGTGCACCAGGTACACCGGCGGGCGCGCGGCGAAGTGCGCGTACCACTCCAGCAGGCCGCCCTGGTCGGCGTGCGCGGACAGGCCGCCGATCGTGTGCCGTTGCGCGCGCACCGGCACCGGCTCGCCGAAGATTCGCACTTCGGCGGCGCCGTCGACCAGCCGGCGGCCCAGCGTGCCCGCGGCCTGGTAGCCGACGAACACCAGGTGGTTGCGCTCGTGCTGCAGGTGGTGGCGCAGATGGTGCACGATGCGGCCGCCGTTGCACATGCCCGAACCCGCGACCACGATCACGCCGCCGCGGCGCTGGTTGAGCGCCTGCGAATCGCGCACGTCGACGGCGACGCGCAGGTTCGGCAGGCGGAACGGGTTGACGTCGCCGCTCCAGACCCGGCGCGCCTCCTCGTCGAACAGGTCCTGGTGGCGGTCGTAGACCTCGAGCACGCGGCCGGCCATCGGGCTGTCGAGCACGATGTCCCAGGCGCCGAGATCCCACTCGCGGAAGTGCCGGGCCATCCAGTACAGCAGCTCCTGGCTGCGCCCGACCGCGAAGGCCGGGATCAGCACCATGCCGCCGCTGGCCCGCGCGGCATGGAACACGCGGCCCAGCTCGGCCACGGTGTCGTCGCGCGTGCGGTGCATGCGGTCGCCGTAGGTGCTCTCGAGCATCACCAGGTCGGCCTCGGTCACCGTGCTGGGGTCGCGCAGGATCGGCGTGCCGCGCGGGCCGATGTCGCCGGAGAACACCAGCTTGCGCGTGGCCCCGTCCTCGTCGGCCCACAGTTCGACGATCGCCGCGCCGATGATGTGGCCGGCGTCGCGCAGGCGCACCCGCACCCCGGGCAGGATCTCGCGCTCGGCGTCGTAGCCCAGCGGCCTGAACTGGCGCAGGACGCGTTGCACGTCCTCGAGCTCGTACAGCGGCTCCAGCGCCGCCTTGCCGCGCCGCTCGCGATAGCGGTTCTCGCGCTCGAGGTCGGACGCCGACAGGCGCGCCGCGTCCTCGAGCATGATGCGCGACAGGTCGGCGGTCGCGTGGTGGGTGTGGATCGGCCCGCGATAACCACGCCGCGCCAGCAGCGGCAGGCGGCCGACGTGGTCGATGTGCGCGTGCGAGAGCACCATCGCGTCGATCGCGGCGAGGTCGAAGGGAAACTTGTCGGCGTTGCGCGCGTACTCGTCGCGGCCGCCCTGCACCATGCCGCAATCGAGCAGGATGCGCCGGCCCGCGGCATGCACCAGGTGGCACGAGCCGGTAACCTCGCCCGCAGCCCCGAAGAACTCGACCCGCATGCCTGCCTCCCGGTCGCCGGCGCTACCTGCCGGCGAGACTAGCAGCGAAGCCCGGCGCCTGTTCCTGGCCTGGCTGCCGGATGCGGCGAGCCGCGACCAGCTGCGGGCGCTGCAGGACCTGCTGCGCACGCGGCTGCCGAAGCGCGACTGGCGCTGGGTGCCGCCGGCGCAGCTGCACCTGACCCTGCGTTTCCTCGGCCAGGTCGCGGCCACGCCAGCGGCACTCCTGCGCGAGGCGATGCCGGCCCTCGCCGGCACGCAGCCCGGGGTGGCGGCGCACGTCGCCGGCTGGCAGTTCTGGCCCTCGGCACGGTCGCCGCGGGTGCTGGTGCTGCGCCTGGAGTCGCGCGGCGCCCTCGAACGGCTGGCCGCGCGGCTCGAGGAACTGGTCACCGGCTGCGGCCTGCCGCGCGAACCGCGCCGCTTCCGCGCCCACCTCACGCTGGCGCGCCTGGGTGCCGGGTCCGCGCCCCTGTCGCCCTTCGTCGAGGCGCCGCCGGCGCTGCCGCTCTCGATCGCGGCCATCACGCTGGTGCGCAGCACGCTGCGCGCCGACGGCGCGCTGCACGAGCCGCTGCAGTCGTGGCCGCTGCGCGCCGCGGACTGAGTCGCGGCGCGCGGCCGACCGCGGGGTTGCGGGCCGGCGCCCGCCAGCGACTCAGTCGACCCCGTTCCAGTCGCTGTAGGTCTCGACCACGCGCATCTCGCGCTCGCCCATCTTCACGACCTGGTGGCGCGCCAGCGGCAACCCGCGGGCATCCAGCCACAGCGCGCCCTCGGCCGCGTACTTGCCGTCGATGAACACGTCGAAGGACAGCGGCCGCGCGCCGGCGACGCGATCGAATCCGGCGATCGGGCCTTCGCGCAGCCTGCCGACCGTGACCCAGGCGTCGACGCCGCCATCCATGTGGTCGGGCGGCGATCCGGACGACAGCATGGCCAGGTTGTGGGTGATGCCCATGCGCAGCAGGCCGACCAGCAGGGCGCGATTGAGCTCGACGCCCGCCTCCGCCTCCCGCAGCGGCTCCCGCGCGCCGTAGCGCATCCGGCCGGCGCCGGCTTCGAGGGCGGGCGCGACCTCGGCGCCGGCGAACTGGCCGCTGAAGGCCAGGCTGGCGCGATCCACCGGCGCGAGTTGCATGCGCCCCTGCAGCTGCGCGGCGACCGCGCCTTCGGTGCGCACTGCAGCAGTGACGCCGACCCGTGCGGCGCCGAGGAAGCGCGATTCGAGCGCCGCCCACTCGGCCGCCGGGTCGCGGCGCGGCGTGCTGGCGCAGCTGGCCAGCAGCAGCAGCGCCGCCAGCGGTGCAAATCTTCGCAAACCCATGTCCGCTCCTCCGCGATCGCCCCGTGCCCTGACCTTCGACACTGTATCAGCGGCGACGGCGCGCCTAGCTTGCCCACCTCGCCGCCTTGCCGGCGGCGACCCAGCCTCACGGAGTCCGTTCCATGCGCCACCGCGTCCCGCGCCTGGCCCTCGCCATCGGCATGGTCCTCGCCCCGATGGCCGCGGGCGCGCGTGGCAACGACCACGGCCTCGACCGGCGCAACCTCGACCCGCGCGTGTCCGCGTGCAGCGACTTCTACCAGTACGGCAACGGCGGCTGGATCGCCTCGAACCCGATTCCGCCCGAGCACTCGACCTGGGGCATCGGCAACGAGATGCGCGAACGCAACCTCGACCTGCTGCGGCGCATCCTCGAGGACACGTCCACGCGCAAGGCCGCGGCGGGCTCCAACGCGCGCAAGATCGGCGACTTCTATGCCAGCGGCATGGACGAGGCCGCGATCGAGCAGGCCGGTTACGACCCGATCCGGGCCGACCTGGCCGAGATCGACGCACTGGCGGACAACGCCGCGGTGGCGGCGCTGATCGCGAAGTGGCATGCGCAGGGCATCCAGCCCCTGTTCGGCTTCGGCGCCTTCGGCGACCTCAAGGACTCGGGCACCAACATCGGCTACGCCACCCAGGGCGGACTGGGCCTGCCGGAGCGCGACTACTACCTCAAGGACGACCGCGAATCGGTCGAGCTGCGGGCCAAGTACCGCGCGCACGTGCGCAAGCTGCTGGAGCTGGCCGGCATCCCGGCCGCCGAGGCCGCGACCCAGGTCGAGTGGATCATGGCGCTGGAGACGCGGCTGGCGAAGGCCTCGCTGGACAAGGTCGCGATGCGCGACCCCGGCAACTACTACAACATCCAGACCGTGGCCGCGGCCAGCGCGCACACCCCGCATTTCGACTGGACGGCGTACTTCGACGCGCTGGGCCTGGAATCGGTGCGGACCTTCTCGCTGGCGCAGCCGGGCTTCTTCGCCGAGGCCGACGCGATGCTCGCGCAGGCGCCCACCGCGCACTGGCAGGCGTACCTGCGCTGGAACCTGGTCGCCGCCTTCGCGCCGTACCTGTCGAGCGCGTTCGTCGCGCAGGACTTCGAGTTCAATGGCCGCACGCTGACCGGGGCCAGGGAGCTGCGCCCGCGCTGGAAACGCGTCATGGACACCACCAGCAACAACCTCGGCGAGGCGCTGGGCGAGCTGTACGTGGCGCGTACCTTCCCGCCGCAAGCCAAGGCCAAGGGCCTGGCGCTGGTGCGGGACCTGCAGGCGGCGCTCAAGGCGCGCCTGGCGCGGCTCGACTGGATGGGCGACGCGACCAAGGCCAGGGCGATGCAGAAGTTCGCCACCTTCACGCCGAAGATCGGCTATCCCGACGCCTGGCGCGACTACTCCGCGCTGGCCATCGAGCCCGGCCGCTACGCCGACAACGTGCGCGCCGCCACCGCCTTCGAGGCGCGGCGCCAGTACGCCAAGGTCGGCAAGCCGGTCGACCGCGGCGAATGGGGCATGACGCCGCAGACGGTCAACGCCTACTACAACCC
>CAZTNB010000054.1:0-4332 GCA_964614825.1 uncultured Gammaproteobacteria bacterium
TCGACGACCTGATCATCTGGCGCTCCGACGACCATCCGACCTACAACTTCGCGGTGGTGGTCGACGACATCGACATGCGGATCACCGACGTCATCCGCGGCGAGGACCACATCAACAACACGCCGCGCCAGATCAACATCTACGAGGCGCTCGGAGCCGCGCTGCCGACCTTCGCCCACCTGCCGATGATCCACGGCCCGGACGGCGCCAAGCTCAGCAAGCGCCACGGCGCCGTCAACGTGATGCAGTATCGCGACGACGGCTACCTGCCGCACGCCCTGCTCAACTACATCGTGCGCCTGGGCTGGTCGCATGGCGACCAGGAGATCTTCGCGCGCGAGGAGATGGTGCGCCTGTTCAGCGTGGCCGACGTCAACAAGTCGGCCTCGCGCTTCGACTTCGACAAGCTGGCCTGGCTCAACCAGCACTACATGAAGCACGACGACCCGCGCGCGGTGGCGCCGCACCTGGAGTGGCAGCTGCGCGCCATCGGGCTCGACCCCGCCACCGGGCCGGCGCCGGCCGACGTGGTGGTGGCCTTGTGCGACCGGGTCAAGACCCTGCGCGAGATGGCCGAGCGCGCCCGCGTCTGGTACGCCGAGTTCGCCGCCTACGACGCCGACGCCGAGCGCAAGCACCTGGCGCCCGCGGCCGACGCGGCGCTGGCCGCGGCGCGCGCGCACCTGGCCGCGGCGGCCGACTGGTCGCCGGCCGCCGTCGACGCCGCGCTCAAGGCCACGGCGGAAGAGCTGGGCGTGGGCCTGGGCAAGGTCGCGCAGCCGTTGCGCGTGGCGATGACCGGCACCGCCGTGTCGCCGTCGATCGAGCACACCGTCTACCTCGCCGGGCGGGCGCGCGCCCTGGCGCGTATCGACCGTGCGCGGGCGCGCGTGCAGTCGCTGGCCGCGGGCGCCTGATGCTGGCGTCGCTGCTGCAGCAGGCCGCGTGGGTCTACGCGCTCGCCATCTGGGCCGGCGCCGGCGCGCTGCTGGGCGCCGCGATCGGCTGGTGGGGCCGCAACCGCTTCTGGCGCGGCGCGCTGCTGGGCGCGGTGCTGGGGCCGGTGGGCTGGTGGCTGGTCTGGCGCATGCCGGGCGCCTTCGACGAATGCGGCGCCTGCAGCCGGCAGGTGCGGGTGCAGGCGCGCACCTGCCCGCACTGCGGGGCGAGCCGGTTGCGTCCGCTGGGGCGCAGCACCCGCAGCCAGCTCAAGGGCGTGGAGCGGGCGCGTGGGCCGTGGTGATGGCACCCGCCGAGCGGACCCCGTTACCATGACCCGCAACCACCGTCCCGCAGCCACCGTGAAGCGCGCCACCGCCCATTCCCACCACCATGGCCACGAGCCGCAGCGCGTGCTGCGCGAGGTCACGGCGGCGTGCGAGGACCGCGGCCTGCGCCTCACCCCGTTGCGCCAGCGCGTGTTCGAGCTCATCGCCGAACAGCCCAAGCCGGTCAAGGCCTACGACCTCCTCGACCGGCTGCGTGGCGAGCGCAACGGCGCGGCGCCGCCGACGGTCTACCGCGCGCTCGACTTCCTGCTCGAGCACGGTTTCATCCACAAGCTCGAGTCGGTGAACGCCTACACCACCTGCCACCATCCCAGCGAGCGGCACAGCGTGCCGTTCTTCATCTGCGATGTCTGCGCCAGCGCCACCGAACTGTGCGACCCGAGGGTGGCCGAACTGCTGGTCGAACAGGCGCGGCAACTGGGCTTCCTGCCGGACGCGCAGACGCTGGAGGTCCACGGCGTGTGCCGGCAATGCCGCGATCGCGATGGCGGTCCCGGGCATGCCTGAAATGCGCCGCGTGCGGCGCGTCGCCAACGCCGGCCGCTGGCTCGCGCTCGGGGGCCTGCTGGCCGCCGCCGCGCTGTCGGCGCAGGACTTCCCGGTCGATCCGGTGCCGCCGCAGTTGCCCCCGGTCGCCGCGCCACCCGCGCCCAAGCCGGCGGGCAAACCCAGGCCCCCGGTACCCGTCGCGCCGAAGACCATCGAACCGACGGCCGAGGCGATCGCCGCCGGGCCGCCGGAACCGGTGGAGGAGGTCGGTCCACCCGAGGCCGGGCTGATCGACATCGACCCGCTGGCCAGCGCCGACCAGCCGCGCGAGGCGGCGCCCTTCACCCTGCTCGACAAGAGCATCGCCCCGGGCGAGAAGCGCGAACTGCGCTGGACCGCCGGCGAGTCCTTCGCCGGCAGCAACATCACCACCCCGGTGCTGGTGGCGCACGGCACGCAGCCGGGCCCGGTGCTGTGCATGACCGCGGCGGTGCATGGCGACGAGCTCAACGGCATCGAAGTGGTGCGGCGCGTGCTCAACGACGTCGATCCCGCGCAGCTCACCGGCACCGTGATCGGCATGCCCATCGTCAACATCATGGGCTTCTCGCGCAGCTCGCGCTACCTGCCGGACCGGCGCGACCTCAATCGCTATTTTCCCGGCACCCTGTACGGCAGCGCCGCGTCGCGCATCGCCTATCGCCTGTTCCGCCAGGTGATCGTCAACTGCGACGCCCTGGTCGATTTCCACACCGGTTCCTTCGATCGCGCCAACCTGCCGCAGGTGCGCGGCGACCTCACCATCCCCAGCGTGCTCGAGTTCACCCGCGGCTTCGGCGCCACGCCGGTGCTGCACAGCCCGGGCTCGCGCGGCATGCTGCGCCTGGCCGCCACCGACCACGGCATCCCCGCGGTGACCTTCGAGGTGGGCGCGCCGCTGCGCCTGGAGCCCGAGCAGATCGAGTTCGCGGTCGAGGCGATCGTGACCCTGAGCCACAAGATGGGCATGACCCGCAGTTTCCGCATGTGGGCCGAGCCGCAGGCAACCTTCTACGAGTCGAAGTGGGTGCGGGCGGATTCGGGCGGCATGCTGTTCACGACCGTGGCGCTCGGCGATCGCGTGCGCGAGGGCCAGCGCCTGGGCAAGGTGGTGGACCCGATCCGCAACGAGGAGCAGCCGATCGTGTCGCCGTTCCGCGGCCGCGTGATCGGCATGGCGCTCAACCAGGTCGTGCTGCCGGGCTTCGCCGCCTACCACATCGGCATCGAGACCAGCGAGGCGCAGGCGGCCGAGGAGGCGGCGCAGGCGCCGGCCGAGCCGGACGCGATCGAGCGCATGGAGGGCGACCAGCTCAACGAGGTGCTGGGCGATCCGCGCCAGGGCGGCGAGGACGGCAGTGGCGGCGACGGCGCGCAGCCGCCGCGCGACAACAACGACTAGCGCGCCCTCAGTAGAACGCGCGCAGGCCGAACTGGACCCCGAGTCCCGGCACCGGCGAGCGATCGCGCAGCAGGGACGTATGCAGGCGAGCCTCGGTATCGCCGAGGTTGGTGCCATCCAGGAAGGCTTCCCACTCGGTCGCGCCGACGTTGAAGGCGTAGGAAACGTGGGCATCGACCAGGGTGAAGCCCGAGGTCGGCTGCTCGAACTCGGCCACGTCGTCCTGCTCGAAGTAGTGGATCGCGCCCAGCGCCGCGCGCCACGGCCCGCGTTCCCAGTTGAGTTCGGCGCCAAGCCGGGCCGGCGCGATGCGCGGCAGGTTGGCGCCGTCGCGCAGTTCGCCCTCGACCAGGTCGCCGATCGCGCGCAGGTTCCAGTCGCCGGAAGCGTTCGCGGCGAACTGCCAGCGCAATTCGCCCTCGACGCCGCGGAACTCCGCATCGTCCTGCGACCACAGGCGGATCGGCAGGCCCTCCTCGGGGTCTTCCAGGCCGGTCTCCGCCAGGTAGATGAAGTCGTCGAAGCGGTTGTAGTACGCGGCCACCTTGGCCTCGATCGCGCCCTGGTGGTAGTGCAGCCCGACTTCGACCTGGTTGGCGGTCTCCTGGTCCAGGTCCGCATCGCCGATCTCGAAGCTGCCCGTGGCTTCGTGGGGTCCGTCGGAGTAGAGCTCCTCCGCCACCGGCGCGCGCTGCGCGCGGTCGAGGTTGAGCGAGGCGTGCCACGCTTCGCTGAAGCGCCACAGGCCCGCGGCCGAAAGGCTCACCGGCGCATGGTCGGAGGAGAGCCCGGTATCGGTCTCGCTCTCGACGCTGTCGTAGCGTGCGCCCAGTTCGATCTCGAAGGGCGCGAATTCACGCCGCTCGATCAGGAACACGCCCCAGTCGTCGGTCGTGGTCGGCGGCACGAAGGCCTCGGCGCCGATGGCGGCGAAGTCGCGGCTGCTGGCCTGGTAGCCGAAAGCGCCGGTCCAGCCGCCGAGTGCGGCATGCACCGCCTCGATGCGGCCCTCCCAGGCCTCGTTGGTGAAGCGCGTGCCGACCTCGCCGTCGGCCAGTTCGACGTGTTCGTAGTCGTTGTCGGCGAAGCGGAACGAGAGCTTGTCCAGCCAGG
>CAZTNB010000054.1:4432-17968 GCA_964614825.1 uncultured Gammaproteobacteria bacterium
TCGGACGCATAGCCGGCGCCCGCGGCACCGGATTTCTGGTCGATGGCGCTGTTGAGCAGCGTCCCATCGGGCAGGTCGAAGTCAGCGCCGTCCCGACGCACGTAGTCCACGTGCATGGCCGCCGCGCCGTTGCCGGCATCGAAGCGGACCATGCCGGCGCGCTCGTTGTTGACCGTGTTGCCGTGCAGTTCCGCGCGTCCGCCGAAGCCTTCGACCGGGGCCTCGGCGATCCGGCCGTCCACCATGTTGACCACGCCGCCGATCGCGCCCGAGCCGAACAGCAGGGTGGAGGGGCCCTTGAGGATCTCGATCTGGTCGGCGAGGAAGGGCTCGATGGTCACCGCGTGGTCGGCGCTGACGGTGGATACGTCGAGGGAGCTGACGCCGCTCTGCAGCACCTGCACGCGCGCGCCCTCAAGGCCGCGGATGATCGGGCGCCCGACCGCCGGCCCGAAGGTGCCGGACTGGACGCCGGCCTCGCGCGCGACGGTGCCGCCGATGGTATTGGTGCGCCGTTGCTCCAGTTCCGCCCCGGCCAGCACGGCAGCCGGGCGCAGCAGTTCGGCGCCAGGCTCGGCGTTGGGGATCGCGGTGACCACGATCTGTTCGAGTTCCTGCTCATGACGCCGCGACCCGGTCGCGCCCGGCTCGTCGGCTGCGGACTGGCCCAGCACCGTGGACGGCAACAGCGTGGCGATGGCGAGTACGAGGGCGCGTTGGCGCGGCATGGTCGGAATTCGGCTTGTAGGGAATCAGGTAATGTTATAGTGTACCAACCAAGAGTTCGGCAAGCGCGAAAACCGATCAGGCGCGCCGCGACTGGCCCGATGAAACCCGGATACGTTATAACTCCACCCATGAGCGTCCCCTCGCAAGCCTTGCCCGGCTGGTTCGGCCAATGGCAGCCGCGCCTCGATGCCGTCGGCGCGCTCGCCTCGGGCCTGTGCGCCGCGCATTGCGTGCTGGTTCCGCTGGCGATCGCGGTGATGCCCTACGCGGGCTGGCAGGCGCTGGAGAGCACGGCGTTCGACATCGGCTTCGCGGTCTTCGCCGCGCTGTTCGGCGCGATCGTCCTGGGCGCGGGCACCTGCCGCCACCTGCTGCGCTGGATCGCGCCGATGTACGTGGTCGCGGTGGCGATGCTGGTGGGTGGCCTGATGCTGGGCCACCAGCGCTGGCTCCACGCCTTGCTGCTGGCGGCGGGCGGCGCGCTGATGGCCCTGACCCACCTCGTCAATCGCCACGCCCTGCGCCATCACGGCTGCGTGCCGCTGCGCCTGTACGGCGCCAATTGAGCCCATCGGGCCCTGCGTTCGCGCCAGCGCCGCGCTGCCGGCGCGCACGGTGCGCGCTGGCGGACTCACGGGGAGGCGAAGGTTGGTACCCTATGCGTCCCAACTGCCCCCGAGGAGCACATCACGATGGGACGAGGTGACCGCAAGACCCGCAAGGGCAAGACCGCCATCCGCAGCTACGGCAACAAGCGCCCGCATGCGGTGAAGAAGGCGACGGTCGGCAAGAAGACCGCGGTGTCGAAGCCGGCGGTGAAGAAGGTCGCGGCGCCTGCGCGCAAGGCGGCACCGAAGAAGGCCTGATCCAGGCACTCCCGCCGCGATGGCGAACGGCCGCCCCCCGGGGCGGCCGTTTGCGTTGCGGGGTCCGCTCAGTCGCCCGGGCCCAGCGCGCGTCCACCCACGTAGACGCGGCGCGCCATCGGCCCGCCGATCCAGTACGCCAGCTCCGCCGGCGTCGTCGCATCCCAGACCACGAGGTCGGCGCGTGCCCCGGGCCGCAGCCGGCCCACGCGGTCGCCCATACCCAGTGCGTCCGCCGCCACCGCGGTGGCGCCGCGCAGCGCTTCGTCCGGCGTGAGCCGGAACAGGGTGCAGGCCATGCCCATCGCCAGGCGCAGCGAGCGCAGCGTCGAGGTGCCCGGGTTGAGGTCGGTGGACACGGCCATCGGCACGCGATGGCGCCGGAATGCCTCGATCGGCGGCAGCCGGGTTTCGCGCAGGGTGTAGAAGGCGCCGGGCAGCATCACGGCGATGGTCCCGGCCGCGGCCATCGCCGCCACGTCCGCCTCGCTGGTGTACTCGAGGTGGTCGGCCGACAGCGCTCCGTAGCGGGCTGCGAGCGCCGCGCCGCCGAGGTCGCTAAGCTGGTCGGCATGCAGCTTCAGCGGCAGGCCCAGCGCGCGCGCGGCGTCGAACACGCGGCGCACCTGCGCCGGACTGAAGCCGATGCCCTCGCAGAAGGCGTCGACCGCGTCGACCAGCCCCTCGCCGGCCAGCGGCGGCAGCATGGCGCAGACGGCGTCGACGTAGTCGTCGGCGCGGCCGGCGAACTCGGGCGGCACCGCGTGCGCGCCGAGGAAGGTCGTGCGCACCTCGATGCCCAGCGTGGCGCCGATGCGGCGCGCCACGCGCAGCATCTTGCGCTCGTTGGCCAGGTCCAGCCCGTAGCCGGACTTGATCTCGAGGGTGGTCGCGCCATCGCGCAGCAGGGCACGGGCGCGCGCCAGCGACTGCGCGCACAACGCGTCCTCGTCGGCGGCGCGCGTGTGCTTCACCGTGGACGCGATGCCGCCGCCGGCGCGCGCGATCCGTTCGTAGCTGGCGCCTTCGAGGCGCAGCCGGAACTCGTCGGCCCGGTCGCCGGCGAACACCAGGTGCGTATGGCAGTCGACCAGGCCCGGCGTGACCAGGGCTCCGCCGACCGACTCGACCCGTTCCGCGAGCGCTTCCGCCGCGCCCGGCAGTTCGCGCCGCGCGCCGGCGTGGGCGATGCGGCCGCCGCGCCAGGCCACGGCGCCGTCCTCGACCAGGCCGAGTCCGTCGCCCTCGAGGGTGGCGAGGCGCGCATCGAGCAGCAGGTGGTCCCAGGGGCGTGCCATCGGCGGCAATGGTAGTGCGGGCGGAGCGCGCGGCGCTCAGGCCACCACGCCGGCGGCGCGCAATGCCGCCGCATCCTCGCCCAGTTCGGCCAGGATCGCGTCGGTGTGCTCGCCCAGGCGCGGCGGCGGCAGCTCGTAGCGCACCGGCGTCTCGGCCAGGTGCAGGGGGCTGCCCAGCAGCGGCACGCCGCCGAGCGTGATCCGCATGCCGCGCGCCAGCGCCACCGGATGCTCCAGCGCCTGGCTGACGCTGTTGATCGGCGCGCAGGGCACGCCGGCCCGGCCCAGCAGCTCCATCCAGTGCGCCGCGTCGCGGCTGGCGAACAGCGCGTCGAGTTCGGCGACGAGCGCCTCGCGATGGGCCACGCGGGCGGGGTTGTCGACGTAGCGCGGATCGTCGCGCCATTGCGGGCGGCCTACCGCGGCGCAGAACACCGACCACAGGCGCGCCGACGCGATCGCCAGCACGAACGGCCGGTCGGCGGCGCGGAACGGCTGGTAAGGCACGATGTTGGCGTGCGCATTGCCGTGGCGCTGCGCCTCGTTGCCGGTGAACAGCACGCTGCTGGCGACGTTGGCCAGTTCCTGCAACTGGGTGTCGTACAGCGACAGGTCGACCAACTGGCCCTGGCCGGTGCGGTCGCGATGGCGCAGCGCGGCGAGGATCGCGATCACCGCATTCTGGCCGGTGCTGATGTCGGCTACCGCCACGCCGACCTTGCTGGGCTCGGCCGAGCCGGGGCCGGTGATCGACATCAGCCCCGCCTCGGCCTGGATCGCGAAGTCGTAGCCGGGGCGTTCGCGATCGGGCCCGGTGCGGCCGTAGCCGGTGATGTGGCAATAGACCAGGCGCGGATTGAGCGCTGCGAGCCGCTCGTAGTCGACGCCGAGCTGGCGATCGGTGCCGAGCCGGTAGTTCTGGATCAGCACGTCGGTGCGTTGCACCAGGCGATCGATGATCGGTCGCGCCGCGGGCTTGCCCAGGTCCAGCGCGAGCGAGCGCTTGTTGCGGTTGGTGCAGGCGAAGTAGGCCGACATGCCGTCGCGGAACGGTGGTCCCAGCGCACGGGTGTCGTCGCCGCCCAGCGGCTCGATCTTGATCACCTCGGCGCCGAGGTCGGCCAGGGTCATCCCGCACCAGGGGCCGGCCAGCACCCGCGACAGCTCCAGCACGCGCACGCCTTCGAGTGCCCGCATCGCGTCCTCCGCGGCAATGCGGGCGAGGTTACCGCGTCGCGCGCGTGGACGTGGTCCCCTGCGGCGCCGGGGCGCGGCTTATCGATTCGCTAACGCGAAGCGAATGCTTGGCTAACGACCGCTTAAATCTGCCTTAATCGCGCCCGCCTAGCATGCGTCGCAGTCCCGAAGCGGAATCGAACATGCGAATCGACGCTGCAAGCCGCGCCGCCCTGCAGCAGGGCGCCTTCGAGCGGGTCCGATTCATAGGACCGGTCGCGCCGCAGCGCGAAGCCATCGAGAGTTTCATCGCCCAGCGCTACGCCGAGGCTTTCGGCGCCAGCCTGCGGCGTTTCATGCCCTGGCTCGCGGCCTTCGAGGGCGGCGATGGCGAACTGCACGCCGCGCTGGGCCTGCGCGGCGCCGACCACGGCCCCTTGTTCGTCGAGCGCTACCTGGACGCGCCGATCGAGCAGGCGCTGCGCGGCGTGTACGGGCAGGGCGTGGCGCGCGGCTCGGTGATCGAGGTCGGCAACTTCGCCGCCCGCCATGCCGGCGACACCCGGCGCATGATCCGCGCGCTGGTCGAGCGACTGGTCAACAGCGACTACCGCTACGTGGTGTTCGTGGCCACGCTGGGATTGCGCAACGCCTTCGGGCGCCTCGGGCTGGCGCCGCGTGCGGTGGCGGCGGCGGACCCGGCGCGCCTGGGCGCCGAGCGCGACGATTGGGGCAGCTACTACGACGGCGATCCGCAGGTCGTCGTCGGCGATCTCGCCTCGGGGCTGGCCTGGCTGCGCGAACGCGAGGCGGCCGCGCCCGCCGGCGCGGCGGCCCGCATCGTCGCCGGCGACTGCACGGCCTGCGCATGAGCGCGGTACTGCAGGCGCTGGACGAGCGCCGTCGCGCCGCGCCCGGCACATTGCTCGCGGCCGGCGATGCCTTGCTGAGCGCCGGCGACCTCGCCGATCGCGTCGCGCGCTGGCAGGACCGGCTGCGGCGCCACGCGCCGCGGGTGATCGCAAGCCGCCTCGACAACGGGCCCGACTGGCTGGCGCTGGACCTCGCCATCCGCGCCTGCGGCGCGACCCATGTGCCGATCCCGACCTTCTTCTCCGCCGCGCAGGCCGACCATTCGCTCAATGAAAGCGGCGCCGATCTGCTGGTGCAGGCGCCGTCGGGCGCGGCCGCGGCGGCGCGAGCGGTCGACGACTACGTCCTGCGCGCGCTCGCCGGGGGCGCGACGCGATTGCCGCCAGCCACGGCCTGCATCACCTACACCTCCGGCACCACCGGCCAGCCCAAGGGCGTATGCCTCGACGCCGCGACGCTCGAAGGCGTGGCCGCGTCGCTGGTCGCCGCCACCGCCGCGCTACGGCCGCGGCGGCACCTGTGCGCGCTGCCGCTGGCGACGCTGCTGGAACAGGTCGCCGGGCTGTACGCGCCGTTGCTGGCGGGCGCCGAGCTGGCCCTGCCGTCGCTGCAGGAACTGGGTTGGAGCGGCTCCGGCGGCCTCGACCTGCGCCGCTTCATGGCCTGCATCGCGCGCTATCGCCCCGAGAGCATGATCCTCGTTCCGCAGATGCTGGTCGGCCTGGTGCAGGCGATCGAGGGCGGCGTGCCGCGCCCGGACTCGCTGCGCTTCATCGCGGTCGGCGGCGCCCGGGTCGGCACCGGACTGCTGGCGCGCGCGCGCCAGCTGGGCCTGCCGGTGCACGAGGGCTACGGCCTGAGCGAGTGCGCCTCGGTGGTGTGCCTCCAGCGCCCCGGAGGCCGCGCTATCGCGGGCGTGGGCCCCGCGCTCGACCACGCGCGGATCGCGATTTCCGCCGACGGCGAGGTCCTGGTCGGCGGCCCGCGCATGCGGGGTTACGTCGGTCGCGAGCGACCGGCGGCCGGCGCCTGGGCCACCGGCGACCTCGGCGTGCTCGACGCCGATGGCTGCCTGCACATCACCGGCCGGCGTCGCGACGTGTTCATCACCGCCTACGGGCGCAACGTCTCGCCCGAGTGGGTCGAGGCCGAACTGCTGCAGCACGCGGCGATCGCGCAGGCCGTCGTGTACGGCGAGGCGCGTCCCTGGAACGTGGCGGTGATCGTGCCCGCGCGCGACGACCTGCCGGCATCCGCGATCGAACGCGCGGTCGAGGCGGCCAATCGTGGCCTGCCCGACTACGCGCGCATCGGCGCCTGGGTGCGCGCGCGCGAGCCCTTCCATCCCGGCAACGGCCTCGGCACCGCCAATGGCCGGCCGCGCCGCGCGCCGATCTGGCAGCGCCACGCCGCCGAGCTCGACCGGCTCTACGAACCCGCAACCGCTTCCTGAGGAGCCACCGATGTCCTTCTACGCCGAGCTGCTCGCCGCCACCGCACCCGACCGCGAGCGCTTCAACGCCACGCCGGTCCTGCGCGACGGCGTCGCCGGCCGCATCAGCCGCGCCGAGTACCTCGCGTTCCTGGCCGAGGCCTACCATCACGTGCGGCACACCGTGCCGCTGCTGATGGCCTGCGGCGCGCGGCTGCCGCAGCGCCTGGAATGGCTGCGCGCGGCGGTCGCCGAGTACATCGCCGAGTAGATCGGCCACCAGGAGTGGATCCTCGACGACATCCGCCATGCCGGCGGCGACGCCGAAGGCGTGCGCGACGGCGCGCCCGCGGCGGCGACCGAGCTGATGGTCGCGTACGCCTGGGACACGATCCAGCGCGGCAATCCGGTCGGCTTCTTCGGCATGGTGCTGGTGCTCGAGGGCACCAGCGTGGCGCTGGCCACGCGCGCCGCCGACGCCATCGAGGCCGGCCTAGGCCTGCCGCGCAACGCCTTCTCGTACCTGCGCTCGCACGGCGACCTCGACGTCGCCCACGTGGGTTTCTACCAGCGCCTCGTGGACCGGCTCGACGACGCCGGGGACCGCGTCGCGGTGGTGCACGCGGCGCGGATGTTCTACCGGCTCTATGGCGACGTGTTCCGCGCCCTGCGCCCGACGACGGCGGCGCTGGCGGAGGCGGCGTGATGCAGCTGACCGGCACCAGCGTGCTGCTCACCGGCGCCAGCGGCGGCATCGGCGAGGCCCTGTGCGAGGTGCTGGCGGCGCAGGGCATCGACGTCATCGCGGTCGGCCGCGATGCGCCCAAGCTGGCGCGGCTGGCGGCGCGGCCGCAGGCGCTGGGCGACGGCCGCATCGTGCCGGTGACGGCGGACATCGCCGGGGCGCCGGGCCGGCAGGCCGTGCTGCAGGCGGCCGCGGCCGCGCCCTCGCCGTTGCGCTGCGTGATCCACAACGCCGGCCTCAGTCGCTTTGCCCTGCATGCGGAAATCGACGAGGCGGCGATCGAAGCCCAGCTGCAGGTGAACCTGCTGGCGCCGATGCTGCTCACGCGGGCCCTGCTCGGTCCGCTGTTGCGCGAACCCGAGGCCGCGCTGGTCGGCATCGGCTCCACCTACGGCAGCATCGGCTATCCGGGCTACGCCAGCTATTGCGCGAGCAAGTTCGGCCTGCGCGGCTTCCTCGAGGCGCTGGCGCGCGAGCATGCGGATTCCGCCCTGCGCGTGCTGCACGTCGCGCCGCGGGCCACGCGCACGGGGATGAACCCGGCCGCGGTCGATGCGCTCAACCTCGAACTCGGCGTCGCCGTCGACGAGCCCATGCTGGTTGCGCGCAAGGTCGTGGCGGCGATCCGCTCCGGCCGCAGGCGCCTGCAGCTGGGCTGGCCGGAGAAGCTGTATGCGCGCGTCAACGGCGCCTTGCCCGCGCTGGTCGATCGCTCGATCGCGAGGCAACTGCCGCAGATCCGTCGCCACGCCCGTGCGCCGGCGACCTGAACTTCAGCCACCACAGGAGAACCCCATGTCCAGCATTTCCAGCCGGCGCCTGCGCGCCCTGTTCGCCGCCGCGACCTGCGCCATCGCGGCGACGGCCGCCGCCGCCGAGGCCGATGCCGTGCAGGCCTTGCAGCAGCGCTGGGCCGAGGCCAAGTACGCCGCCGAGGGCGCGCAACAGCAGCAGCAGTTCGAGGCGCTGGCCGCCGATGCGGCCAGGGTCAAGGCCGCCAGCCCCGACGATCCTCGCACCCTGATCTGGGAAGGCATCATCCTGGCCAGCTACGCCGGCGCCAAGGGCGGCCTCGGCGCGCTGTCGCTGTGCAAGTCGGCGCGCGCGGACTTCGAGGCCGCGCTGGCGATCGACCCCGCCGCGATGGACGGTTCGGCCTACACCAGCCTCGGCAGCCTCTACTACCAGGTGCCCGGCTGGCCGCTCGGTTTCGGCGACGACGACAAGGCGCGCGAGCTGCTGCGCAAGGGCCTGGAGATCAATCCGCAGGGCATCGACGCCAACTACTTCTACGGCGACTTCCTGCGCGAGCAGGGCGACTACGCCGAGGCGGTGCCGGTGCTGGAGAAGGCGCTCGCGGCGCCGCCGCGCGCCGGCCGCGAGCTGGCCGACCAGGGACGACGCGCCGAGATCGAGCAGGCGCTGGCGCAGGCACGCGAGCACATCGACAGCTGAGCGACTGCTGCCGGGCCCGGCCACGGGCACTACAATGCGCCATGCGCGTACTGCTGGTGGAAGACGATGCGTTGCTCGGCGAGGGCATCCAGACGGCGCTGCGCCGCGCGCTCATGACCGTGGACTGGGTCCGGGACGGGGTCGCCGCCCTGGCCGCCCTGCGCCAGGAACGCTTCGACGTGGCCCTGATGGACCTGGGGCTGCCGCGGATGGACGGCACGGTCGTGATCCGCGAGGCGCGCCGCGCCGGCGTGCGCACGCCGATCCTCGCCCTGACCGCGCGCGACCACGTGTCGGACCGGGTGCAGGGCCTGGAACTCGGCGCCGACGACTACCTGGGCAAGCCCTTCGACACCGACGAGCTGGTCGCGCGCATCCGCGCCCTGCATCGCCGCGGCACCGGCCAGGGCTCGATCCGGATCGAGCACGGCGCGCTGGTGCTCGACCCGGTGGCGCGGCTGGCCACCTACGAGGGTCGCCTGGTCGAACTGCCGCGGCGCGAGTTCGCCCTGCTGCAGCTGCTGCTCGAGAACGCCGGCCGCGTGGTCACGCGCGAGGCCGCGCAGCAACGGCTCTACGGCTGGAACGAGGACCTCGACAGCAACGCCCTCGACGTCCACGTGCACCACCTGCGGCGCAAGTTCCACCCGGGCCTCATCCGCACCGTCCGCGGGGTCGGCTTCCTGGTCGAGGCGGCGCCCTGACGTGGGCACCGGCCGGTCGCTGCGCCGCATCCTGGTGCTGACGCTGCTGGCCGTGATCGGCGTCGGTTCCGCCATCACCGCCGCGCTTTCCTACCGCGACAGCCTGATCGAGACCGACGAGCTGTTCGACGCCAAGCTGGCCCACTCGGCGCGCGTGCTCAAGGCCCTGAGCGACCGCGAGCTGCGCGACCAGGCCGCGCAGCCGCAGGCCGCGGCCAAGGTGGTCGAGGTGTGGACCGGGCGCGGCGAGGGCGAGGGCGAGGACCTCGCCACCGACGAGGGCCATGCCTACGAGACCAAGCTGGCCTTCCAGGTCTGGGATGCGACCGGCCGCATGCTGCTGCGATCGGCCAACGCGCCGCTGACGCCGCTGGCGCCGCTGTCCGCGGGTTTCGCCCGCGCCGACGAGGGCGGCTCGACCTGGCGCACCTTCACCCTGCGCTCGGCCGGCGGGCTGTGGTACCAGGCCGGGGAGCGCGACGACATCCGCGGCGAATTGGCGCGCGACATCGCCCTCGGCGCGCTGCTGCCGCTGCTGGTCGAGCTGCCGCTGCTCTCGCTGCTGGTGTGGCTGATCGTCGACCGCGGCCTGCGCCCGCTGGCGCGCGTGGTGGACGAGGTCGAGCTGCGCGCGGCCGACCGGCTCGGCCCGCTGCATTTCGATTGGGCGCCGCGCGAGGTGGCGCGGCTGGTGGCGGCGATCAACCGCCTGTTCGCGCGCCTGGGCGAGGCGATCGCGCGCGAACGCCATTTCATCGCCGACGCCGCGCACGAGTTGCGCACGCCGATCAGCGCCCTGAGGGTGCACCTCGACAACCTGCGCGCCGGCGGCGACCAGGGCGCGCGCGAGGCCAGCTTGGAGCGCGCCCGCAACGGCGTGGCGAGGCTGCAGCGCACGGTCGAGCAGCTGCTGGTGCTGTCGCGGCTGGAGCCGGGCGCGACCCTGCCGGTGAACGTGCCGGTCGACCTGCGCGCCTGCGTGGCGGCGGAGCTTGCCGAACTGGCGCCGTGGGCCGCGGCGCGCGGCATCGAGCTGGCGCTGGAGTGCCCCGGTGCGCCGCCGTCGATCGGCGGCGACGAAGTCGCGCTCGGCGCCATGGTCCGCAACCTGCTCGACAACGCGATCCGCTACGCGCCGCCCGGCGGCCGGGTGCGGGCGCTGCTGGACACGGACGCCGGACGCGCGCGCATCGCCGTGGAAGACAACGGCCCGGGGATGGACGAGGCCGCCCGTGAGCGCGCCTTCGACCGCTTCTATCGCGGCCTCGGCACCGGCGCCGAGGGCAGCGGACTGGGCCTGTCGATCGTGCGCCGCGTGGCCGAGATGCATGGTGGCGGCGTGCGCCTCGAGCGTTCGCTCGCCCTGGGCGGCCTGGCGGTGATCGTGGAGCTGCCGCTGGCCTGAGGCGCGTCGCGGACGCGCCCGCGTTCGGCGTTATCCTCGCGCTTCCGTTCCGCCGTCCGTGCCGCCCATGTCGCCCGATAGCGCCAGCACCCGCACCTGGTTCGCCGAGCAGGCCCTGCTGCCCTCGGGCTGGGCGCGCGACGTGCGCCTGACCGTGGACGCGGCCGGCGACCTGGTCGCGGTCGAGGCGGGCGTCGCCGCGCGCGACGCCACGCCGCTGGGACGCTGGGTGCTGCCAGGCATGCCCAACCTGCATTCGCACGCCTTCCAGCGCGCCATGGCCGGCCTGGCCGAGCGCCAGGCCGCCGAGCGCGACACCTTCTGGAGCTGGCGCGAGACCATGTACCGCTACGCGGCGGCGGTGGACCCGGCGGCGCTGCACGCGATCGCGGCGCAGCTGTACGCCGACCTGCTGCTGCATGGCTATACCGCGGTGTGCGAGTTCCACTACGTGCACCACCAGCCCGACGGGCGCGCCTACGCGCCGCCGCGCGCGATGTGCGACGCGCTGGTCGCGGCGGCGCAGGAGACCGGGATCGGCCTCACCCTCCTGCCGACGCTGTACCAGACCGGTGGCTTCGACGGGCGCGCCCTGGTCGCGCGCCAGCGCCGCTTCCACCACGAGGTCGATGCGCTGCTGGCGCTTGCCGGCAGCGTGCGCGCCGGGGCCGGCCCGCAGCTGGCGGTCGGCCTCGCCCTGCACTCGCTGCGCGCGGTGCCACCCGCGGCGCTGGCGCGCGCGCTGGCTTCGGCCTACGCCGAGGAAGGCCCGATCCACATCCACGTCGCCGAGCAGGTCGCGGAGGTCGACGAGTGCCTGGCGCTGCGCGGCGCGCGACCGGTCGCCTGGCTGCTCGACAACGCCGCGGTGGACTCGCGCTGGTGCCTGGTGCACGCGACCCATGTCACCGCGGACGAGCTGCAGGCGCTCTCGCGCAGCGGCGCGGTGGTCGGACTGTGCCCGACCACCGAGGCCAACCTCGGCGACGGCGTGTTCCCGCTGCGCGGCCTGCTCGACGCAGGCGGCAGCTTCGGCATCGGCTCCGACAGCCACGTGTCGGTGTCGCCGGTGGAGGAATTGCGCTGGCTCGAGTACGGCCAGCGCCTGGCCGGCCTGCGGCGCAACGTCGCCGCCGACCGGCGCGAACCGTCGACCGGCGCCAGCCTGTGGCGCGAGGCCCTGGTCGGCGGGGCGCAGGCCAGCGGGCGCCGCATCGGCGGCCTGGTGGCCGGCCATCGCGCCGACCTCCTGGTGCTCGACGACGCGGCGCCGGAACTGGCCGCGCGCTCGAGCGGGCAACTGCTGGACACGCTGGTGTTCGCCGGCAACCGCAACCTGGTGCGGGACGTGATGGTCGGCGGACGCTGGGTGGTGCGCGCCGGCGCGCACCTGGCCGGCGAGCGCATCGCCGGCCGCTACCGCCAGGTGGCGCAGGCGCTCGGCGACGGGGTCTGAGCCGGCGCCGCTACTTGCGCCCCGGCTTGGCCTGCTTCGGCTTCCTGCCCTCGACCTTCTCGACGATCTCGCGCAGCACCGGGTCGTCCTCCACGGTCGGCGGCGGGGGCGCGTCCGCCGCCTCGACGCCTTCGGTGTGGCCGAGGATGCGGGCCGCGAACAGCGCCGCGCCGGCGGCCAGCGCGGCGGGCGCGCCGACCACGCTGCCGATCGCGGTGCGCGACCACGACGAGGCCGCCGCGATCTCCGCGGTGACGCCGCCGGGCGGGATCGCGACGAACTGGAAGGCGACGGCGATGAACACGCAGAAGGTCAGGGTCAATGCCGCCATCACCAGCTCATGGCTGGCCTCCACCCGCCAGCTCCGCCCGCGACGCTCGTCGGCGCGGCGCTTGCGGCCGACGCTGATGCGCAGCGCGGATTGGTGGCGATCCACCTCGTCGCCCTCGGCATAGGTGATCCAGGCGCCGCGCACGCGCGGGCTGCGGTCGATCGTGCCGGTGGCCGCGCGCCACAGCAGGCGCGCCGACAGGGCGATGACGGCGACGAAGCCGCCGGGTCCCAGCACCAGCGGCGCGAACAGGGCGACCAGCAGGATCGGCGCGACCACGAACGACAGCTTGGTGCGCCGGCTCATCGCGCGATCCTCGAGCCGGGTCACGCCGCCGAACAACGCGAGCAGCGCCAGCGGGAACTCGACGAAGTACAGCGGCGCGGCCCACGCGATCAGGTCGAAGCGCACCGCGCCGGGCGCGAGCCAGGCCAGCAGGCAGGCGCCCAGTGCCAGCGCGTCGGGCAGGGCGTCCATCGCCGCCACCGACCAGGTGCGACGGGCTTCGGTGGCGGCTGCGGGGGCGGGCTTGGCCATGCGCGGTCCCGGGCGGCGCCGGTGCCGCCCGCGCGCAGTGTCGGCCGGCGCGCGCGCGACGGCAAGCACGCGACGGCGATGCGATAATCGCGCCCCCGACCTGCCTGCCGGCCCGAGCGCACCGCCCGCCATGAACGCCCCCCATCGACGCGACGCCACCCGGGTCATCCGCGCACCGCGCGGCAGCGAACGCAGCTGCCGCTCGTGGGCGACCGAGGCCGCCTATCGCATGATCCAGAACAACCTCGATCCGGAGGTGGCGGAGAACCCGGCCGAGCTGGTGGTGTACGGCGGCATCGGCCGCGCCGCGCGCGACTGGGAATGCTACGACGCCATCCTGCGCACGCTGCGCGAGCTGGGCGACGACCAGACCCTGCTGGTGCAGTCCGGCAAGCCGGTCGGCGTGTTCCCCACCCATGCCGACGCGCCGCGCGTGCTGATCGCCAACTCGAACCTGGTGCCGCACTGGGCCACCTGGGAGCACTTCCGCGAGCTCGAGGCCAAGGGCCTGATGATGTACGGCCAGATG
>CAZTNB010000055.1:0-10811 GCA_964614825.1 uncultured Gammaproteobacteria bacterium
AGCGTGGCGATGTACAGCATGCTGCGCGGCGTGGTGCTGCAGGGCCTGCCCTATCCCGACAGCGGGCGCCTGGTCGCGGTGGCGGCCGACAACCTGCGCCAGGACGTGAACGCCACCGCGCTCACGCCGGCCGAGGTGAACGCGCTCGAGAACGACGCGGGCGGGCCGGCCTTCGTGGCCACCGGCGGCTATCAATGGGGCGGCTTCACCCTGTACGACGGCGAGCATCCGCGCGAGGCCACGATCGCCATCGTGAGCCAGGGATTCTTCCCCACCCTGGGCATGGCACCGCTGCACGGGCGCTGGTTCGGCGCCGAGGACCATGGGCAGCCCTTCGACAGCGTGGTGCTGTCCCACGCCGAATGGCAGCGCCTGCTCGGTGGCCGGGTCGAGGCCATCGGGACGCGCATCGAGACCTCGGAGGGGCGCCTGCGCGTGATCGGCGTGATGCCGCCACGGTTCGCCTTCCCGGACCCGGACGTGGGTGCGTGGCTGCCGCGCGCGGCCTTTCCCACCGACCACCCGATGTATGCCAACGCGCGCTTCGCGTTCGGCGTCGCGCGCCTGCGCGAGGGCGCCAATGCCGCCCTCGCCCGCGAGCGCCTGGACGCGCTGTCCGCCAACGTGCGCAGCGAACGCTCGCTGCCCGACATCGGCTGGCGGATCGGGCAACGGCCGCTGCTCGACGACGTGGTCGGCGACGCGCGCGGCGCGCTGTGGGGGGCGTTCGGCATCGCCCTCCTCGTGCTGCTGGTGGCCTGCGCCAACCTCGCGATCCTGTTCGACGCGCGCCAGGTCGCGCGGGCGCAGGAACTGGCGGTCAACCGCGCGCTGGGCGCCAGCCGTGGCCGCCTCTGGCGCATGTTGCTGCTCGAACTGCTGCTGCTGGCCGGCGCCGGCGTGGCGTTGGGCGTGCTGGCCGCGGCGGGCAGCCTCGACGCGCTGCGCGCCCTGGCGACCCACAGCGTGCCGCGCGCGGACGCGATCGCGCTCGACGCCGGGGTGATCGGCTTCGCGGCGCTGCTCGCGGTGGCCACGCCCCTGCTGGTGCTGCTGGCCGGCGCGCGGCGTCCGGGCGCGGCATCGGGCGCAGACCTGCGCGGCGCGGGACGCGCGGTGATCGGCGACGCGCCGCGCGCGCGGCGCGTGCTGCCGGCGCTGGCGATCGCCCTGTCGACCGTGGGCGTGATCGCGGCCGCCGCGCTGGCGCACGGGCTGATGCGGCTGGGGGCGGTCGACCCGGGCTTCCGCACCGCGGGCGTGCACGCGATGCAGCTCTATCGCGAGGGCGGGCCGGCCCGGGCGCCGGCCTACGGCGAGGCGCTGCGCGAACGGCTGGCGGCGCTGCCCGGGGTCGAGTCGGTGGCCGTTACCAGCGTGGCGCCGCTGTCGGTGAACGGCGCCTTCGCCATCGACCTGCTGCTGTCGGGCCGCGCCGAGCCCGAGCCCTACCAGGCCGGCCTGCGCCGCGTGAGCGCGAACTACCTCGACGTGCTCGACATCCCGCTGCTGTCGGGCCGCGCGATCGGCGACGAGGATCGCGAAGGCACCGAGGCGGTGGCGGTGATCAACCGCGAGCTGGCGCGCCGCAGCTTCCCCGGGCGCTCGCCGCTGGGCGAAGTGCTGCTGCTGCCGCTGGGTCGCGGCGACCGCGTGCCGTTCCGCGTGGTCGGCGTGATGGAGGACATCCGCAACGACGGCCTGCGCGCGGCGCC
Organism: uncultured Gammaproteobacteria bacterium; assembly: GCA_964614825.1. Classification (GTDB taxonomy): domain Bacteria; phylum Pseudomonadota; class Gammaproteobacteria; order Xanthomonadales; family Ahniellaceae; genus JAGOEZ01. The sequence goes on from CAZTNB010000055.1 coordinate 1,716, forward strand.
CGCGCCGGAGATCCTGATCGCCGCGGCGCAGCGCCCGGCCGCCGGGCTGACCTTCCTGGTGCGCAGCGCGGCGCCGCCGGCGGGACTGGCGGCGCAGATGGCCGAGGCGGCGTGGGCGGTGGACCCGCGCCAGCCGCTGACCCGGCAGTTCGCCCTGCAGGAGGACCTGGACGCGCAACTGGCGTCGATGCGCTTCTTCTCCTCCGCGGTCGGGGCCTTCGCGCTCTCGGCCCTGTTGCTCGGCGCCTTCGGCGTGTACGCCGTGGCGACGCTGCAGCAACGCCGGCGGGTGAAGGAATTCGGCCTGCGCCTCGCGCTGGGCGCGCGCCCGGGCGAACTGGCGCGGCAGGTGCTGCGCGAGGGCGCGCGCATCGTGGTCGCCGGCATCGCCCTCGGCGCCGCGGGCTCGTGGGCCGCGCGCCAGCTCCTGCTGGCGCAGAGCTACGGGCTCGAGGGCCGGATGCCGTGGGTCGTCATGGCCGGCATCGCGATCATGGCGATCGCGGCGCTGGCGGCACTGGCGGCACCGGCCCTGCGCGCCGCGCGCACCGATCCGATGACCGCGTTGCGCGACGAATAGCGCCCATCGACAAGGCCACGCATCGGACCGCCATGCGGCGGTGGCGCGGCCGCTACTCGCCGGGCCGGAGGTGGCGGTCGAAGAAATCGGCCATGGTGCGATACACGTGGGTCTGGTTGGCCGGGCCGCTGATGCCGTGCTTGGCGCCGGGGTAGGTCATGAGTTCGAAGGGCGTGCCCTGCGCCTGCAGCGCGCTCATCACCGCGGTGGAGTTGACGAACAGCACGTTGTCGTCGGCCATGCCGTGCGCGAGCAGCAGCGGCGACTCCAGGCCTTCCAGCCACGGCAGCACGCCGCTGAGCCGATAGCCTTCGGCGTTGTCCTTCGGATGATCGAGGTAACGCTCGGTGTAGAAGGTGTCGTAGAGGCGCCAATCCGCCACCGGCGCCACCGCCGCGCCGGCGGCGATCTGGTCGGAGGCCTTGGCCAGCAGCATCAGGGTCATGTAGCCGCCGTAGCTCCAGCCGTAGGCGCCGATGCGCGCCGGGTCGACCCAGGGCTGCTGCCTGAGCCAGGCGATGCCGGCGAGCTGGTCCTCGACCTCGACCTTGCCCATCTGGCGGAAGATCGGATCCTCGAAGGCCTTGCCGCGTCGTGCCATGCCGCGGTTGTCGAGGCTGAAGACCACGTAGCCGCGCTGCGCCATCCACTGGGTGAAGTCGAGGTCGTAGGTGTCGGTGACGACCTGCCCGTGCGGGCCGCCGTAATAGAACAAGAGCACCGGATACTGCCGCTTCGGGTCGAAGCCCGGCGGCTTGGTCACCTGGAAATGCAGCGCCTGTCCGTCGGCCGCCTTGATCGTGCCGAATTCCTGCGTGCGGTGGTTGGCGTGGTAGGGCCAGTACGGGTGCCCCTCCTTCAACTCATTGGGCTCGAGCACGGTGACGACGCGGCCGTTGCTGCGCCGCAGGCTGACCGTGGGCAGGCGCTCGCGCGAGGTGTAGGTATCGACGAACACGCGCGCGTCGTCGCTGAACACCACGGTGTGGGTGCCGTCCTCGCGCGTGACGCGGCGCGGCTCGCCGCCGCCGTCCAGCGCGAAGGCATAGACATGGCGTTGCTTCGGGTCCGGGCCCGGCGCGCCGACGTAGACCACGCCGCGCTTCGAATCCAGCGCCAGCACCCCGTCGATGGGCCACGGCGTGTTCGTGACCGGATGCAGCAGCGTGCCATCGAGCGAGTACAGGTACAGCTGCGCGAGGCCCGAGCGCTCCGAGCCCCAGAGGAAGGCCTCGCGCGACTTGAGGAAGCGCAGGTCGTCGTTGAGGTTGATCCAGGTGTCGGAAGTCTCGGTCACGAGCGTGCGCTGCGCGCCGTCGCGGGTGTCGTGCAGCACGAGATCGAGGCGGCGCTGGTTGCGGGCCATGCGCTGGAACGCGAGGCGCTTGCCGTCGGGCAGCCAGTTGACCCGCACCAGGTAGATGTCGGGATCCGCGCCCAGCGGCACCACCTGCGCCGGCCGCGCCTTGCTGGCCTCGGTCGCCGCCGCCTTGACGTCGACCAGCGTGGCCACTTCCAGCGCGATGCGCACGTTGGCCTCGCCGGCCGCCGGGTAGCGCTGCTCGATCACCTCGGTGCGATCGGCGTAGACCTCGAAGCGCTTCTGGATCGGCACCGGGTCCTCGTCGTAGCAGGTGTAGGCCAGTGCCGAGTCGTCGGGCGCCCACCAGTAGCCGGTGTAGCGGTTCATCTCCTCCTGGGCCACGAACTCGGCCACGCCGCAGGCGATGGTGCCGCCGCCCTTGATCGTGACCGGCATCGCGCGGCCGCTGGCCAGCTCGATCACCCACAGGTTCTGCTCGCGCACGAACGACACGTAGCCGCCGCGCGGCGAGACCTTGGGATCGGTGACGTAGCCTTCGCCGCGGGTCAGCTGGCGCACCGCCTCGCCGGCGTCCTTGCGCAGGTCGTGGAGGTACAGCTCGCCGCCGAGCGGGAACAGCAGCTGCTTGCCGTCGGGCGAGAACTGGTAGCTCACGATGCCCGACAGCGCGGCGATGCGCTGGCGCTCGCGCCGCGCCTTCTCCTCGTCGGAGAGCTTCTCCGGGCCCGGCGCCAGCAGCGCCGAATCCACCAGGAGGCGGGTCTGGCCGCTGGCGACGTGGTACTCCCACAGGTCGAGCCGGTTCTGGTCGTCGGCCTTGCCGCGCAGGAAGGTCACGCGCGCGCCGTCGGGCGCCACCGCGAGCTTGAGCGGCCGCGGGCCGGTCAGGGCCGGGTCCTGGAACAGTCTTTCCAGCGGCAGTTCGTCGGCGTGGAGCATGGTCGGCAGCAGCAGCAGGAGGGCAAGCAGGCGCATGCGGCGGGTTCCCGGTTCAGCCCGTGGGCGTGATGCCTTCGGCGGCCATGACGCGTTGCGAGGCGGGCCGCGCGGCGGCGCTGGCCGCGTGCGCCGCGTAGCGCGGCCAGCGCGCCATGTCCAGCTGCAGGCGATAGCCCCAGCGATGGAACACGAAGAGGTAGGGATCGACCACGCTGTAGCGCCGGCCCAGCACCCAGGGACTGTCGCCGACCAGGGTCTCGATCTCGTCGTAGTGCAGCGCGACCGCGGCCCGGCCCTTGTCCTGCACCGCCGCATGCAGCGCCTCGTCGTCGACGAAGCGCGCCGGGCGGAACACCTGCGCGAAGCTGATGTGCACGGTGCTCGCCAGCCAGCTCATCAGCGACAGGCCCTTGGCCTCGTGCGCCGGATCGTCGGGCATCAGCGCCGCGTCGGGATGGGTGCGGTCGAGGTAGGCGAGGATCGCCGGGCACTCGGTCAGGATGAAGCTACCGACCTTGAGCGTGGGCACGCGCGCGTGCGGGTTGATCTCGCGGTACTCGGGCTTGAGGTGCTCGCCGCGGCGCAGGTTCACCTCGATCGTGTCGTAGGGCCGGCCGATTTCCTCGAGCACCAGGTGCGAGGCGAGCGAACAGGCGCCCGGCGAGTAGTAGAGCGTGGGCATCGACGGCTCCGCGGCGGGGGGCGGCGAATCTTAGCCGACCCGACCCGCCTCCGCGCCCGGCGCCGGTCCGGGCGCCGCCGCCGCTACTGCGCCAGGTTCAACTCGAACACGCGCCCGGTGGCGCCGGCGGAGGTGGCCGCGGTGATGGTGCCGCCGATGGCGAGGAAGCGGCCGTCGAGGGCGACGCCGGGCAATCCGTGCGTGGGCTGCGGCGAATTGGGCAGGAAGGCCCAGTCGCCCGCGCCCACGGTGTAGATCTCGGCGGTCTGCTCCACCCGCACCGGCGTGCTGAGGACCTCGCCCCCGGTGAGCACGATGTGGTTGCCCACCGTGGCGGCGGCGAAGCCGCCGCGGCGGCGGTTGATCGGCGGGCCGGGGCGCCAGCGCTCGCTGACCGGGTCGTAGATCGCCACCGTGGTGGTCTCCGGGCTGCGTCCGGCGATCATCCAGATCTCGTCCTGGAAGGCCACCACCTGCGAGTGGTCGCGGGTGATGCGCCTGGGGTCGGCCGCGATGCGCCGCAGCCGCTCCTGGCGCGGATCGAATTCCTGCAGCGTGCCGTCGAGGTCGCCGATGTAGGCGCGCCCGTGCAGCACCACGGCGTGGCTGCCGAACATCGACTGCAGCAGCGGCGCCGGTTCCCAGCGGTTGGCGGCGATGTCGAAGCGGAACCCGGCGGTCGCCTGGTCGCCGGTGCCGTTGGGTTCGCCGCCGAGGAAGTAGATCGAGCCGGGAAAGGCGAACGCGGCCATGTGGTCGCGCCCGGCCGGCGTGTCGGGCAACTCGGTCCAGGCGTTGGCGACGCGGTCGTAGCGGCGGAAGCCGCGCGGGTCGTTGTAGCCGCCCATCACGTAGACCTGGCCGTCGAGCACGGTGGCGGCGAACTCGGTGGGGAACGGCGCCGGCATCTGCGCCAGTTCGGTCCAGGCCAGGTTCTGCGGCGTGGCCGGCGTGCCGTCGAGGCAGGGCGCGCCGGCCAGCGTGGTCAGGCGCGCGGCCTGGCGCGTGCCGCTGCCGTAGCCGGCCAGGGTGGAGGCGTAACCGACCTGGGCCGCGGCGCAGCTCGTGAACTCGAACTCCAGCGTGCCCCAGGCCTGCTGCTGCACGTCGGCGGCGACGAAGGCATCGCCGAAGCGGGTGCCGCGCGTGATCGCATTGGCGGCGATTCGCAGGCGGTTGCCCTCGCGCGTGGCCGCGCCGATGGTCCAGGCCTGGCGGCCCTGCGGGTCGAAGGTGAACCAGTACACGAGCGTGCGTCCGTCGGGCAGCTCCTCCACCAGCCAGCCTTCGCCCGCGCGCGTAGGCACGTACCACGCGCCGCTCTTCGAGCGCAGGCCGCTGAGCGCGCGGCCGCCGTTGCCGAGCAGGTCGCGGCTGCCGTCGCATTCGAGCTCGTCGAGCACGGTCAGGCGCGTGTACTGGCGCGTGCCGCTGCCGAAGGCCTGCGGCCCGGTGTAGCGCAAGGTGGCGCGGCCGCAGTCGGCGAATTCGAGCTCCAGCGTGCCCCAGGCCTGCAGGGTGACGTCGTCGGGATCGAACCCGGCGCCGAAGCGCGCGCCCTGCGGCCGGTACACGGCGGAAAAACGCAGCGTGTTGCCGTCGACGCGGCCCTCCTGCGCGACCAGCCACGCCTGCTCGCCCGCCTCGCCTTCGGGCGGATAGGTGAACCAGAACGCGATCGCGGTGCCATCGGGCAGGTACTGCACGATGATGCCCTCGCCGCTGCGGTTGGCATCGAACCACGAGCCGCTGACCACCGGCCCGGCCCAGAAGCCCGCCGGCACGGCGGCCTTGGGCACCGAGCGCGCGGCGTGCGGGTGCTGGTCGCAGGCCAGGGCGATCCCGACCGCGGCCGCACAGCCGGCGGCGACGAGCAGCGATCGGCGGGCGAGTGCAAGCGCGTTCATGTCGGCGCCTCCGGACCGGGGCCGCAGCTTCCTACGAACGCCGTCGTAGGTCAAGCCGCCCGCAGGGCTGGCGCCGCCCCTTGCGGGACCGGCTTCAGTCGCGACCGCGAGGCACGACCATCGTCGCCCGAATCGTGCGGGGCCGGGTCGCCACCGATCCCGGGGGCGCGGTGGCGCCTCAGGCCAGCTCGCGCCACGACTCCGGGTCGATCGCATAGGGATGCACGGGAACGCCGAAGCCGGGCTGCGCGCGCACGCGCTCGCACCAGGCGCGGAAGCGCGGGAACGGCGCCAGGTCGACGCCGGCCTCGTCGGCGCGATGCGCATAGGCGTAGACCGCCAGGTCGGCGATCGAGTAGCCACACTCGACCAGGAACGCGCGTCCGGCGAGATGGCGCTCGAGCATGCCCAGCACCCGGGCCGAACCGGCGCGCTTGGCCGCGACCAGCGCGGGATCGCGGCGCGCATCCTTGCCGGTCTGCACCCAGTGGCGCAGCGTGGCGATGTTGCCCTGCACGTAGTCGGCTTCGAAGCACAGCCAGCGCAGCACCTGCGCCCGCTGCCACGGATCCGCCGGCAGGTACGGCGTGCCCTCGGCGAGGTAGGCGAGTATCGCGTTCGACTCGGCGAGGCAACGACCGTCGTCGAGCTCCAGCACCGGCACGGCGCCGGCGGGATTGCGCTCGAGGAACCCGGGTGACTGGCCCGCGCCGGCGAAGATCGCCACCTCGCGGGTCTGGTACGGCCGACCGAGGTGCGCCAGCAGCTGGCGCACCTTCCAGGCGTTCTGCGAGGGCAGGTAGTCGTGCAGGATCACGCGGCGGCTCCGGTGGGGTGTCCGCCAAGGTAGCCGGGCGCCGCGCGGCGCCGCTATCCGCCGATTGCGCGTTGCGCGCTCAGGTGAGGTAGCCGCCGTCGACCGGGAAGCTGGCGCCGGTGATGTACGAGGCCGCCGGCGTGCACAGGAACGCGATCATGGTGGCGATCTCGGCCGGCTGCGCCACCCGCCCCAGCGGCACCTGCCGGAGCAGGCCCTTGAGGATCTGTTCGTTGCTGGTGAGCGCGCTGGCGAACTTCGTCTCGGTGATCCCGGGCAGCACGGCGTTGACGCGGATGCCGTTGGGGCCGAGCTCCTTGGCGAAACCCTCGGTCATCGAGACGATCGCGGCCTTGGTCATCGAGTACACGCCCTGCCAGTGGCCGCTGCGACGCGCATTGACGCTGGCGATGTTGACGATGGCGCCGCCGCCGCGCTCGCGCATCGCCTTGGCGGCCTTCCACGTGGCGTAGAAGTAGCCGCGGATGTTGACCTCGACCGTCTTGTCGAAGGCGTCCATGCCCATGTCCAGCATGGGGCCGAAGTACGGGTTGGTGGCCGCGTTGTTGACCAGGATGTCGACGCCGAAGCCGCGGTCGGCCAGCTTCTGGAACAGGTTGTCGATGCTGGCGCTGTCGCCGATGTGGGTGGCGAGCGCGGTGGCGACGCCGCCGGCGGCGCGGATCTTCGCCACCACGGCCTCGCAGGCGTCCTGCTTGCGGCTGGTCACCACCACGTGGGCGCCATAGTCGGCCAGCAGCAGGGCCGTGGCCTCGCCGATGCCGCGCGAGGCGCCGGTGACGATGGCGGTCTTTCCGGTGAGGTTGAACGGCTGGGTGTCCACGGACGGTTCCTGGTGGGTGGTGCGCAATTGCAGGATTGCCCGAGCCTGCCCCGGTCGCGGCTGAAGCCGCTCCCACAACGACGCTGGCAGGCGGGGCCGGGCGCCCGCGAAACCCGCGAGCCTCTATGATCGGCCGATGATAAAGCCCGGAGCCCGCCCATGTCGCAATCCCGAGTCCTGATCACCGGCGCCGGTTCCGGCCTCGGCCGTGCCCTGGCGCTGCGCTATGCCCGCGACGGCTATGCCGTGGCCTGCGCCGACATCGTGCCCGAGCGCGCGCAGGAAACCCTGGCGCTGCTGCCGGGCAGCGGCCACCATGCGCTCAAGGTCGACGTGGGCGACGATGCCTCGATGGACGCGCTGCGCGCCTCGCTCGAGCACGTGTGGGACTCGATCGACGTGGTCGTCAACAACGCCGGCGTCGCCTCCGGCGGCAGCCTGCTCGAGGCCGACATGGCCGAGTGGCAGTGGATGCTCAACATCAACCTGCTGGGCGTGGTGCGCGGCTGCCGCGCCTTCGTGCCGTGGCTGGTGCGGCAGAAGCGCGGCCGCGTGATCAACATCGCCTCCTTCGCGGCCCTGGCCGGGGCGCCCAACATCATGAGCTACGGCGTGGCCAAGGCCGGCGTGTACACGCTGTCCGAGCAGCTGCGCGCGGAGCTGGCCGGCAAGGGCGTCGGCGTGTCGGTGGTATGCCCCTCGTTCTTCAAGACCAACCTGTGCGAGAACTTCCGCAGCGGCGACGGCGGCAAGATGAAGCACGTCGCCACCCGGCTGATGGAGCAGGCGCGCGAATCGGCCGACGACATCGCCAACGCCATCGTCGACCAGGCCAATGCCGGCACCTTCCTCATCCTGCCCACCGCGACGGAGCGTTCGCGCTGGCGCATGAAGCGCTGGTTCCCGAACCTCTACTTCCGCAAGCTCCTGCAGATGTCCAACGTGCGCAACCCGGCCGGGCGCGGCTGAGCCATGGGCGAATTCCTCCTCTACGGCGCCAACGGCTACACCGGCAAGCTGGCCCTGGCCGAGGCGCTGCGGCGCGGCCTGCGCCCGATCGTGGCCGGGCGCAACCGCGAGGCGCTGGCCGCGCTGGCGGCGCCGCACGGCCTGCCGGTGCGCGCCTTCGACCTCGCCGACGCCGGCACGGTGGCCTCGGCGCTGGGCGGCGTGTCGCTGGTGCTGCACTGCGCCGGGCCCTTCTCCGCTACCTGCGCGCCGATGCTGGAGGGATGCCTCGCGGTGGGTGCGCACTACCTCGACATCACCGGCGAGATCGACGTGTTCGCGCACTGCCACGCGCAGGACGCGAGGGCCAGGGCGAAGGGCATCGTGGTGCTGCCCGGTTCCGGCTTCGACGTGGTGCCGACCGATTGCGTCGCCGCGATGCTCAAGCGCGAACTGCCCGATGCCACGCAACTGGTGCTGGCCTTCGAGGCCACCGGCGGCCCCAGCCCGGGCAGCGCCAAGACCAGCGTCGAGGGCCTGGCCAAGGGCGGGCGCGTGCGCCGCAACGGCAAGCTGGTCGCGGTACCGCTGGCGTACAAGGCGCGCAGCTTCGACCGCGACGGCCAGCCGCGCGCGGCGATGACCATTCCCTGGGGCGACGTCTACACCGCCTTCGTGTCCACCGGCATCCCCGACATCGAGACCTACATGGCGGTGCCGCCTGCCACCATCGCCAAGGTGCGGCACCTGAACTGGGTGCGGCCGCTGCTGGCGCTGGGCTTCGTGCAGCGCTTCATGAAGCGCCGGGTCGAGGCGGGCGTGCGCGGGCCGGACGAGTCGCGCCGCGGCAAGACCGGCTGCCGCGTCTGGGGCGAGGCGCGCAACGCCGCCGGTCGCGAGGCGCGCTGCGAGATCGACACGCCCAACGGCTACGATCTCACGGCCAGCGCCGCGCTGGGCATCGTCGAGCGCCTGCTGGCGCAGCCGCCCGCCGGCGGCTACTACACGCCGTCGATGCTGATGGGCGCCGACTACGTGCTGGGCCTGCCCGGCGT
>CAZTNB010000055.1:10911-17867 GCA_964614825.1 uncultured Gammaproteobacteria bacterium
CAGGCCACGCAGGAGTATGCTGCCCCTAGGCCGTGGTCGGTGGCCAGGCTTGCCGATCCGCGGTGGCGAGCGATTCCAACCGGGAATCGCGCCAGTGGTGGAGCAGCCCATGCGCACGATGACGTGGATCCTGTGGTGGATGCTGTCGGCGTGGATCGTCGCCTGGCCCGCGGCCAGCGTCGTGGCGGCCGCCGACGTCGAACAGCAAGGCGAGCTGCGCCGGGAGCGCGATCCACAGCCCGGGGCCGCCGATGCGCCGACGATCTCGTTCATCGACTCGCCCTCGGCGCACTGCTACCAGCCCGTCCCGACCCAGGACGTCTGCTTCATCGCCTGGCAGGCGATGTACGTCACCGCCGCGCCGAACTACATGATCAAGCTCACGGTCGACCTCGACGGCCGCCGGGTCCTGAACGTCGGGGGCTTCTTCCAGACCTACATCTCGCTGGATCGCAGCACGACCGGACCCAACGGGTTCCGGGTCGCCTGCGGTCCGCCGTCGGCAACCGATCCCCTGCTGGGGAATTCCTACAGCTACACCATCCGGGCCCAGGACTCGGCCATGCTCAGCTCGGCGAACTACGGTTCGGTGACCTGCCCGGCCTTCGTGAACTGAGGACGCGGCTGCGATGGTGAGGCGAGTCGCCGCCCTGATCCTGCCGTGGATCGTCGCGTCCGGCGCCGGCGCGCAACCGGCGGCGGCACCCGAGGATCGGCCGGCGCGCGCGATCGCATTGCTGGAGCTGTCCGGCGACATGCAGCGCACGCGACCGCTGGAACCGGGGGCCCTGGGCTTCATCACCACCGAGTCGCCGCATTGCCTGCAGCCGGACCCGGCGTTCGACGTCTGCTACCTCAACTTCCAGTACAACGGGGTGAGCTCCGACCAGTACGTCACCGCGTTCACGGTGGCGGTGTCCGACCGCATCGCGATGCGGGCACAGGGCTTCTTCCAGAGCAGCTTCGCGCTGCCGCGCGCGACCCTCGGCAGCCTCGGGGTGCGCGTGGCGTGCGGGCGCACTGGCGCCTCGGGCGATGCCGATCCGATGGTCGGATTGCGTCATCCCTTCACGATCCGGGCCCGGGATTCGGCCAACACCAATTCCGCCAACTACGGCTCGATCGGCTGCCCGGCCTACTTCCCGGAACTGAACTTCGCCAACGGTTTCGAGTGAAGGCCGCGTCCGGCGCGGCTCGCGATCGCCCGGCCGTGGCGGCGCCAGCGGCGCCGCGCTACCGTCCAGCCTTCGATCCGGCCCCGGGACACAGCCCCCATGCACGCCACGCGCAAGGATGACCGCACCCTGGTCAGTTCGGGATCGCCCTGGGAACCGGTGGTGGGCTACTCGCGTGCGATACGCGCGGGCGATCGCGTCCTGGTCGCCGGCACGACGGCGGTCGACGCCAACGGCCAGGTCGTGGGCGAGGGCGACGTCGGCGCGCAGGCGCGCTTCATCTTCGACAAGATCGGGATGGCGCTGGCTGCCGCGGGCTCGCGCCTCGCCGACGTGGTGCGCACGCGCATCTACGTCACCGACATGTCGCGCTGGGAGGCGGTGGGGCTCGCGCACGGCGAGGTGTTCAAGGATGCGCGGCCGGTGAGCACCCTGGTCGAGGTGTCGCGACTGATCGACCCGCGCCTGCTGGTGGAGATCGAAGCCGAAGCCGTGGTGCCGCGCGACTGAGGCCCTCGCGACCCACGAGCTGCCCGCAGGAGCCCGCGTGGGGCCGTGTGCGGGTAGAATCGCGCGCCCCGCCGACTCGTTCCCGCCCCATGTCCGATCCGAACCCGCAATCTGCACACTTGCAGCCCATCCCCGCGCTGATCTTCTCCTCGCGCTGGCTGCAACTGCCGCTGTACCTGGGGCTGATCGTCGCCCAGGGCGTGTACGTGGTCCAGTTCCTCAGCGAGCTCTGGATCCTGCTCACCCAGACCGCGGCCTCGTGGTCGGCGACGATGGACCACGCGATCGACGGCGCGCACGCGGCCGAAGGCGCGCACGACGCCAAGACCGCGATCATGCTCGGCGTGCTGGGCCTGATCGACGTGGTGATGATCTCCAACCTGCTGGTGATGGTGATCGTCGGCGGCTACGAGACCTTCGTCAGCCGCCTGCGCCTGCAGGGCCACCCGGACCAGCCCGAATGGCTCTCGCACGTCAACGCCGCGGTGCTCAAGGTCAAGCTCGCGACCGCGATCATCGGCATCAGCTCGGTGCACCTCTTGGCCACCTTCATCGAGGCGCGCTCGCTCAGCGAGAAGACGATGCTGTGGCAGACCATCATCCACCTCGCCTTCGTGGCCTCGGCCGTGGCCATCGCCTTCATCGACCGCATCATGAGCCCGGGCGACAAGAAGACGCACCACGCCTGAGGACCCGCGCCTTCCGCTCCCGCGCGCGCGGGAGCGGCTAGCGGGCTTGGCCCATGATGGCCTCGCGCAGCGCGACCGCCGCGGGCTCGTCGCTGTAGGCGGGTTCGTCGTCGCCGCGCAGGCTGATGCCGAGCGTGCGCCAGGCCGGCGCCGGGTCGGGGAACGCGCTCGCATCGGCATGGGCGCGGTACAGCGCCGCCAGCGTGTCGCCGCCGACCGCGCGGTCGAGGTCTTCGAGGAATCGGCCGGGATCGCGGCGCACGCGCTGCGCGCGGCAGCAGGCCAGGTAGCGCGACAGGGCGAGGTCTAGCGAGGCCGGCGCGTCGGCGCGCGTGCGCAGGGCCACGTCGCCCAGCAGCATCAGCGCCGTGCCGCTCCAGTACACGCGCATGGTGTGGCGGCCGGCATCGCCGCGCGCCGTCCCGCGCAGGCTGGCGTCGGCCGCGTCGGCGCGCCCGCGCGCGAACCCGGCCGCGAGATAGCGCCAGGTTTGGTCGGGCGTCATGCGGCCGGCCCGCGCGCGCAGCACGTTCTGGTACCAGGTGGCGAGGCCCTCCGCGATCCAGCTGCCCTCGTCGCCGAGGTAGGGATGGGCGAGGTGCACCAGCTCGTGGGTCAGGGTCCAGCTGCCGCGCAGTTGCGCCAGCGTGGCGCGCGGATTCGCGTACAGCACGATGCCGGTGCCGCCGCCGCGCAGGCTCTGGCCGAAGGGCGCCGGCTCGCGCGCGCCGGGCACCGGCACCAGCAGCAGTTGCGGGCGCGCGTCCAGCAGGCGCGGGAAGCCCGCCAGCACGTCGGTGGCCACCTCGCCCACGTGGCGCGCGAGGATCGCCTGCTGCGTGGGCGCCGGCGCGCCGGTCAGTGCCAGGCGCAGGGCGCCGCCGCCCACGACGATGTCGCGCTCGTCGAAGCGGCCGATGGCGACGATGCCGGGCCAGCCCGGGTCGGAGTCGTCGAGCCGGAAGCGCCGGTGCGGCGGCGCATCCAGCGGCTGCCAGGGCGCCGAGATCGCCCACCCCGCGGGCAGCACGACCGTGACCTCGGTGCCGGACCCGCCGGCCAGGCCGCGCGGCCGCCAGAACCACGCGCGCGTCGGCAGCAGCAGGTCCGGTCCCTCGCGCAGGCCGGCGTAAGGCGCGGCGGCAGCGGCCACGCGCCGGGCGTCGATCCGCAAGTGCAGGCACTCGCCGGCCCGCCAGTCGCGAGCGCGCAGCCAGTTGCCCTCGCGCTGCAGTTCGCCCCCGCCGTCGCGCCGGGCTTCGAGCAGGAACGGCGCCGCGTCCGCATCCGGCAATCCGAAGCGCAAGCTCGACTGCGCTTCGCGCAGGCAGGCCCGCGCGGCGAGCTCGCCGGCCTGCGGCAGGAATTCGAGCCGGTACTCGATCGCGGCTGCCGCCGCCGGCGCAGGCGGCAGCGCCAACGCGAGCGCAAGCAGGCACGGCATGCGAGGCATGCCGCCAAGCTAGCAGAGCGCGGGTCAGCGTCGCGAGGCGGCGGGCGGACTGCAGTAGATCGAATGCAGCGCCTCGATCACCCGCTCCGCGGGGCCGGGCGCGAGGCCGTAGTAGATCGACTGCGCCTCGCGGCGCGTGGTGACGAGGCCATCCTCGCGCAGCAGCGCGAGGTGCTGCGACAGCGCCGGTTGGCTCAGCGCCACGCGCGCGTTGATCTCGCCGACCGACTTCTCGCCGCCCACCAGCAGGCACAGGATCATCAGCCGGTGGTCGTTGGCCAGCGCCTTGAGCAGGCGCGCGGCGTCGTGGGCGTGCGCCCGCATCGCCTCGGCGGCATCGGGCGGGGTGTCGCGTCGCTTGGGTGCGGTGGCCATGCTCGCTCCGTCTCAGCGCATGATGACGGCGCCGCCCGCCTCGCGCCAGGCGCCGATCCCGCCGGCCAGCGAGACGACGCGGGTGAAGCCCATCTGCTGCAAGCTGTCGGCCGCCAGCGCCGCGCGGCCGCCACTGCGGCAGTAGAGCACGATCGGGCGGTCGCACAGTGCGAGGGCCGGGTCGGTGACGTTGTCCAGCGCCGGCGTGGCCTGCACCTCGAACTCGAGCACGCCGCGCGGGATGTTGATCGCGCCCTCGATGTGCCCCGTCGCGTACTCGGCCGGTTCGCGCACGTCGATCAATGCGGCGCCGGCTTCGCGCCACCGGGGCAGCTCCGCGCCGGCGATCTCCTGGATGCGCGCGCGGGCGTTGAGGACCAGTTCGGCGACGGACAGCTTCATGGCGCCACTCCGACTTGTAAATTAGCTATTGCTAATATACGCTACGGCTAATTCAATAGCAAGCCGCGCCGGACCTGACCGCGGTCAAGGCGGTCCAGGCCCCCGCGGCGCAAGCTGGCAAGGGCACTGCGGAGGAGACGGACATGGCACACATCGTGATCCTGGGCGCAGGCGTCGGTGGCATGAGCGCCGCCTACGAGTTCCGCGAGGCGTTGGGCACCGCGCATCCGGTGACCGTGGTCGGCGATGGCGACCGCTTCGCCTTCACGCCCTCCAACCCCTGGGTGGCGGCGGGCTGGCGCAAGCCGGCGGAAACCACGCTGCCCGCCGGCGAATACCTGGCCAGGCGCGGCATCCGCTTCGTCGGCAGTCCGGCGCAGGCGATCGATCCGGTCGCGCAGGCGGTGACCACCGCCGCCGGCGAACGCATCGACTACGACTACCTCGTCATCTGCACCGGGCCCAGGCTGGCCTTCGAGGAAGTGCCGGGCCTCGGCCCCGAGGGCCACACCCAGTCCGTCTGCACGGTCGACCATGCACAGCGCGCATGGCAGGCGTACGAGGCCTTCCTCGAGGACCCGGGCCCGATCGTGGTCGGCGCGGTCCAGGGCGCGAGCTGCTTCGGTCCGGTGTACGAGTTCGCCTTCATCCTCGACGCCGACCTGCGCAAGCGCAAGCTGCGCGACCGCGTGCCGATGACCCTGGTGACCAGCGAGCCCTACGTCGGCCACCTGGGCCTCGGCGGCGTGGGCGATTCCAGGGGACTGATGGAATCGGAACTGCGCCAGCGCCACATCCGCTGGATCACCAACGCCAAGGTGCTCGAGGCCGCGCCGGGCCGGCTGCGCGTCGCGGAGTACGACGAGCACGGCCAGCCGCGCAAGGAGACCGAGGTCGCGTTCCGCTACGCCATGATGCTGCCCGCCTTCCAGGGCGTGGCGGCGGTGGCCGCGGTGGAGGGCCTGTGCAACCCGCGCGGCTTCGTGCTGGTGGACAAGCACCAGCGCAGCCCGAAGTTCCCGCGCATCTTCGCCGCCGGCGTGTGCGTGGCGATCCCGCCGGTCGAGGCGACGCCGGTGCCAACCGGCGCGCCCAAGACCGGCTTCATGATCGAGTCGATGGTCACCACCATCGTGCAGAACGTGAAGGCCGAACTGGCCGGCAGGCCCGCCACCGTCGAGGGCACCTGGAACGCGGTGTGCCTCGCCGACATGGGCGACACCGGCGCGGCCTTCGTCGCGCTGCCGCAGTTCCCGCCGCGCAACGTCACCTGGACCCGGGTCGGCAAGTGGGTGCATGTGGCGAAGATCGCGTTCGAGAAGTACTTCCTGCACAAGATGCGCAGCGGCGTGTCGGAGCCGATCTACGAGAAGTACGTGATGAAGGCGCTCGGCATCGAGCGCATCAAGCCCGGCACGGGCGCCCACTGACGCGCTTCCGTCCCCTGTCCACTCACCCCAAGGAGTTCCCATGAACATCGACCGTCTCGTCATGGCCTTCGCCGGCACCATGGTGCTGCTCGGCCTCGTGCTCGCCCACTACGTGTCGCCGTGGTGGCTGCTGCTGCCGGCCTTCGTCGGCCTCAACCTGCTGCAGGCCTCGTTCACCGGCTTCTGCCCGCTGGCGATCATCGCGCGGCGCGCCGGGATGAGCCCGGGCTGCGCGTTCAAGTGAGCCGCTGGCGATGAAGCGCCATCCGCTGCTCGCGCTGGCCGCCGCGCTGGCCCTGTCGGCCTGCGGCGGCGAGGCGCCGGCCGGCAAGGTCGTGGCGGGCGCGGCGCCGGCACTCGAATCGCTGGTGATGGCGCGGGAAAGCGCGCGCCGCGAGCGCGTCTGGGACGGCGTGATCGAGGCGGTGAACCAGGCCACCCTGTCGGCGCAGACCGGCGGCCGGGTGCTGGAACTGCCCTACGACGTCGACGACTACGTGCCGGCCGGCGCGGTGGTGGCGCGCTTCACCGACGTCGAGCAGCAGTCGGCGCAGCGCCGCGCGCAGGCCACGCTGGCCGCGGCCGAGTCGGCCGCGCGCGAGGCCGAGGCCGACTTCCAGCGCACCAGCGAGATCTACGCCCGCAAGCTGGTGGCGAAGGCCCAGCTCGACCAGGCCACGGCGCGGCGCGACAGCGCGCGCGCGGCGCTCGACTCGGCGCGCGCCGCGTTGCGCGAGTCGGGCGAGCAGGTCGACTACACGGTCATCCGCGCGCCCTATTCCGGGATCCTCACCAAGCGCCACGTGCAGGTCGGCGAAACGGTGCGGCCCGGGCAGCCGCTGGTGTCCGGCATCTCGCTCGGCGAGCTGCGGGTCGAGGTGCAGGTGCCGCAGAGCGACGTGGCCGCGATCCGCGCGCACCG
>CAZTNB010000056.1:0-1904 GCA_964614825.1 uncultured Gammaproteobacteria bacterium
CCGCCCGATGTCTCGCCCGACGGCCGCCATGCCGTGGCCGCGGTCTCGCGCGCCGACATGGCCGAGAACAAGGCCTACGCGAGCCTGTGGCAGTGGGATACCGCCAGCGGCGCCGCGCGCCAGTTGACCTCGCGCAACGTCGGCGACGGCGCGCCGCTGTACAGCCCCGACGGGCGCAAGCTCGCCTTCGTCTCGCAGCGCGAGGGCGACACCGCGCCGCAGCTGTACCTGCTGCCGCTCGACGGCGGCGAGCCGCAGCGGCTGACCAGCGTCGCCACCGGCGTGGCGCAGCCGAAGTGGTTCCCCGACGGCAGCCGCATCGCCTTCCTCAGCCGCGTGTGGCCCGACCTCGACACCTTCGCCAGGCAGGCCGAGCGCCTCAAGCAGCGCACCGAGGCCAAGATGCCGGCGCAGGTCTGGGACGGCTCGCCGGTGCGCGCCTGGGACACCTGGGTCGACGACCGCGAGCTGCACGTGTACGCGGTCGACCTGGCGGGTGGCGAGCCGCAGCCGCTGACCGCCGGCAGCGGCCTGCAGCTGCCGCGCAACGCCGTGCCGCTGGAGGCGCCGCTGTACGACCTCGCGCCCGATGGCGCCGAGATCGCCTTCACCGCCGACAGCGATCCCAAGCCCAACAACACCAACCACGACGTGTACGTGCTCAAGATCGGCACGCGCGCGCCGCGCAACCTCAGCGCCGACAATCCGGCCAGCGACGGCGTGCCGATGTACTCGCCCGACGGCCGCTGGCTGGCCTTCGCGCGGCAGACGATCAAGGGCTTCTACGGCGACACGCGCCGGCTGATGCTGTTCGACCGTCGCGGCGAAGGCGCGCTGCGCGCGGTGGCGCCGGACTGGGACCGTTCCGCCGACGGACTGGTGTGGGCGCCGGACTCGAAGCGCCTGTACGGCGCGATCGACGACGCCGGCACCAGCCGCGTGTACGAGATCCCGCTGGCCGGCAAGCCGCGCGCGGTGACCGGCGCGACCAGCTTCGGCCCGCTGGCGATCTCCAGCGGCCGCCAGCCGGTGCTGGTCGGCCTGCGCCAGAGCTTCCTCGAGCCCGCCACCCTGGTGCGCATCGATCCGCGCGACGGCAAGGCGACCAAGCTTTCGACGATCAACGACCAACTGCTGGCCGGCACCGCGCTCGGCACCTACGAGAGCGTGACCTATACCGGCGCCAGGGGCGAGCCGATCCAGATGTGGGTCAACTACCCGGCCGGCTTCGACCGCACGAAGAAGCACCCGGTGTTCCTGCTGATCCATGGCGGGCCGCACAACGGCATCACCGACAGCGTCACCTACCGCTGGAACGCGCAGGTCTTCGGCAGCTGGGGCTACGTCACCGCGTGGCCCAACTTCCACGGCTCCTCCGGCTTCGGCCAGGCCTTCGCCGATTCGATCAACCCGCAGCAGGACGAGCTGCCCTACGCCGACGTGATCGCCGCCGCCGACTGGCTCGGCGCGCAGCCGTGGGCCGACAAGGAGCGCATGGTGGCGGGCGGCGGCAGCTACGGCGGCTACCTGACCGCGATCGTGCTGGGGCGCCCGCACCCGTTCAAGGCGCTGGTGGCGCACGCCGCGGTCTACAACTGGTACACGCAGTACGCGGCGGACTACTCGTACGAGCCGCGGCGCTTCGGCGACTTCTGGCAGCAGCCCGAGGTGTTCCTCAAGGGCTCGCCGCACTTCGGCGCCGGCAACTTCAACACGCCCACGCTGGTGGTGCATGGGCAGAAGGACTTCCGCGTGCCCTTCAACCACGGCATCGAGCTGTACCAGACCCTGCTCAACCGCGGCGTGCCGACCCGGCTGGTGTACTTCCCGGACGAGAACCACTGGGTGCTCAAGCCGCAGAACTCGCTGTTCTGGTACGCCGAGGTGCGGCGCTGGCTCGACGC
>CAZTNB010000056.1:2004-17675 GCA_964614825.1 uncultured Gammaproteobacteria bacterium
GTCGCCAGGCCGAGGAACGCGCCCATGCTCACCACGTCGGTCGCGGTGGTGAGGAAGATGCTCGAGGCCGTGGCCGGGTCGGCGCCGAGGCGCTTGAGGGCCAGCGGGATCACCGCGCCGGAGATGCCGCTGACCACGCAGCTGGCGGTCATCGCCGCCATCACGATCAGGCCCAGCGACGGCGCCGCCGGATTGCCCTGTTCGTGGGCGTAGAACCACATGCCGGTGCCGGCGATGGCGCCGACCACGACGCCGTTGAGGAAACCCAGCAGCGCCTCCTTCGACACCGTGGCCACCACGCGGTCGGCGCGCAGTTCGCCCAGGGTGATGCCGCGCAGGGTCACGGCCAGCGCCTGGCAACCGGTGTTGCCCGACTGGCCGGCCAGCACCGGCAGGAACACCGCCAGCACCACGATCTTCTCCAGCGTGCCCTCGAACAGGCCGACCACGGCGGCGGCGAGGAACGCGGTGAGCAGGTTGAGGATCAGCCACGGCAGGCGCGACTTGAGGCTGCGCGGCCACGGCGTGGCGAGGCGCTCTTCCTTCTCGACGCCGACCATGGTGCCGGCCTGGGCGGAGATCTCGAAGGCCTGCTGCTCGAACATCACCTGGCCCTTGACCATGCCCAGCAGGTGGCGGTCGGCGTCGCACACCGGATAGACCGGGTAGTGGCGCGTGACCACCTCGCGCATGGCGTCGGGCAGGTCGGCGTCCGGGCGCAGGTAGAACGGGTCGCGCAGCATCACGTCGCCCAGCAGCTGTTCGCGCCCGGCGAACAGCAACTCGCGGAAGGCGACCACGCCGACCAGCGTGCCCGCGGCATCGGTGACGAAGATGTAGGTCACCATGCGCTTCTTGACGATCTCGCGCAGCGCGTCGGTGACTTCGCCGATGCTGGCGCCGGGCCGGAACACCGCCGGCGGGCGCTCCATGAGCCGGCCCACGGTGCCTTCCGGATAGCTGTAGCCCTTGAGCCAGAGCTGGCCCGAGCCGACCAGCGTCGCGGCGGCGATGCGGTCGCGGCGCTCGGCCGGGAATTCCTCCAGCACCTCGATCGCCTGGCCGGGATTGAGCCCGCTGAGCAGCTGGGCGATGGCGTCGTCGCTATGCTCGGCGAGCCGCTCCGCGGCGGTCCTGGGGTCGAGATCGCGGACGAGATCTAGCAAGGTCGGTTGCTGTTCCATGCCGGGTTCCGTGGCCTGCGCGGGACGGCGCCACTGTACGCGATTTGCCCGCGGGCGGGACGCCGTGAAGGCGGGCTCCACGCGCCCTCGACCCGCGCTCCACGGCGGCTCCGCCATGCTCGCGTGCCTCCCTTCGATTCCTTCGCCATGGCACACGCGCGTCCACCCCTTGCCGCGAGGCTCGCCCTCGCCCTCGCCCCGCTGCTGGCGCTGGCCGGTCCGGCCGCGAGCGCGCAGGACAGCAAGCGCATCGGCAACTCGCTGGGCGTCGCCGCGCTGTGGGAGAACGGCCTCTACCGCGGCGTCGATGCCTCGGTCGATGCCTACCCGTTCGCCACCTGGCGCGCGGGCCGCTTCTTCCTGCGCGGGCCGGGCCTCGGGGTCGAGCTCTGGAGCGACCCGGCCTGGAAGGTCGACGTCTTCGCCAACTGGCGTTTCGACGGCTACGAGGCCGACGACAGCGACTACCTCGCCGGCATGGAGGATCGCCGCGAGACCCTGGACGCGGGCTTCGCGGTCGAGCGCGAGCTCGGCGACTACGGCCGCCTGAACCTGTCGGCGGCGACCGACACCCTGGGCCGGCACGAGGGCCAGGAGCTGGAACTGCAGTGGTCCTACCGGGTGCGCTTCGTCGAGGCCTCGCTGCGCGCCCGCTGGCAGAGCGATGCGCTGGTCGACTACTACTACGGCGTCGAGCCGTCCGAGGCGCTGCCCGGCCGGCCGGCCTATGCGCCCGGCTCCGGCCTGACCTGGTCGGTGGGGCTGTTCACGGCGATGCCGATCGGCAAGCACTGGCTGGGCTTCGTCGGCGCCAACCTCGACCTGCTGCCGGACTCGATCCGGGACAGCCCGATCGTCGACGCCAGCACGCGCACGCGCGTGTTCGGCGCGCTGGCCTGGCGCTTCGACTGAGGCCACGGCGGCAGCCGGCGCGGGGGTCGCGGGCCGCGCAGCCGCGGCGACCGCGCATTGTCGCCCCTGCGCCGGTTTGCTAGCGTCTGCCCCTGGGCGACCGGGGGTCGCCACCGTCCGCGGGGAGACGCCATGTACGCCGGTTTCTGGAACCGCTTCGCCGCCGCCTTCCTCGACAACCTGGTCATGATGGTCGTGGCGATCATCCTGAGCCTGGTGCTGCCCAGCTCGGGCGCGGGCGCGGTGCTGCTGCCGGTCCTGATCCTGCTGTTGCAGTGGCTGTACGAGGCCCTGCTGGTCAGCTCGGCGAACCAGGCGACGCTGGGCAAGATGGCGGTCGGGATCAAGGTCACCGGCCTCGACGGCCAGCGCATCGGCTTCGGCCGCGCCACCGCGCGCTTCTTCAGCAAGCTCATCAGCTACTTCGCCGGCATCCTGGTCTCGCTGCTGGGCGCCTGGCTGATCGGTGGCATCGGCGGGATCCTGTTCGGCCTGATCGGCACCGTGGTGTTCCTCGGCGCCTGGGTGATGGCGGCCTTCACCGAGCGGCGCCAGGCCCTGCACGACCTCATCGCCGCCTGCGTGGTGGTGCGCAAGGACACCGCGCCGGGCACCACGCCGCAGGGCGTGATGAAGGCGGTGGGCTGGGCCATCATCCTGTCGGTCACCCTGACCATGCTGCCGGTGTTCGCGATCCTGTTCGCGGTGGCCTTCCTCGGCCTCGGCGCGCTGTCGATGCTCGGCGGCTTCGGCGGCGCGGGCATGGGCAGCAGTTCCGCCTTCGAGGGCCCCGAGCCGAAGCAGATCGCCGAGCTGGCGCTGTACTCGGCGGAGCCGGCGAAGATGGTGGTGCAGCAATACGCGATGACCCACGAGGGCAACCTGCCGGCCTCGCTGGCGGCCATTTCCGACGCGGGGCTGCCGGCCGAGTTCCCGGAGTCCAACGCGACCATCACGGTGGAGGATGGCGAAATCGTCGTCACTTTCAGCCAGCCCGACGAGATCGCCGGGCGCGCCGTGGCCATCGTGCCGACGGCGGGCGACGGCGGCCTGCTCGAGTGGCAATGCCGCAACCGCGACGTGCCGCAGGAGCACCTGCCCTCGGAATGCGAGCAGTGAGCGCCGGCCCGCCCCCGGCTCCCGGCTCCAATCCCTACGCCGCGCCGCGCGCGGCGGTCGCCGACCCCGGCTCGCCCGACGCCGCCGACACCTTCAATCCCGAGCCGGCCAGCTGCGAGGCGGGCGCCGGGGTGCGCTGGCTGGGCTCGGGCTGGCAGCTGTTCGCGCTCAATCCCGGGGTCTGGATCGGCTTCACCCTGGTGGTGTTCGTGCTGATGCTGGCGCTCGGCCTGGTGCCGATCCTGGGCATGATCGCGCAGTACCTGCTGTTCCCGCTGATCAACGGCGGCATCATGGTCGCGTGCGACGTCCTGCGCCGTGGCGAGCCGGTGACCTTCGCGCACTTCTTCGAGGGCTTCAACCGCAACCCGGGCCAGCTGATGCTGGTCGGCGTGCTCTACGCCGTCGGCATCATCGCGCTGGTGGTGGTGGCGATCGTCCCGGTGATCGGCATCGGGGGCATGGCGCTGTTCAGCAACAACGCCTCGAGTCTCGAAGGCCTCGGCGCCACCCTCATGATCGCGGTGCTGCTGGTGGTCGGCCTGTCGCTGCCGCTGGTGATGGCGATCTGGTTCGCGCCGGCACTGGTGGTGTTCCGGGGCATGAGCGCGCCGGCGGCGATGGCGCTGAGCTTCAAGGGCTGCCTGCGCAACATCGTGCCGTTCCTCGTCTACGGCCTCGTCGGCATCGTGATCGCCGTCGCGGCCACCCTGCCGCTGCTGCTGGGGTGGCTGATCGCCTATCCGGTGTTCGCCGGCTCGATCTACGCGTCCTACCGCGAGATCTGGCACGGCGAGGGCGCCTGAGCCCGCGGCCGCGGCGGGGTCGCCGTTGCGCGCCGCCGAAGGCACGCCGACCGCGCCATCGGCGCCCATGATCGACACCGCCTATCGCGTGTCCACGCCGGAGGGCATCGAGCTCACGCTCGAGCTCGCCGGCCCGGTGCCGCGCGCGCTGGCGTGGCTGATCGACCTGGCCTGGCGCCTGGGCGCGATGCTGGCGCTGGTGTTCGGGCTGGCCTGGATGGGCCGTTTCGGCGGCGGCATCCTGCTGATCGCCTGGTTCACGCTGGAGTGGCTGGTGCCGGCGGCCTTCGAGGTGCTCAACGACGGCGCCACGCCGGGCAAGCGCGCGCTCGGCATCGCCGTGCTGCGCGACGACGGCGCGCCGCTGGACTGGGGCGCCGCGCTCACGCGCAACCTGCTGCGCTTCGCCGACTTCCTGCCCTTCGGCTACCTGGGCGGCCTGCTGTGCATCCTCGGCAGCCCGCGCTTCAAGCGCCTGGGCGACCTGGCGGCCGGCACCGTGGTGGTCTATGCCGGGCGCGCGCAGCGTTCGCTCGCGATCGCGGCCGCCGAACCGGTGGCGACCAGCCTGCCGCTGGCGCTGGAGGACAAGCGCGCGATCCTGGACTTCGCCGAACGCGCGCCGCAGCTCACGCCCGAGCGCGCGGAGGAGCTGGCTGCCATCGCGGCGCCGGCGCTGGGCGCGCCGGCCACGCAGCCGGGTGCCGCCTGGCTCATCGGCGTCGCCAACCACCTGCTGGGCCCGCGCAGCGCGACCGGGGCGCCGCATGCGCCAGGCTGATTTCGAGGCCCGGCACGCCGAATCCTGGCGCGCCTTCGAGGCCTGGCTCGACGCCCGCGCCCGCGGCGGGCGCAAGCCGAAGGTGAAGTCGCGACGGCTGGCGCGCGCGCAGGCCGACGCGCCGCCCGCGGAGACGCCGGCGCCGCCGCCCGTGCTCGCCGCGGCCGACATGCCGCAGGCCTTCCGCCAGCTGTGCGCGCACCTCGCGCTGGCGCGCGACCGCCAGTACAGCCCGGAGCTGGTCGACCGCCTCAACACCCTGGTGCTGCGCGGCCACCACGCCCTGTACGGCGCACGCGCGCGCGCCCTGGGCGGCCTGCGCGCCTTCCTCGACGGCGGCTTCGCCCGCGCGGTGCGCGCCGAATGGCGCTGCGTGCTGCTGGCCACGCTGCTGTTCTTCGGCCCGCTGCTGGGGCTGGTGGCCGCGATCCAGGCCTGGCCGGAGTTCGCCTCGGTGGTGCTGTCGCCGCACACGCTGGGCGAGGTGCAGGAGATGTACGCGCCGGACAACGAGCGCATGGGCATGCGCGACGCCGACACCAGCATGCAGATGTTCGGCTACTACATCTGGAACAACGTGCGGATCGGCTTCCAGACCTTCGCCGGCGGCGTGTTCCTCGGCCTGGGCTCGGTGTTCTTCCTGCTCTACAACGGCCTGCACATCGGCGCGGTCATGGGCCACCTGCAGCAGGTCGGCCTCGGCGCGCAGCTGTGGCCGTTCGTGGCCGGGCACAGCGCGATGGAACTGGTCGCGATCGTGATCGCGGGCGCCGCGGGCCTCAAGCTCGGCGGCGCGCTGCTGGCGCCCGGCCGGCGCTCGCGGCGCCAGGCGCTGGTCGAGTCGGGCCGCGCGGCGGCGCGGCTGGTCGCCGGCGCCGCGCTGATGTTCGGCATCGCCGCGGCGATCGAGGCCTTCTGGTCGCCACTGCGCCTGCCGGAGCCGCTGCCGAAGTACCTGGTCGGCGCGCTGATGTGGCTGCTGGTGCTGTCCTATCTCGCCCTGTCGGGACGCGGCCGTGCAGCTTGAGCGGCTCGCGATCCAGCTGCGGCCGCGCGGCGCGTGGGCCGCGATCGACCTCGGCTTCCGCATGGCGGCGACCTGGTGGCGGCCGCTGTGGGGCGTATGGCTGCTGGTCTATCTGCCGCTGGGCCTGGCGCTGTGCGTGGCCCTGCGCGAGCAGCCGCTGGCGGCCGCGCTGCTGATGTGGTGGCTCAAGCCGCTGTTCGACCGCTTCGTGCTGCACGGCCTCGGCGAGGCGGTGTTCGGCGGCGCGCCCGGCGTGGCCAGCACGCTGTCGGCATGGCGCGCGATCCTCGGCCCCGGCCTGCTCGCCGCGCTCACCTGGCGCCGCTTCGGCATGGCGCGTTCCTTCGTGCTGCCGGTCACGCTGCTCGAGCGCCAGACCGGCGCGGCGGCGGCGGCGCGCCGCCGCGTGCTGGGGCGGCGCCTCGCCGGCCACGCGGTGTGGCTCACCCTGGTGTGCATGCACTTCGAGGCGGTGGTGCACCTCGGCGCCTCGTTCCTGGTCAACGTGCTGCTGGCGCCGGGCGAGGAACCGATCGGCGCGATCGTCGGCGCCGAGTTCGATCCGGACGCGCCGTGGTGGACGCTGCAGGACACGCTGCTGTACCTGCTCTCGGTCAGCCTGATCGAGCCGTTCTACGTCGCCGGCGGTTTCGCCCTGTACCTCAACCGGCGCGTGCTGCTGGAGGGCTGGGACGTGGAGCTTGCGCTGCGCCGCGTGGCGGCGCGCTGGAGCGCGGCGGCCGGGCTGGGGCGTGCCGCGCTGCTGGCGCTGGCGCTGGCCTGCAGCCTCGCGACGCCGCTGCCGGTCCGCGCGCAGGCCATGGCCGCCGCCGATCCCTGCGCGGCAGCGGCGCCCGCGGGGCGGCCGCCACCGCTTGCCAGAGCCACCGGTGGCGAGGCCGGCACGCAGTCCACGCCCAAGTCCACCGCCAGCAAGGCCGAATCGGAGCGGGAAGCCGCGGGTGCCGCGCTCGCGCAGGCGCCGCTCGACACGCCGGCCCGGCGCGCGATCGTGGCGGTGCTGGACGATCCGCTGTTCGGCCGCTGCGAGCACGACGCGCACTGGGAGTTCCGCCTCGGCGGCGACGAGGAGGCCGAGGCCGTGGAGGGCGACCCCGGCGCCTTCGCCGAGTTCATCGGCCTCCTCGCCGAGTTGTGGCAGCTGGTCGTCTGGATCGCGCTGGCGGTCGGGGTCGTGGTCGTCGCCGTGTTCGTGGCCCGGCAGTGGGCGGCGCGCGGGCGCGGCGACTCTGCGGCCGAGGCGCCGCCCGCGGTGCTGTTCGGCCTCGCCATCGCGCCCGACTCGCTGCCGCCGGACATCGGCGCCAGCGCGCTGGCCCTGCTGGCGGCCGGCCAGGCGCGCGAGGCCTTGTCGCTGGTCTACCGCGGCGCGCTGTCGCGGTTGGTGCACGCGCGCGGAC
This sequence comes from uncultured Gammaproteobacteria bacterium, assembly GCA_964614825.1. Lineage (GTDB taxonomy): Bacteria > Pseudomonadota > Gammaproteobacteria > Xanthomonadales > Ahniellaceae > JAGOEZ01. The sequence continues at coordinate 9,255 of CAZTNB010000056.1, forward strand.
TGCGCGTCGCCCGCGGCGCCACCGAGGGCGAGGTGGCGCAGCAGGCGCGGCCGCGGCTGGTCGAGGACGGCGCCGCCTGGTTCGAGCGCTTGCTGGCGCAGTGGATCGCGGTCGCCTACGCCGGCCGCGCGGCCGACGTCGACGCGGTGCGCGCCCTGTGCCTGGACTTCGAGCGCCATTTCGGCGCGGCCGCCACCGCGCCCGCCGCGACCGCGCGGGCGGCACCATGAGCCGCGACGCCTGGGGCGTGATCGGCGTGCTGGCGCTGGCGGTGCTCGCCGCGAGCGCGTGGCTGGCCACGCACGACCGGGTGATCGAGCACGAGTGGAGCGGCGCGCAGCCGCCGGCGCAGCGCGACCGCTTCCTCGCGGCGCGCCGCTGGGCGCTCGAACTCGGCCTGGCGACGCAGGAACTCGCGGCGCTCGAACAGGCGGCCGACCTGCCCGCGCGCAGCGTGCTGGTGGTGCCGGCGCAGCGCGGGGCGCTGTCGCCGCGCGCGCTGGCGTCGTTGCGCGGCTTCGTCGAGCGCGGCGGGCACCTGGTGCTCGAGTCGGAACGCCACGACCGCGACGACCCGGCCTACGAGGCCTTCGGCATCGCGCGCACCGCGACCGCGGCCGAGTACGCGGCCGAAGCGCCCGAGTTCTGGGCGAATCGCGGCGCCCCGCCGCTGCAGTCGAACCTGCCCGGGACCGCCGGCCTGATGCGCGTCCGGGTGGGCGGCGACGACGTGCCGCTGCGCGTGTACCTGCATGGCGGCGAGAGCCTCGCGGTCGCCGACGCGCTGTGGCGCATCGGCCCGCAGGGCAACGTGCAGGCGCTGCACTTCGCCCGCGGGCGCGGCCGCGTCACCGCGATCAGCGACATCAGCTTCGCGACCAACGCGCAGATCGGCCGCGACGACAACGCCGAGTTCCTGTGGCGCCTGGTGGCGCAGGCGCCGGACGCCAGCCAGCTCGTGTTCCACCTCGGCCCGCGCCAGGGAGTGGGCGCGTGGCTGGCCCGCCATGCGTGGCCGGTGCTGGCCGCGCTGGGCGCGCTGCTCCTCGCGGGGCTGTGGTGCGCGGCGCCACGCTTCGGCCCGCCGGTGCCCGATCCGGCGCCGGCCCGGCGGCGCCTGCTCGACCACCTCGCCGCCAGCGGGCGCTACTTCTGGGGCGCCGGCCGCCGCGCGGCGCTGGCGCAGGCGGCCAGCACGGCGGCGCTGGCCGCGGTGCGGCGCCATTACCCGCACGTCGCGCGCCTGCCCGACCCCGAACGTGCCGCCTGGCTGGCCACGCGCTACGGCATCGCGCCGGCGGTGGCGATGCGGATCGTCGAGCCCGGCGCGCTGCGCACCGCCCCGGCGCTGGTGGAACTGACCCAGGCCTGCGCCCGCATCCATGCCGCGATCGACGCCGCGGCCGGCACCGCCCCCCGTTCCCGAACCCACCCCGATACCCACCGGAATCCTCCCGCATGAACACGCCCGCCGTCAGTCCGGAACACGTCGCCAAGGCCGCGCAACTGCTCGGCCTGCTGCAGGCGCAGATCGCCCGCGCCTTCCTCGGCCAGGCCGCGGTGGTGCAGCACGCCCTGGCCGCGCTGCTGGCCGGCGGCCACGTGCTGGTGGAGGGCGTGCCGGGCCTGGGCAAGACCCTGCTGGTGCAGGCGATCGCGCGCGGCATCGGCGGCAGCTACTCGCGCATCCAGTTCACCCCCGACCTGATGCCGGCCGACGTCACCGGCCACACGCTGTACGACCCCTCGACCGGGCAGTTCACCACGCGCCGCGGGCCGGTGTTCGCCAACGTGGTGCTCGCCGACGAGGTCAATCGCGCGCCGGCCAAGACCCAGGCCGCGTTGCTGGAGGTGATGCAGGAGGCGCAGGTCACCATCGAGGGCGTGCCGCACCGGCTCGACCTGCCGTTCCTGGTGCTGGCGACCCAGAACCCGATCGAACACGAGGGCACCTACGCGCTGCCCGAGGCGCAACTCGACCGCTTCCTGCTCAAGGTGCTGATCGACTATCCCGATGCCGCGGGCGAGGCCGCCATCGTGCGCCATGCCACCGCCGGCAAGGTCGGCGACAAGCTCGACGTGGAGGCGGTGCAGGCCGTGGTGCAGCCGGCGCTGCTGGTGCGGCTGCAGGCGCTGGCCGCGCACCTCGCCGTCGACCCGCGCGTGCTCGACTACGCGGTGCGCATCGCGCGCGCCACGCGCGACTTCCCCGGCATCGCCGCCGGCGCGGGTCCGCGCGCCTCGATCGCGCTGGTGCGGGTGGCGCGCGCCGCGGCGCTGATGGCCGGGCGCGACTTCGTCACGCCGGACGACATCAAGCACCTGGCGCCGGCCGTGCTGCGCCACCGCGTGGCGCCCTCCCCGGACCTCGCGATCGAGGGCACCACGGCGGACATGCTGCTGGCCGAACTGCTGGACAAGGTCGAGGCGCCGCGGCTCTGAGGCCCGGGCCGCGCCGACCATGCTGATCCCGTCCCGCCCGCTGCTCGCCCTGCTGGTGCTGCTCGTGGCCGGGGCCGTGGTGGCCTCGGCATGGCCGCCGGCGCTGCCCGCGTGGCTGGCGCTGGCGGGCGCCGCGGCGGCGGCGGCGGCGCTCGACGCATGGCGCGCCTGGCGCCGACCGTCGCCCCGGGTGCGGCGCCGGGTCGCGCATGCGCTGTCGCTCGGCGTCGAGCAGGGCGTGGACCTGGTGCTCGAGTCGGTCGGGCGCGGCGATGCGCGCGTGCGCGTGTTCGACCACGTGCCGGCGAGGTTCGCGTTCAGCGGCCTGCCGCTCGCGCTGTCGCTGCCGGCCGGCGCGACGGCGAGCGTGGGCTACCACATCCGGCCGCTGGCGCGCGGCGACCACGCCTTCGGCCCGGTGGAATTGCGCCTGGCCTCGCCGTGGCGCCTGTGGGAACGGCGCGTCGCCGCCGGCGGCCCGGTCGAGGTGAAGGTGTATCCGAACTTCGCCGCGCTCACGCGCTACGCGCTGCTGGCCGCCGACCATCGCCTGTCGCAGATCGGCCTGCTGCGCCGGCGCCGGCGCGGCCTCGGCCTCGAGTTCCACCAGCTGCGCGAGTACCGCGAGGGCGACACCCAGCGGCAGATCGACTGGAAGGCGACGGCGCGCATCGGCCGCCTGGTCTCGCGCGAGTACCAGGACGAGCGCGACCAGCAGATCGTGCTGCTGCTCGACTGCGGCCGGCGCATGGCCGCGCGCGACGGCGCGCTGAGCCACATGGACCACGCGCTCGACGCCGCCATGCTGCTGGCCTACGTCGGCCTGCGCCAGGGCGATGCGGTGGGCCTGGCCACGCTGGGCGGGCCGATGCGCTGGTTGCCGCCACGCAAGTCCATGGCCGCGCTCGACGCGCTGCTGGCACGCACCTACGACCTCGAGCCCACGCTGTCGAACCCGGACTTCCACGCCGCCGCGGTGGAGCTGATGCGACGGCTGGGCAAGCGCGCCTGGGTGGTGATCGTCTCCAACGTCCGCGACGAGGACGACGAGACCCTGGTGCCGGCGATCCGCCTGCTGCGCACGCGCCACCGGGTGGTGGTGGCGAGCCTGCGCGAGACCATCCTCGCCCAGGCGCTGGCGCGGCCGGTGCATGGCCTCGACGAGGCGCTGACGCACGCCGCCACCGCCGAGTACCTCGAACGCCGCGCGCAGTCGTTCCAGCGCCTCGCGCAGCGCGAGGTGCCGTGCCTGGACGTGGAACCGCCGGCGCTGGCGATGGCCCTGGTCAACCGCTACATCGCGCTCAAGCGCAGCGGCGGACTGTGAGCCGCGGGTGCGGATACTTGTTCAGAGGTTCCCTAGAACCACTCCGGCCGCATGTCGAACGCACTGGCCTCGGCCTCGCGCACCAGGCGCGCCGCGTGCTCGACCAGCGGCAGTTCGGTGGCGAAGTAGAAGCGGCAGGCCTGCAGCTTGCCCCGGTAGAAGTCCGCGTCGGCGCCGCGCGCCTCCGGCAGCGCGCGTTCGGCGGCCAGCGCCTGCCATAGCCAGGTCCAGCCGATCACGAGGTGGCCGAGCAGGGTCATGTAGTGGCTGGCATTGGCCAGCGCGAGGCGCGCCTCGCCGGCGGCCATGCGCCGGCCCACCGCCCGCGTGGCCTCCGCCGCCAGCGCCATGGCCCGGTCCAGCTGCTGGCCGAGCGGCGCCAGCGACGGCACCGCCGCCGCCTGCGCGCAGGTGGCGTCGATCTCGCGCAGCAGCAGCTTGAGCGCGGCGCCGTCGTGCATCATCGCCTTGCGCCCGAGCAGGTCCAGCGCCTGGATGCCGTTGGTGCCCTCGTGGATCGGGTTGATGCGGTTGTCGCGGTAGTTCTGCTCGACCGGGTACTCGCGCGTGTAGCCGTAGCCGCCGAGGATCTGGATCGCGAGCTCGTTCGCCTTGAGCGAATAGTCGGAACCCCAGGCCTTGATGATGGGGGTGAGGATCTCGAGCAGCAGCGCGCTCTCGCGCCGCACTTCCTCGTCCGGGTCCTGCGCGCGGTCGACCAGCAGGCCGGCGTGGAAGCCCAGCAGCTGCGCGCCCTCGACATAGCACTTCTGCTGCAGCAGCATGCGCCGCACGTCGGCGTGCTCGACCAGCGGCAGCGGCGGCGCGTTCGGGTCCTTCTGGTCCGGATGGCGGCCCTGGCGGCGCTCGCGCGCGTACTGCAGCGAGTAGAGGTAACCGGCGCAGCCCTGCTGCACCGCGCCCATGCCGACGCCGATGCGCTCCTCGTTCATCATGTGGAACATGCAGGCCAGGCCCTGGTGCGGCTGGCCCACCAGGTAGCCGACGCAGTCGCCGGCCTCGCCGAACTTGAGGAAGGTGTTGACGCTGCCGCGCTGGCCCATCTTGTGGTTGAGGCCGGCCAGGCGCACGTCGTTGCGCGCGCCGCGGCTGCCGTCGGCATTGACGCGCCAGCGCGGCACGAGGAACAGGCTGATGCCGCGCACGCCGGCGGGCGCGCCGACGATCTTCGCCAGCACCAGGTGCACGATGTTCTCGCCGATCTCGTGGTCGCCGGCGGAGATCCACATCTTGGCGCCGGTCAGCCTGTAGCTGCCGTCGGCCTGCGGTTCGGCGCTGGTGCGGATGTCGGCCAGGGACGAACCCGCCTGCGGCTCCGACAGGCACATGGTGCCGTAGTAGCGGCCGTCGATGATCGGCTGCATGTAGAGGCGCTTCTGCTCGTCGGTGCCGTGCACGGCGAGCAGGTTGGCGGCGGCGCGCGCCAGCGCCGGATAGGCGATGGTGCCGGGATTGGCGGCGGAGAACAGCGAGTCGCACACCGAGGCCACCACGAAGGGCAGCTGCATGCCGCCCTGCCCGTAGTCGGCCAGCACCGCCATGAAGCCGGCCTCGTTGAAGGCCCTGAGGCCCTCGGCGATCTCCGGGATCAGCACCACCTTGCCGTCGACCATGCGCGGTTCGTCGAGGTCGGACTTGCGGTTGTGCGGCAGGAACTTCTCCAGCGCCACCTTGTGCGCCAGCTCGATCGCGGCGTCGAAGGTCTCGCGGCTGTGCTCCGCGTAGCGCGGATAGCGCCGCAGGTCCTCGATGCCCATGAGCTCGTACAGCATGAAGTCGAGGTGGCGGCGGTCGATCAGCGGGCTGGCGGACATGGCACGGGCTCCGGCAATGATGAGTCATTCTGTCAATACGACTCACCTAGCGTCAAGTTGCATAAACGACTAGACTCGGCCCATGAGCGCCGCCGCGTCCCCCGCCCCCGCCCCCGCCCGCACCCGCCTGAGCCAGGCCCTGCGCGAGCGGCCGGCGCGCCGGGTCACGCCGGTGCAGCTGTTCCAGCTCGCCCGCCGCCAGTGGCTGGCCGGCGAACGGGTCGAGATCGGCGCGCTGGCCGCCCAGCTCGGCATCGGCCGGGCCACCGCCTTCCGCTGGGTCGGCAGCCGCGAATTGCTGCTGGGGGAGATCGTCTGGTCGCTGTATGCGCCGCTGATGGAGCGCGCCGCGCTGGCGGTGCGCTCGCGCGGCGCGCGCCGGGTGGCGGAGATCTGCGAGAGCTCGATCCGCACCATGCTGGAGTTCGCGCCGCTGCGGCGCTTCATCCAGCAGGATCCCGAGTACGGGCTGCGCCTGCTCACGTCCAAGGCCGGCCCGGTGCAGGCGCGCGCGATCGAGAAGGTGCGCGAGCTGCTGCAGTTCGAGGCCGCGCGGGGCGCGCTCAGGCTGCCGCTCAACGTCGACACCCTGGCCTACCTGATCGTGCGCATCGGCGAGTCCTTCGTCTACGCCGACGTGATCAGCGGCCAGCGCGTCGAGGCGGGCGACGCCGCGCTGGCGATCGAACTGCTGCTGTCGGGCAAGGTGGCGCGACGGGCGCGCAGGGCCGTGAAATGAGGCGCTGCGCGGCCCCGTCGATCGTTGAACGGAAGCGGAGAACGCGATGACTGCACGGTATGCGGTGCACGGCGACGTCGCCGTCGTCACCCTCGACAACCCACCGGTCAACGGCATGGGCTACGACACCCGGGTCGCGATGGCGGCGGGAATCGAGCGCGCGCTGGCCGATCCGGCGGTGGTGGCGCTGGTGGTCAATGGTGCCGGCAAGTCCTTTTCGGGCGGCGCCGACATCAAGGAGTTCGGCACGCCGCGCGCGTTGCAGGAACCGAACCTGCACACCCTGATCGCCATGCTCGAGGAGAGCCCCAAGCCCGTCGTGGTCTCGATCCACGGCGTGTGCATGGGCGGCGGCCTCGAACTGGCGCTGGGCGCGCACTACCGCGTCGCCGCGCCGGGCACCCAGGTGGCGCTGCCCGAAGTGAAGATCGGCATCCTGCCCGGTGCCGGCGGCACGCAGCGCCTGCCGCGCGCGCTGGGCCTGGAGCCCGCGCTCAACATGATCGTGTCCGGCAACCCGGTCAACAGCGAGTTGCTGGCCCAGGTGCCGGGCCAGAAGCTGTTCGACCGCATCATCGACGGCGACCTCGCGGCCGGCACGGTTGCCTTCGCGAGGGAGCGGGCCGCCGCCGGCGGGCCCCATCCGCGCGTGCGCGACCTCAAGGTGCGGCACGACAACGCCGCCGCCTTCATCGCCTTCGCCCGCAACACGGTCGGCGCGTTGTCGAAGAACTATCCGGCGCCGCTGCGCTGCATCGACGCGATCGAGGCCGCCACCACGCGGCGCTTCGACGACGGCATGGCGGTCGAGCGCGAGGGCTTCCTCGCCCTGATGATGACGCCGGAATCGCGCGCCCTGCGCCACGCCTTCTTCGCCGAACGCGCCGCGGCCAAGATCGCCGACGTGCCCGAGGACACGCCGGTGCGCGAGATCCGCAAGGTCGGCGTGATCGGCGCCGGCACCATGGGCGGCGGCATCAGCATGAACTTCCTCAACGCCGGCATCCCGGTCACGGTGCTGGAGATGAAGCCCGAGGCGCTGGAGCGCGGCGTCGCCACCATCCGCAAGAACTACGAGGGCGCCCTGCGCAAGGGCAGCCTGACCGCGGAGAAGCTCGAGCAGCGCATGGGCCTGCTCGCCACCACGTTGTCCTATGCAGACCTCGGCGATGCCGATCTCGTCATCGAAGCGGTGTTCGAGGATCTCGGGGTCAAGGAAGCGGTGTTCCGCCAGCTCGACGCGGTGGCGAAACCGGGCGCCATCCTGGCGACCAACACCTCCACCCTGGACGTCGACCGCATTGCCGCGTTCACGCAGCGGCCGCAGGACGTGGTCGGCACCCACTTCTTCAGCCCGGCCAACATCATGAAGCTGCTGGAGGTGGTGCGCGGCAAGGCCACCGGCAAGGACGTGCTCGCCACCATCATGGCCGTGGCGAAGCGGATCCGGAAGACCGCGGTGGTGTCCGGCGTCTGCGACGGCTTCATCGGCAACCGCATGATCGAGCAGTACAGCCGCCAGGCCGGCTTCCTGCTGGACGAAGGCTGCACACCGGAGCAGGTGGACAAGGCGATCGAGAAGTTCGGCTTCGCGATGGGCCCGTTCCGCATGGGCGACCTGGCCGGCAACGACATCGGCTGGGCGATCCGCAAGCGCCGCTACGTCGAGAAGCCCGAACTCACCTATTCGCGCACCGCCGACCTCATCTGCGAGCGCGGCCGCTACGGCCAGAAGACCGGCGCCGGCTGGTACGACTACAAGCCCGGCGACCGCAAGGCCTACCCGAACGCCGAAGTCAATGCGCTGGTCGTGCAGCACTCCCGCGACATCGGCATCGAGCGCCGCGAGATCGCCGACGCGGAGATCGTCGAGCGCCTGGTCTATGCGCTGGTCAACGAGGGCGCGTACATCCTCGCCGAGGGCATCGCATCCAAGGCCAGCGACATCGACATGGTGTACCTCACCGGCTACGGCTTCCCGTTGTACCGCGGCGGACCGATGCGCTACGCCGACGAGGTGGGGCTGTACAACGTGGTGCGCGCGATGCGCCGCTACGACGCCGCCGACACCGCCAATC
>CAZTNB010000057.1:0-17256 GCA_964614825.1 uncultured Gammaproteobacteria bacterium
CGCATGGCCTGGGTCAACTCCGCCGCGCTGGCCGCGGCCGGCATCGGTGCGGGCACTCCCGATCCGCCAGACGGTCGCATCGGGCGCGACGCGGACGGAGCGCCCAGCGGCTTGCTGCACGGTGCGGCCATCTTCCTGGTCCTGCGCCACGCGCCGGGTCCCACCCAGGCCGAGTATCGCGAGGCCCTGCGCCGCGTCACCGCGCTGGCCAATGCGCAAGGCATCACCGCCATGATCGACGCCAGCGTCGACGCGCGGATGCTCGACGCCTATCGCGCCGCCGACCGTGCCGGCGAGCTCACCGTGCGCATGGTCGCGACCCAGCGCATAGACAAGGCGCAGGGCCCGGAGCAGGTCGAGGCATTGGCCGCGCTCGCGCGGCAGGCGCGCGGTCGGCGGCTGCGTGCGGACGCGGCGAAGATCTTCCTCGACGGCGAGGTCGACCAGCGCACCGCGGCGCTGCTCGAGCCCTACGCCGGCTTTCCCGCCGAGCGCGGCAAGCTGATGCTGCAGCCCGGCGCGCTCGACGCGCTGGTGCGGGCGCTCGACCGCGCCGGGTTCCAGGTCCACGTGCACGCGATGGGCGACCGCGCGGTGCGCGTCGCGCTCGACGCCTTCGAGCGCGCCGCCGCCGCCAACGGCCCGCGCCCACGGCGCCACGTGCTGTCGCACCTGGAACTGGTCGACCCCGCCGACCTGCCGCGCTTCGCGCGCCTGGGCGTGGCCGCCGACATCCAGCCGGGTTGGGCCTGGCGGGACTCGCGCATCTCCACGGAGGTCGAGGCGTTGCTGGGTGCAGGCAGGTCGGGCAGGTTGTATCCCAACGGCAGCCTCGCCGCGAGCGGTGCGCCGCTGGTCGCGGGCAGCGACTGGCCCTCGACGCCGCTCAACGCCTGGCAATCCATGGGCGTGGCGATGACACGGCAGTCGCCGGATGGCGGCGCGACCTGGCTGCCGGACCAGCGCATCGGCCTGCAGGAACTGCTGCGCGCCTACACGATCGCGGGCGCGCGGCTGGCCGGCCTGGAGGAAACCAGCGGCTCGCTGGAGGCCGGCAAGGCGGCCGACCTGGTCGTGCTCGACCGCGATCCGCACGACCTGCCGGCGCGGGAGCTGGGCGGAATCGGCGTGCTGCTCACGCTGCTCGAGGGCGAAGTCGTGTACCGCGCGCCCGGCTTCGCCTGGCCCTGAGCAGCGCAATGGCGGCGGCGCCCGGTTGGCGCCGCGGGTGGCGCGCGAACGCGGGACCGGCAGGCGCCGCGGTGTCTGCGCGGGCCGGGACGCCGCGGCCGCGCGCAAGGTGCGCTCCCGCGCCGCGCGATCGATGGCCGCGGCGCAGGGGGCGGGTCAGCCCAGCCGCACCATCACGTGCTTGACCACGGTGTAGTCCTCGAGCGCGTACATCGACATGTCCTTGCCGTAGCCGGACTGCTTGAAGCCGCCGTGCGGCATCTCCGAGACCAGCGGCAGGTGGTCGTTGATCCACACCGTGCCGAAGCGCAGGGCCTTGGCCGCCTTCATCGCGCGGCCGACGTTCGAGGTCCACACCGAGGCGGCGAGGCCGTAGTCGACGTCGTTGGCGTAGGCGATCGCCTCTTCGTCGCTGCGGAAGCGGCTGACCGTGATCACCGGGCCGAACACCTCGCGCTTGACGATCTCGTCGCCGTGCGCCGCATCGGCCACCAGCGTGGGCTGGTACCAGTAACCCTTGCCGGCGATGGCGCCGCCGCCGCGCAGCACCTTGGCGTGCTTGCTGGCCTTGGCCCGCTCGACGAAGCCGGCCACGCGCTCGCGCTGCTCGGCCGAGACCAGCGGGCCGATGAAGGTGCCGTCGTCGCCGAGGTCGCCGGTGGTGACGCTGCCGACCACGCCGGAGAGCGTGTCGACCAGCTTGTCGTAGATCTTCGGCCCGCCGTACACGCGGCACGCGGCGGTGCAGTCCTGGCCGCTGTTGGCGAAGCTGGCCGCCTTGATCACCGCGGCCACCAGCTCGAGGTCGGCGTCGTCGAACACCACCACCGGCGCCTTGCCGCCCAGTTCCAGGTGCACGCGCTTGAGCGAGTCCGAGGCCGACTTCGCGATGATCTTGCCGGTGCCCACGTCGCCGGTGAGCGAGACCATGCCGACCTTGGGGTGCCGCACCAGCGGCGCGCCGGCGGGCTCGCCGTGGCCGGTGATGACGTTGAACACGCCGGGCGGGAAGATGTCGGCGGCCAGTTCCGCCAGGCGCAGCGAGGTGAGCGGAGTCTGCTCGGCGGGCTTGAGCACCACCGTGTTGCCGGCGGCGAGCGCGGGGCCGATCTTCCACGCCGCCATCATCAACGGGTAGTTCCACGGCGCGATCGAGCCCACCACGCCCACCGGCTCGCGCCGGATCATGCTCGTGTACCCCGGCAGGTATTCGCCCGCGGCCTTGCCCTCGAGGCAGCGCGCCGCGCCGGCGAAGAAGCGCAGGTTGTCGACGATGAAGGGGATCTCCGACTTCGCCAGCCACATCGGCTTGCCGACGTTGGCGCTCTCCAGCGCCGCCAGCTCGTCGCCGCGCGATTCGACCCGGTCGGCCAGCTTGAGCAGCGCCGCGGCGCGCGCGCCCGGGGTCTGCTCCGACCAGCCGGCGAAGGCCTTGTCGGCGGCTGCCACCGCGCGATCGACGTCGGCCGCGTTGGCCTTCGGCACGCTGGCGATGGGCTGCTCGTCGGCCGGGCTGGCGATGGTCTCGGACTCGCCGGACAGGGCATCGACCGGCTTGCCGTCGACGAAATTCTGGTAGCGCTTCATGGCGGGACTCCTGCGGATCGCGCGCAGCGATGCGGATGGGGCTTGGGGAAGGGTACCGGGCCGCGTCGCGCGGGACGGCGGCCGCTGGCCTTGCTCAGGGTGGCGGTTGCGGGCAGCGCAGCGGGCCGCCGGCCTGGGGATGCGAGCTGGGAGCGGGGTTGCGGATCACGCCGCCGATGCTACCGGAAGCGCCGCGGGCCGGCGCAAGCCGGCGCTGCTGCATCGCCACACGCGCCGACTGCCCCAAAGGTCTACGCCCGGCGCGCTGGCCGGGTGCTAGCATCGACTCGGAGCCGCGGCTGGTCGTTCCTGGCCGTGCATTGCGTCGTGCAACCGCAGGGCCGACGATGGCGAATCCGGGTAGTGAAGCGGCGCGCGCGGGCGCGCCGGGCAAGGGCGCCGCGGTCGAAGTCGCCGACGTCACGCGCCGCTTCGGCGAGCACGTGGCGCTCGATCGCGTGAGCCTCACCATCCGCGAGGGCGAGTTCTTCGCCATGCTCGGGCCCTCCGGCTGCGGCAAGACCACGCTGTTGCGCATGATCGCGGGCCTCGACCTGCCCGACGCGGGCCAGATCCGCATCGGCGGCGTCGACGCCAGCGAGATCCCGGCGCACCAGCGACCGGTCAACACCGTGTTCCAGTCCTACGCGCTGTTCCCGCACCTCACCGTGCGCGACAACGTCGCCTTCGGCCTGCGGATGAAGAAGGTGCCGGCGGCCGAGATCGCCTCGCGCGTGGACGAGGTGATGGAGATGATGCGCATCACCGGCTTCGCGACCCGCAAGCCGCAGCAGCTCTCCGGCGGCCAGCGCCAGCGCGTGGCCCTCGCGCGCGCGCTGGTCAACCGGCCCAAGGTGCTGCTGCTCGACGAGCCGCTGGGCGCGCTGGACCTGAAATTGCGCAAGGAGCTGCAGGTGGAGCTGCTGGCGCTGCAACGCCGCGTCGGCATCACCTTCGTGTTCGTCACCCACGACCAGGAGGAGGCGCTGGTGCTGTCGGACCGCATCGCGGTGATGCGCGCCGGGCAGATCGAGCAGATCGGCGAGGCCGAGGTGCTGTACGAGCGGCCGCGCACGCGCTTCGTCGGCCAGTTCCTCGGCTCCTGCAACCTGATCGAGGGCCGGGTGACCGCGGCGGGCAGCGGCACGCTCAGCGTCGACACGCCGCTGGGCCCCATGCATGCCACGCCCGCGCCCGACCTCAAGCCGCGCGCGGTGGGCGACAAGGTGACGCTGGCCATCCGGCCGGAGAAGGTCCGGGTGCTGCAGGCGCCGGGCGACGGCGCGAACGAACTCGAGGCCAGGCTCACCGAGGTGATCTATTCGGGTTCGTCCAGCGAGTACCAGCTCGTCGCGGCCGATGGCTCGAGGCTCAAGGCGCACCTGCTCAATGCACGCTCCAGCGGCCGCACCTCCGCCAACGGCGAGACGCTGCGCCTGGCCTTCCCGGCCGACAACCTCGTGGTGCTGGAGGACTGACCCATGGCGCGCCAGGCCGAGGTCCGCTTCGGCGAACGCCTCACGGTGGGCGGCGAGGCGCTGCGTTCCCTGTTCACCAGCGGACCGGCGATCGCGTGGACCGTGGTGTTCCTGCTGCTGCCGCTGCTGGCGATCGCGTTCCTGAGCTTCATGAGCCGCGGCACCTACGGCGAGTGGCAGTTCCCCCTGTCGCTGGGCAACTACAAGCGGCTGCTGGGCTTCGGCGTGCTCGGCTTCGACCCGCTGTATCCGAAGATCATCGTGCGCTCGCTGGCGATGGGCGCCGGCACCACCATCGTGTGCATCCTCGCCAGCCTGCCGCTGGCCTTCTTCATCGCCGGCCTGCCGGCGCGCTGGAAGATGCTGGCGCTCACGCTGCTGATCATCCCCTTCTGGACCAACCTGCTGATCCGCACCTACGCCTGGCAGATGCTGCTGGGGCCCGACAGCTTCCTCGCCAACGCGAGCGCGTACCTGGGCTTCTCCGAAGCCGGCAAGGCGCTGTATCCGGGCGTGCCCGCGGTCTACATCGGCATGCTGTGCGCGTACCTGCCGTTCATGGCGCTGCCGCTCTACTCCGCGGTGGAGAAGCTCGACTGGAGCCTGGCCGAGGCCGCCAGCGACCTCGGCGCCGACCGCGGCAACGTGTTCCGCCACGCGCTGCTGCCACAGATCATGCCGGGCCTGGTGGCCGGCGCGATCCTGGTGTTCATCCCCGCCACCGGCCAGTTCGTGGTGCCCGACCTCCTCGGCGGGGCCAAGACCGCGATGCTGGGCAATGCGATCCAGCAGCAGTTCGGCCCCAGTCGCGACTGGCCCTTCGGCTCCGCCATCGCCTTCACCGGCATGGCGATCGTGCTGCTGGGCCTGTTCTTCTACGCGCGCTCGGCCGGCAACAAGCAGGACGGGCTGATATGAAAAAGCCGTCGCTGCCGCTGAGCCTCGGGGCGCTGCTGATCTACGTGTTCCTGTGGGCGCCGCTGGTCGTGGTGTTCATCTATTCCTTCAACGCGGCGCGCTACGGCGGGCCGTGGCGCGGCTTCACCACGGAGTGGTACGGCAAGCTGTTCGACAGCCAGGACAAGATCGCCGCGGCGTGGAACACGCTGGAGCTGGGCCTGGTGAGCACGCTGGTCTCGACCGTGCTGGGCACGCTGCTCGGCCTGGGCCTGTCGCGCTACCGGTTCCCGGCCAAGAAGGCCTTCTCGTTCCTGATGTACATCCCGGTGGTGATCCCCGACATCGTGATGGCGGTGGCGCTGCTGCTGCTGTTCGCGCTGGCGCGCAAGTACCTCGGCATCTTCGAGCTGGGCATGACGACGATGATCCTCTCGCACGTCACCTTCCAGATCCCGTTCGTGGCGATCGTGGTGCGCTCGCGCCTGGTCGGCGCCGACCCGGCGATCGAGGAGGCGGCGCACGACCTCGGCGCGACCGGCCTGCAGACCTTCTTCCACGTCACCCTGCCGATGATCATGCCGGCGGTGGTCGCCGGCGCGATGCTGGCCTTCACCCTGAGCCTCGACGACTTCGTCGTCAGCTTCTTCACCACCGGGCCCGGCGCCACCACGCTGCCGATCCTGATCTACGCGTCGGTCAAGCGCGGCATCACGCCGGATATCAATGCGCTGTCGACGCTGATCGTCGCGGTCACCATGGCCGCGACCATCATTGCCACGCTGCTGCAACGTCCCCCACGCGATCAAGGAGACTCATGATGCGTACTCGGCTCCTGTTCCCCCTCGTACTCCTGCTCGGCGCCTGTGGCGGGCAGTCCGGCCAGCAGCCCGCCGCGCCCGCCGCGCCGGCGACGGATGCGACCGCAACGGCGCCCGCGCCCGCGGCCGAGCCCGTCGCCGCCGCCGCCGCGGACGGAGATTGCGCGCTGAACCTGTTCATCTGGAGCGAGTACATCGATCCGGAGATCGTCAGCGACTTCGAGAAGCAGCACAACTGCAAGGTCACCATCGACCTGTACGAGGACAACGAGGCGATGATCGCCAAGTTGCAGGGCGGCGGCGATTCGCTCTACGACGTGGTGGTGCCGGGCAACTACGTGATCCCGGCCATGATCAAGCTGGGCCTGCTGGCCGAGCTGCGCAAGGAGAACATCCCCAACCTGGCCAACCTCGATCCCAATTTCGCCAGTCCCGAGTTCGACCCGGGCAACAAGTACTCGGCGGCGTACCAGTGGGGCACGGTGGGCATCTACGCGCGCAAGAAGGACGGCAAGCCGACGCCGCGCACCTGGGGCATCCTGTTCGACAAGGACAAGTCCGTCGGCAGCTTCCTGCTGATGGATTCCTATCGCGAGATGATGGGCAGCGCGCTGCGCTACAAGGGCTGGAGCGTCAACACGCCCTCGGCCGACCAGCTCAAGCAGATCCGCACCCTGCTGTCCGACGCCAAGAACCGCTCGCAGGGCTTCGAGGGCGGCGTCGGCGGCAAGAACAAGGTGCTGGGCAAGGTGGTGGACGCGGCCGTGGTCTACAACGGCGACGCCGTGCGCGGCATCGCCGACGATCCCGAGACCGAGTACTTCGTGCCCGACGAGGGCGGCGTGCTGTGGATCGACAACCTGGCCGTGCCGGCCAAGGCGCCGCACCGCGACGTGGCCGAGAAGTTCATCAACTTCATCCTCGACCCGCAGGTCGGCGCGCGCCTGTCGAACTACAACCAGTACGCCACGCCGAACAAGGCCGCCAAGGCCTTCATCACCCCGGCCGACCTGGCCAATTCGGCGATCTACCCGCCGGAAGAGCAGATGTCGAAGCTGCAGGCGGTGGTCGACCTCGGCGACGACGAGAAGATGTACAGCGAGGTCTGGACCCAGGTCCGCTCCGAGTAGGCGTCATGCCGCCCCGGGCCCGCATCGCGGGCCCGGGCGCGGTCCTTGGATCCGGCCCCGTGGGAGCGGCTGCAGCCGCTCCCACAGGGCCAGCGTCGTGGCCCCGCGAACTGGCCTGGTTCATGGACATCGATCGCGATCACCTGCGGCAGCTGCTCGCCCGCGAGGAACGGCGCTTCGTCGACTCGCATCCGCGCTCTCGCGCGCTGCACGAAGAGGCTCGCCGGCACCTGCCCGGCGGCGTGCCGATGCACTGGATGGTGCGCTGGCCCGGGGCCTTCCCGCTGTTCGTCGAAGCGGCGGGCGGCGCGCGCTTCCGCGACGCCGACGGGCACGAGTACATCGACTTCTGCCTCGGCGACACCGGCGCGATGGGCGGCCACGCACCGGCGGCGGCGGTGGCGGCGCTGTCGGCGCAGCTGCAGCGCGGCATCGCGCTGATGCTGCCCACCGCGGACGCGGCCTGGGTGGCCGCGGAACTCGCGCGGCGCTTCGGCCTGCCCTGGTGGCAGGCCACGCTGACGGCCACCGACGCCAACCGCTTCGTGATCCGGCTCGCCCGGCACCTCACCGGACGACCCAAGGTGCTGGTGCACAACTGGTGCTACCACGGCACGGTGGACGAGAGTTTCGCCACCCTGGACGGCGGCCGCGTGGTTGCGCGCCCCGGCAACCTGGGCCCGCCGGTCGCGCCGGCCACGACCACGCGGGTGGTCGAGTTCAACGACCTCGCCGCGCTGGAGCGCGAGCTCGCGCATGGCGACGTGGCCTGCGTGCTGTGCGAGCCGGCGCTGACCAACATCGGCATCGTGCTGCCCGATCCCGGCTACCACGAGGCGTTGCGCCGGCTCACCCGCCGCCACGGCACCCTGCTCGTGATCGACGAGACGCACACGCTGTGCGCGGGACCCGGCGGCGCCACGCGGGAATGGGGCCTCGAGCCGGACTTCATCACCCTGGGCAAGGCGATCGGCAACGGCATCCCGGCGGCGGTGTACGGGTGCACGGAAGCGGTGGCGGCGCGCTTGCGCGAGCGCCTGGCGCACGACACCGCCGACACCGGCGGGATCGGCGGCACGCTGGCCGGCAACGCGCTGTCGCTGGCGGCGATGCGGGTCACGCTGCAATCGGTGCTCACCGATTCCGCGTTCGCGCACATGATCTCGATGGCCGAGCGCTTCAGCGCCGGCGTGCAGGCGGCGATCGACGCGCTGCGCCTGCCGTGGATCGTGCAGCGCCTGGGCTGCCGCGCCGAGTACTGGTTCCGCGCCGGGCTGCCGCGGAACGGCGGCGAGGCCGCGGCCGCGATCGACGGCGAGCTCGACCGCTACATGCACCTGGCCTGCCTCAACCGCGGCATCCTGATGACGCCGTTCCACAACATGGCGCTGATGTGCCCGGCCACCAGCGCGGCCGACGTCGACGTCCATACGGACGTTTTCCGCCAATTGGTCGCCGAGCTGGCGGCGCGGTAAGCTAGCGCCATGTCCGTGCTGTTCGCCCATCTCGTCGACGCGACCTTCGCCTCGAACTGCCGTTCGCAGCCGCCGCCGCGCGCGCGCTGAAGCGGGCGTCGGCGGCGCGGATGCGCCGGTTCCGACGCCCACGTCGCCAACCCCCATCGTCCCGTCCCGTCGCCCGGTGGCGTTTGCCCGCCACCGGGCGTCACCCCGGCGCAAGCCGGGATCCAGTCCAGATCCTGCAGTGGCGCGCCACTGGATCCCGGCTTGCGCCGGGATGACGCCTTCGGGCCGGGATTCGTCGCCACGTTCCGGAGTCCGATCATGCCGCAAGACCTCAGAGCCGCCGCCCAGCATTCCGCCTACGTACTCGACCTCATCGGCAAGCAGACCCTGTCGCCCGAGGAGCGCGCGCGCGTCATCCGCGAGTCGGTGCAGTACTGGACCGACCACGTCAACGAAGGCTTCCTGCAGTACCGCAAGTCGGTATCGACCGACTACACGGCGGTGGAATGGCGCGACGAAGGCGCGGTGTTCCAGGACGTCAACGGCAAGGAGTACATCGACTGCCTCGGCGGCTTCGGCATCTACGTCACCGGCCACCGCCATCCGAAGGTGCTCAAGGCCGTGCGCGAGCAGCTCGAGAAGCAGGCGATCCATTCGCAGGAGCTGATCGATCCGCTGCGCACCTATCTCGCGAGACTGGTGGCGCAGATCACGCCGGGCGACCTGCAGTACTCGTTCTTCACCAACTCCGGCACCGAGTCGGTGGAGGCCTGCCTCAAGATGTCGATGCTGGCCACCGGCCGCAAGCACTTCATCGGCACCATCGGCGCCTTCCACGGCAAGACCCTGGGCGCGCTGGGCGGCACCTCCAAGGCGGTGTTCCGCGAACCCTTCCTGCCGCTGCTCAACTGGTCGCACGTGCCCTTCGGCGACATCGACGCGCTGGCGACGCTGGTCAAGGCCTGCGATTTCTCCGGCAACAAGGTCGCGGCCATCATGCTCGAGCCGATCCAGGGCGAGGGCGGCATCAACGTGGCGCCGCCGGGCTACCTCATGGCCGCGCGCGAACTGTGCGACCAGTACGGCGCCTGCCTGGTGTTCGACGAGGTCCAGAGCGGCATGGCGCGCTCGGGCCGGATGTTCGCCTGCGAGTGGGACGGGGTCACGCCGGACCTGATGGCGCTGGGCAAGGGCTTCGGCGGCGGCGTGATGCCGATCGGCGCCTGCGTCGGCAACGCCCGGACCTGGCAGCGCTACATCGAGAACCCGTTCCTGCACACGACGACCTTCGGCGGCAATCCGCTCGCCTGCTCGGCCGCCATCGCCACCATCAACGTGCTGCTGGAGGAGGACCTCGCCGGCGCCGCGCACGAGAAGGGCCAGTACCTGCTCAAGCGCATGGGCGAGATCGCCGCGCGCCACCCCAGGGTGATGGTGGGCGCGCGCGGGCGCGGCCTCATGCTCGGCATGGAGTTCTCCGACAACGAGCTCGGCTACGAGGTGTCGAAGAACCTGTTCGCGCGCAACATCCTCATCTCGGGCACCTACATCAACTCGCGAGTGCTGCGCGTGGAGCCGTCGCTCAACATCGGCTATCCGCAGCTCGACACCTTCCTCGGCGCGCTGGAGGATTCGCTGGCGCAGGTGGAGCGCGAGCGGCGGCTGTCCTGAGCCGGCGCCGCCAGCGGAGACCGCACATGTCGGCAGGCGACAGCCACACACCCCTGCGCACCGATCTCGCGCTGGTGCGCGAGTCGGATCGCGGCACCCTGGCCGAGCCCACGTACTCGGGCATCACCAGCTTCATGCGCCGTCGCTACCGCAAGGAGCTCGACGGCGTCGACGTGGCGGTGGTCGGGATGCCCTTCGATCTCGCCACCACGAACCGGCCGGGCGCGCGCCTGGGGCCGCGCGCGATGCGCGCGGCCTCGGCCTCGCTGGCGTGGGCGCCGCCCTATGCCTGGGGCTTCGACCCGTTCGACCGGCTTTCCGTGGTGGACCATGGCGACCTGATGGTCGACCACGGCCACCCCGCCGACGTGCCCGCGGCGATCACCGCGGCCTATGCGCGGATCGTGGGCCTGGGCGTGGTGCCGCTGACCCTGGGCGGGGACCACTACGTGAGCTACCCGATCCTGCGCGCCCTGCACGCGCGGCACGGCCCGCTGGCGCTGGTCCATTTCGACGCGCACTCGGATACCTGGCGCGAGGACGGCGAGCGCATCGACCACGGGTCGATGTTCTTCCATGCCGCCCGACACGGCTATGTCGACCCGGCGCGCTCGATCCAGCTCGGCATGCGCACGCACAACCCCGAGACGCACGGCTACGAGGTGCGCGACGCGCGCTGGCTGCATCGCCACGGCGTGGAGGCGGCGATCGAGCGCATCCACGCCAGAGTCGGGGGCGCGAAGTGCTACGTCAGCTTCGACATCGACTTCCTCGATCCGGCGGCCGCGCCCGGCACCGGCACGCCGGTGGTGGGCGGCTTCTCCACCCACGTCGCGCTGGAACTGGTGCGCGGCCTGGCCGGGCTCGACATCGTGGGCATGGACGTCGTGGAGGTCTCGCCGCCGTACGACCACGCGGAAATGACCGCGCTGGCGGGGGCCAGCATCGCGCATGAACTGCTGTGCGCCCACGCGAGCCGCTTCGGATAGCGACCCCGCGCAGTCGCGGCTGAAGCCGCGACTCGCAAGATGCTCTGGCCAGGGTCGCGACCTTGTCGCTCCTGCGTCCCCCGTGTTGCATCGGCGTCCTGGCACCGGCAGATTGCCCCGGGACGGACCGGGAGGCGATCGATGCGCTGGCTGCACGTGCTGCTGGCCTTGGCCCTGAACGCGGTCCCGATCGTGGGCGTGCTGGCCCATGGTTGGTCGGTGCCGACGATCCTGGTCCTGTACTGGGTCGAAACGCTGGCGATCACGGCGGCGCATTGCGTGCGCATCGGCCTGCACCGGCGGCTGTCGCGCGCCCCCGGGCGACCACGCCCCCTGCTGGCGGGCTATGCGCTGCTCGCGGGCGCCTTCAGCCTGGCGCAGGGCGTGTTCGTGCTGATCCTGGCCTTCTCCGCGATTCCGCGTGAAGCGCCCGGCGATCCCGCCGCGCAGTTCCACCTGGCGCAGTTCGCCGCCGGCGCCCAGGCCATGATCGGCCTGGTGGTGGCGGACCTGCTGCTCGACCTGGTGGCCATCCGCGACCGCGACGAAGCCTGGATCCGGCGCGAGACGGCGCGGCGCGTGGGCCGCGTGCTGCCGACCCAGTTGGCGATCCTCGGCGGCGCCTTCGCCATCGTCAAGACGCAGGCGCCGGTTTCGATGCTGCTGGTGCTGCTCGGGCTCAAGGCCCTGAGCGAGTGCATCGCCGCGCTGGCGCCGCCGCCGCGCTAGCCGCGGCCGCCCAGCACGCGCAGGATCTCGCCCGCCGAGCGCAGGCGCTCGGCGGCGCCGGGCAACTCGAGCCGCACCTTGAGCTTGTCCGGCCCGTCCAGTGCATAGACCTTCGGCAGCTTCTGCACCATGCGGATCACGGTCAGCGGATCGACCGGCGGATTGGGGAAGAACAGCACGCGCCCGCCCTGCGCGCCCAGTTCCAGCTTGCGGATGCCCAGCGCCGCGGCGCGCAGGCGCAGGCGCGCGACCTGGAACAGGTTGGCGGTCTGCGGCGGCAGCACGCCGAAGCGGTCGACCATCTCCTCGGTGAGGCGGTCCAGCGCGTCGTCGTCGGGCGCCGAGGCGATGCGCTTGTACAGCATCAGGCGCGTGTGCACGTCGCCGAGGTAGTCGTCGGGGATCAGCGCCGGCAGGTGCAGTTCCACCTCGGTGTGGCGCCGCGAGTCCTCGTCGAGGTCCGGCACGCGGCCCTCGCGCAGGGCGCGCACCGCGCGTTCGAGCAGCTCCGTGTACAACGAGAAGCCCACCTCCTGGATCTGGCCGGACTGTTCCTCGCCGAGCAGCTCGCCGGCACCGCGGATCTCGAGGTCGTGGGTGGCGAGCGCGAAGCCGGCGCCCAGTTCCTCCAGCGAAGCCAGCGCCTCCAGGCGCTTGTGCGCGTCGGCGCTCATCGCCTTGTGGTCCGGCACCACCAGGTAGGCGTAGGCGCGGTGGTGCGAGCGGCCGACGCGGCCGCGCAACTGGTGCAGCTGCGCCAGGCCGAAGCGGTCGGCGCGGTTGATGATGATCGTGTTCGCGCTGGGCACGTCGATGCCGGATTCGATGATGGTGGTGCACACCAGCACGTTGAAGCGCTGGCGGTAGAAGTCGAGCATCACGGCCTCGAGCTCGCGCTCGGCCATCTGGCCGTGGGCGATGCGCACGCGCGCGTCGGGCACCATCGCGCCGACCTCGCGCGCCAGCTTGTCGATGGTGTCGACCTCGTTGTGCAGGAAATAGACCTGGCCGCCGCGCGCCAGCTCGCGCTGGAAGGCCTCGCGCAGCAGCGCCGGGTCCCAGGCCGAGATGAAGGTCTGGACCGCCAGCCGGTGCGCCGGCGGGGTGGCGATGATCGACAGGTCGCGCAGCCCGGCCATCGCCATGTTGAGCGTGCGCGGGATCGGCGTGGCGGTGAGCGTGAGCAGGTCGACCTCGGCCCGCAGCTTCTTGAACTGCTCCTTCTGGCGCACGCCGAAGCGCTGCTCCTCGTCGATGATGACGAGCCCCAGGTCCTTGAACGCGACATCGTCCTGCAGCAGCTTGTGCGTGCCGATGACGACGTCGACCTCGCCGGCGGCGATGCGCCGGAGCGCCGTGGCCGTGTCCGCCCTGGAGCGGAACCTGGACAGCACCTCGACCCGGATCGGCCAGTCGGCGAAGCGGTCGGCGAAGTTGCGGTAGTGCTGCTGCGCCAGCAGCGTGGTCGGCACCAGCAGCGCGACCTGGCGCCCGGCCTGGGCCACGGCGAAGGCCGCGCGCACCGCGACCTCGGTCTTGCCGAAGCCGACGTCGCCGCAGACCACGCGGTCCATCGGCCGCGGGCTGCCGAGGTCGGCCAGCACCGACTCGATGGCGGCCAACTGGTCGGGCGTTTCCTCGAACGGGAAGCCGGCGGCGAACTGCGTGTACAGCGGCCGGTCCAGCGTCACCGCGCGGCCCACGCGCGCCTCGCGACGGGCGTTGATCTCGAGCAGCTCGGCGGCCACGTCGCGGACCTTCTCCGCGGCCTTGCGCTTGGCTTTCTCCCAGGCGTCGCCGCCGAGCGAGT
This sequence comes from uncultured Gammaproteobacteria bacterium, assembly GCA_964614825.1. Lineage (GTDB taxonomy): Bacteria > Pseudomonadota > Gammaproteobacteria > Xanthomonadales > Ahniellaceae > JAGOEZ01. The sequence goes on from CAZTNB010000057.1 coordinate 13,770, forward strand.
GCAGCGGCGCCAGCTCGGGCGCGGTGCCGGTGTAGCGGCTCACCAGCATGAGCTGGGTCACCGGCACGTACAGCTTGTCGCCGCGCGCGTACTCCAGGGCCAGGAACTCGCCCGGCGTGCCGCCCACGTCGAGCTTGACCAGCCCGCGGTAGCGGCCCACGCCGTGGTCCTCGTGCACCACGGGCGCGCCCAGCGCCAGCTCGCCGAGGTCGCGGATGATGGCCTCGGGATCGCGCCCGGCGCGGCGCCGGCGCCGCGACTGCTGCGCACGCTGGCCCGAGAGCTGGCGGTCGGTCAGCAGGGCCAGCGCGGGGGCGGCCAGCGCGAAGCCATCGTCCAGCGGCGCCACGGTGAGGGCGAAACGCGCATCGCCGTCCAGGAATTCCTGCCACGAGCCGAGCACCTCGGGCCGCAGTTCCGCCGCGGCGAGTTGCGCCAGCAGCGATTCGCGTCGCCCGGGCGAGTCGGCGGCGACCAGCACGCGGCCCGGGTAGCTGGACAGGAAGCGGTGCAGTTCCGCCGCAGGCTGCGCGTCCCTGGCGCCCAGCGGCAGGTCCGGCGCGGGCAGGGTGCCGAGGTCGATGGCGTCGGCGCGATCCGCCGCCACCACTTCGATGCGCGGCGTGCGGTTGAGGCGTTCGCGCAGGGCTTCGGGCGGCAGGAACAGCTCGGGCGGCGGCAGCAGCGGGCGCTCGACGTCGTGGCGGCGCTGCTCGTAGCGGTCGCCGGTGCTGGCCCAGAAGGCGGCGGCGGCTTCGAGCGCGCCGTGGTCCAGCACCACCAGGGCCTCGGCGCCGAGGTAGTCGAACAGGGTGTCGGTGCGCGGATGGAACAGCGGCAGGTAGTACTCGATGCCGGCCGGCGTCGAGCCCTCGCGCAGGTCCTGGTAGAGCGGACAGCGGCGGGTGTCGATCTCGAAGCGCTCGCGCAGCAGGTTGCGGAACGCCTTGGTCGCGGATTCGGTGAGCGGGAACTCGCGCGCCGGCAGCAGGTCCACGGCCTCGACCTGCTGCTGCGAGCGCTGCGTCTCCGGATCGAAGCTGCGGATGCTCTCGATCTCCTGGTCGAACAGCTCGATGCGGTACGGCGCGGCAGCGCCCATGGGATAGATGTCGATCAGGGCGCCGCGGGTGGCGTAGTCGCCGGGTTCGAGCACCTGCGGCACGTGGCGGTAGCCGGCGCCGTCGAGGCGCCGTCGCTCGGCTTCGAGGTCCATGCGCTCGCCGCGGCGCAGGACCAGGCTGGAGCCGGTGACGAACTCGCGCGGCGCCAACCGTTGCATCAGGGTGGCGACCGGCACCACCAGCACCGCGCGCGCGAGCGCCGGCAACCGGTACAGCGTGGCGATGCGTTGCGAGACGATGTCGGGGTGCGGCGAGAACAGGTCGTAGGGCAGCGTCTCCCAGTCGGGAAAGTGCAGCACCGGCAGCGCCGGGCCGGCGAAGGCGGCGACCTCGGCTTCGAGCGCGTGCGCCGACTGGGTGTCGCGCGCCACCACCAGCACGATGCCCGCATGCGATTGCGCCAGCCGCGCCAGCGCCAGCGCCAGCGCCGAGCCGTGCGGCGCGCGCCAATAGGCCCGCAGCTGGCCGGCGCGCGGGCCGGGTGGCGACAGGGCAAGGGCGGTGGAGGTCGGCGAGGGGCTGCTCATGCGGGCGCGCTTTCCCCTCACGCCGGGACGTCCTCGCGTGCAGGGCCGCGCAGTGTATCAGCGCCCGTCGTGACGCCGTCGTCGCCGGACGCGTCCCGGCGACGAACTGGCGCATCGCGGTCCGGGCTCGCGCGCCGAGCGGCGGCGCAACCGGGCAGTCAGCGGCGCCTGCGGCCGGCGCCGATCTCGCGCTGCACCCGGGTCAGGCCCTGGTCGCCTTGCAGGTGCAGGTGCTCGAAGCCCAGGTTCGCGGTGAGCCTGAGCATGACGCTGTTCTCGTTGAGCACGTCGCCGTACAGCAAGCGGATGCGGCGGCGCGCGCACCACTGGATCAGGCGTCGCAGCAGGTAGGTGCCCAGGCCCTGGCCAGCGAGGGGCCGCGCCACCAGCAGCGCGAACTCGGCCTGGCGCCCGTCGGCGCCGAGGCTGATGCGCGCGACCGCGCCGATCAGCGCCTCGCCCGGCGGCAACGGCTCCGCCGCCACCAGGGCGAAGCCCCGCGCGGGATCGATGTGGGTGAGCTGGCGCGCCATGTCCTCGCTCAGCTCGTTGAGCGGGTGCAGGAAGCGCATCCGCACTTCCTCGGCGCTGAGCGTGGCGAAGCCCTCGCGCAGGGCGCGCGCGTCCTCCGGCACGATCGGCCGCAGCAGCACCCGGCGCCCGTTGGGCAGGGTGAACTCCTCGCGCCAGGGGCCGAGGTGCACCCGGCGCTTGAAGCGATGGCCACTGCGGGATGGGCGGGACCGCGGCATGGAGCGATAGAGGTACTGCATGCGGGCGAGGATGTCATCCCCGGGGCGAGCGAATGCTCAAACGCGGGTCCGCGGCAGCACCGGATGGTGCGAACTTCGGCGATCATGGGCGCGCGAATCACCATGCCGGTGCAGGCGAGGGCGAACATGAACGCGAGCGAACTGCGCAAGTTGGTGGCGAAATGGCCCGGAGTCACCGAGGACCTCAAGTGGGGCGCGGACCTCGTGTTCTCGGTCGGCGGCAAGATGTTCGCCGTGACCGGCACCGACCCGAAGGAAGCCGGCCGGATCTCGTTCAAGGTGCCGGATGAGCGCTTCCTCGAACTCACCGACCGCAAGGGCATCGTGCCGGCGCCGTACCTGGCGCGGGCGCGCTGGGTCATGGTCGAGCGTGGCGCGGCGCTGGACTCCGCGGAACTCGAATCGCTGCTCAGGGGCAGCTACGCGCTGGTGCTGGCAAAGCTGCCGCGATCGACGCAGCGAGCGCTCGGTGCGCCGGCTCCCGCGAGCCCGCGCGGCCGGCGCTCCCCGCGCCCCTGATGGCCGGCGCAGCCCCGTTCAGCCGCCGCGCTTGAACTGGGCGAACACGATGCAGTGCCCGGCGGGCTCGCGCAACCCGATCTCGATCGCGCCGTAGAAGGTCTCGCGCCGTTCGAGGAAACGCTCGCCGCGCGGCAGCGCCGCTTCCACCGCGGCGATGTCGCGCACCTCCAGGAACAGGAAACCGCACTCCGCGCGGGATGCGCGCGCCGCCAGCGCTGGCATGTCCTCGGCCAGCCAGGCCCAGGTCTCGTACATCACTTCGGCCGTCTCGCTGGCCAGGATCACGAAGCCCAGGCGGTCGCCGGCGGGCACCTCGACCGTGCGCCGGAAGCCCAGCGCCTCCCAGAACGGCAGCACCGGCTCGATCGCCTCGACATGGAGCACCGGTGTGAGCTTCGATACCAGCGGCCGGCGCCTGCGCGCCGCGCCGCGTTCCCTGCTGTGGGCACTCATGGCGGTGGCACTCGCTGGCGTGGCCACCGAGCCTCGGTGCCGGCGCGGCGGCGGTCAAGTGCAAGCGGTACCGAATGCTAGACTTTGG
>CAZTNB010000058.1:0-17116 GCA_964614825.1 uncultured Gammaproteobacteria bacterium
AGGCGCCGGGCGCGGTGCGGCCGGCGCGGCCGGCGCGCTGGTTGGCCGAGGCCTGCGAGATGGTCACCGTCTGCAGGCGCGAGAAGCCGCTCACCGGGTCATGGCGCGGCTCGCGCGCGAGGCCGGTATCGACCACTGCGCGCACCTGCGGCAGGGTGACGCTGGATTCGGCGACGTTGGTCGCCAGCACGATGCGACGCAGCTCGGGCGCATGCGGCGCCAGCAGCAGCGCCTGCTCGGCCAGCGCCAGTTCGCCGTGCAGCGCGTGCACGCTCAGCCGCGCGCGATCCGGGCGCGGCTCGATCACCGCTTCGGCCACGCGCCGCGCCCGCTCGATCTCGGCCTTGCCCGGCAGGAACACCAGCACGTCGCCGTCGCGGCCGGCGAGCGCCGCTTCGAGCGCGCGGCGCAGGTGCGCGGGCCCGGGTTCCTGCGCGCGCGGCGCCAGGTACTCGATCGCGACCGGATGGCTGCGGCCCTCGCTCGCGAGGCGCGGCGCGTCGAGGAACCGCGCGAGGCGCTCGCCCTCGAGGGTGGCCGACATCAGCACGATGCGCAGTTCGGGTCGCAACGCCGCCTGCACGTCGAGCGCCAGCGCGAGGCCGAGGTCGCTGTGCAGGTTGCGTTCGTGGAACTCGTCGAACAGCAGCGCGCCGATGCCCTCCAGCGCCGGATCGTCCTGCAGCATGCGGGTGAGGATGGCCTCGGTCACCACCTCGATGCGGGTGGCCGCGGAGACCTTCGACTCGTGGCGGATGCGGTAGCCGACGGCCTCGCCCACCTCCTCGCCGCGCTGGCGCGCCATGAAGCCGGCGGCCGCGCGCGCGGCCAGCCGGCGCGGCTCCAGCATCAGGATGCGCCGGCCCGCGAGCCAGGGCGCATCGAGCAGCGCCAGCGGCACCTGCGTGGTCTTGCCGGCGCCGGGCGGCGCCTCCAGTACCAGTCGCGGATGCGCGGCGAGGCTGGCCGCGATCCGCGGCAGCAGCGGCGTGATGGGGAACCCTGGCGCGGCCATGCGGCCGGCAGTGTGGCGTGCGGCCGGCGGAAACGGAACCGCGCCGCTTCGCGGTCGAAGCGCCCATGGCCGCGACCCGCCGGCGGCGCGCGAGTCGCCGCTGAAACCGCCCCCACGGGCGGGCGGGACTGCGGGGCTAGCGGGCGATGCCGCGCTTGGCGATGCGGCGCGCGATCAGCAGGTTGGCGTCGCGCGCGGTGACGCGCGGGTCGAAGCCGTAGCGCGCCTCGACCTCGGCGGCGCTGAGCCCGCGCGGCAGCTCGCCGCGCTGCGCCAGTTGCTGCGCCAGGCCGGCGCCGGGGTGCTCGATCGCGCTGCCCGAAGCGGACTTGTCCACCGCCGCGTTGGGACCGACGCCGGTCTGCACGTAGCGCTTGCTGGCGCTGCGGAAGCCGCGCATCGGGTAATAGCTCGCGGTGGCCGAGCCGCAGGCGCCTGCGTTGCAGATCTCGAACACCCCCTCGAGCTGGTTGAGGCCGGTGCTGGCGCGCGCGGAGTAGTAGGCGAAGTAGGTGTCGGGCGTGTTGCCGCTGCCGGCGGTGTCGGTGACCAGGAAGGTCTGCTCGCCGGTGGTGTTGTTGTAGAAGCCGGAGGCGTCGTGGTTGGCGATCGCCGCCGTGGTGCAGCGCTGCTCGGCGTTGACCGGGCGGCAGCCGTCGTAGAAGTCGGGGTTGGTCGAGCGGTCGATGGAATCGAACACCACCAGGTCGCCGAAGTACGGGTAGTCGCGGTATTCGGCGCTGAGGTTGTAGAAGTCGAGGAACATGGTCCACTCGCCCTGCATCTGTTCGGTCTTGTCGCCGAGCAGGAAGTTGAAGCGCTCGATGCGGAACGTGCGCCCGTTCCAGGTCATGTTGGCGCTCTGCTCGGTGTCGAACACGATGCTCACGGTGCCCACGTTCTGCGGCGTGCCGGGCGGCGTGAACGGCGTGCAGGTGATGCAGGAGCCGCCGCTGAACTGGTTGATGACGCCGCTGTACGTGGTGTCGTTGGTGAGGAAGCCGCCGGAGGTGTAGAACACCGCCTGCCCGTTCGGCAGGTAGGTGTAGGCCGACAGGAACAGGAAGTTGTCCTGCAGCTCGATCGCCCAGCCGCTGCCGGACTCGGCACTGTTCCAGTAGAAGCCCGGCTCGGGATAGAAGGCCGCGGCGGGGCGCGCGAAGGCGCCGAGGGCGACGAGGGCGACGAGGGCGAGGGCAGCGAAGCGACGCGGCATGGGGTTTCCCCGGATCAGGCTGGGATTCGACGCTGGCCAGCGTGGGGCGGTCGCGCTGAATCCGTGGTGAACTCCGCGCGCCCGCCCGACCGGCGGCCGGGTTTGTGGCCAAGCTAGCACGCCGCTAGGATCGCCCGCCCGCCATCCGCCCAACGCACCGGCATGAAGCTCGTTGACATCGGCGCCAACCTGACCCACGAGTCGTTCCGCCACGACCTCGACGCGGTGCTGGCGCGGGCGCAAGCCGCCGGCGTGGCGCAGGTCGTGGTCACCGGGGCGAGCGCGCAGGGGGCCGAGGACGCCCTGGCGCTGGCGCGCGCCCACCCGGGTTACCTCTATGCCACCGCCGGCGTGCACCCGCACCACGCCGCCGAGTACACGGCCGAGACCGACGCGCTGCTGCGCGCGCTGGTGCGCGAACCCGAGGTGCGCGCCGCGGGCGAGGCCGGCCTCGACTACTACCGCGACTACTCGCCGCGCGATGCGCAGCGCTTCGCCTTCGAGCGCCAGGTCGAGATCGCGATCGACGCCGGCAAGCCGCTGTTCCTGCACCAGCGCGATGCCCACGACTACTTCATCGCCATCATGCGAGCCGCGCGCGACCGCATCCCGCGCGCCGTGGTGCACTGCTTCACCGGCGACAAGCGCGAACTCCACGACTGCCTCGACCTCGACCTGCACATCGGCATCACCGGCTGGATCTGCGACGAGCGCCGCGGCCTGCACCTGCGCGAGCTGGTGCGCGAGATCCCGGCCTCGCGCCTGATGATCGAGACCGACGCGCCCTACCTGCTGCCGCGCAACCTCAGCCCCAGGCCCGCGCACCGGCGCAACGAGCCCGCCTTCCTGCCGCACATCGCCGCCGAGGTGGCGCGCGACCGCGGCGAGCCGCCCGGGCAGCTGGCCGCGAACACGGCGGCGACCGCGCGGGCCTTCTTCGACCTGCCGCCGGACACCGGCAACGCGCCGCGCCCGTAGGGTCCTGCTCCGCGGGCGCCAGCGGCCCGTCGATCCAGCGGACCGCCCGCTCGTGCAAGCTCGCGCCGGCGCTCAGGAGCGCAGGCCGACGCCCCGGGTGAGCAACCACAGGCCGGTGGCGGTCAGCGCCAGCGTGAGGCCGACCATCACCGCGAGCGCGACGCCGAGGCCGACGTCGCTGCTGCCGAGCAGGCCGTAGCGGAAGGCGTTGACCATGTACAGGATGGGATTGAGGTGCGAGGCCTTTTCCCAGAACGGCGGCAGCAGGTCGACCGAATAGAACACGCCGCCCAGGTACGTGAGCGGGGTGAGGATGAAGGTCGGCACCAGCGCGATGTCGTCGAACTTCTTCGCGTACACCGCGTTGACGAAGCCGGCCAGGGCGAACACGCTGGCGCCGAGCACGAAGGTCACCAGCGTGACCAGCGGATGGGCGATGCGCACGTGGGTGAAGCACATCGCGATGGCCAGCACGATGATGCCGACCAGGGTGGCGCGGGCCAGCGCGCCGAGCACGTAGCCGGCGAGAATCACCCACGGCGGCATCGGCGCCACCAGCATCTCCTCGACGAAGCGGCCGAACTTGGCCCCGAAGAAGGAGCTGGAGATGTTGCCGTAGGCGTTCTGGATCACCGACATCATCACCAGGCCCGGCACGATGTAGTCGATGTACGGCACCCCGCCCATGGTGCCGATGCGGCCGCCGATGAGGTTGCCGAAGATGAGGAAGTACAGCGTCATGGTGATCGCCGGCGGCAGCAGGGTCTGCGGCCAGATGCGCAGGATGCGCGTCACCTCGCGGGCGAGGATGGTGTAGAGCGCGGTCAGGTGCAGGCGCGGGTTCATCGCGGATGGACGTCCATTCGGGGGGTTCCCACGGCCGGCTGCGCGCCGCGGGGCGTCACGCCGCGCGGTTCGCGTCGACGAGGCGCACGAACAGCTCCTCGAGGCGGTTGGCCTTGTTGCGCATCGAGGTGACGACGATGCCGCGGGTGGACAGCGCCGCGAACAGCGAGTTGAGGTCGTGGGCGCGGCCCATCTCGGCCTCGAGGCTGTGCTCGTCCACCGCCGAGAGCTTCACGCCCGGCACCTCGGGCAACGCGTCCGGGATCGCGCCGGCCACGTCGAGCACGAAGGTCTCGACGTCGAGCTTGGCGATCAGGCGCTTGATGGTGGTGTGCTCGACGATGCTGCCGTGGTCGATGATGGCCACGTTGCGGCACAGCTGCTCGGCTTCCTCGAGGTAATGCGTGGTGAGGATCACGGTGGTGCCGGCGCGGTTGATCGCGCTGATGAACTTCCACATCGAGCGCCGGATCTCGATGTCGACGCCGGCGGTGGGCTCGTCGAGGATCAAGAGGCGCGGCTCGTTCATCATCGCGCGCGCGATCATCAGCCGCCGCTTCATGCCGCCCGACAGCGTGCGCGAGGGCTGGAAGGCCTTGTCCCAGATCTGCAGCTCCCTGAGGTTGCGCTCCGCGCGCTCCTTCGCCACCCCGCGCGGGATGCCGTAGAAGCCGGCCTGGTTGACCAGGATGTCGAACGGCCGCTCGAACTGGTTGAAGTTCATCTCCTGCGGCACCAGCCCGATCAGCGACAGCGCCCGCTCGCGCTCGCGGGCGAGGTCGTGGCCGAACACGCGCACGCTGCCGCCGGTGGGGTTGACCAGCGTGGTGACGATGCCGATCAGGGTCGACTTGCCGGCGCCGTTGGGGCCCAGCAGGGCGAAGAAGTCGCCCGGTTCCACCGCCAGGTTGATGCCCTTGAGCGCGGTCACGCCGGTGGCGTAGGTCTTGCGCAGTTCGATGACTTCGAGGGCGGGAGGCGTCATCGGCAGGCGGGGCCCGGGGTGGCGGCGGCGGCGAGGGGTGCCGGTTAGTATAGCGGCCGCCCCCCGCCCCACCGCGCCCGCGCGCCTTCCGGAACCCGCATGAGCCAGCACTTCAGCCTGCGCCTGGCCGCCAGCCGCATGATCGCGCCCAGCGTGCGCCACCTCGCCTTCGAGCGCGTCGACGGCCAGGCGCTGGCGTTCGTGCCGGGGCAGTTCCTGCAGATCCACTTCGAGGACGCGGGGCGCGCGCTGCGACGCAGCTACTCGGTGGCGACGCGGCCCGACGACGCGGCCAACCCGCGCGGCCTGATCGAGATCGCGGTGAGCTACGTCGAGGGCGGCGTGGCGACGCGGCTGCTCTCGGGGCTGGCGCACGGCGACACCCTCGCGGCGAGCGGCCCCTACGGGCGCTTCGTGCTGCACGACGACGACCGCAACGCCCGCTACCTGCTCATCGCGACCGGCACCGGCATCACGCCGTACCGCGCGATGCTGCCGCGGCTGCGCGAATTGATCGCCGCGCGCGGCATCGAGGTGGCGCTGCTGTTCGGCGCGCGCACGCCGGCCGAGGTCCTGTACGCGGACGAGTTCCGCGCCTTCGCCGACGCCACCCCGGGCTTCCGCTTCCATCCCTGCCTGTCGCGCGCCGGCTCGCCGCAGCCGCATCCGGACGAGCGCCGCGGGCGCGTGCAGGCGATGCTGGCGGAGCTCGCGCCGGATCCGGCGCGCGACGTGGCGTACCTGTGCGGCAACCCGGAGATGGTCGACGCCTGCTTCGCGCAGCTCAAGGAAGCCGGCCTGCCGATCCCGGCCATCCGGCGCGAGAAGTACGTCTCGCCGCCCGACCCCAGGGGCCGCAGCGCCGGCCTCGCGGTGGTGGCGGAGTAGGCGCCGGGGCGAGACGCGCGCGGGCATCGCCCGCCTGCGGTCGCGGCGCCGGGCCTTCATCAAGCCGCAACATTCAGCGATCTATGATCATTCAATGAAAGTTGAACGTAGGCCGTCGCCGTGCCGCGCATCGCCCCGCTGCGCCTGATCCAGCCCGCGGAACTCAAGCTGCTGGCCGACCCGGTGCGCGAGTACCTGGTCAACGCCACGGTCGAGCGCGCGCGCACGGTGGCCGAGCTGGCGGCCGGGCTCAAGTGCCCGCCGACGCGGCTGTACTACCACGTGCAGCGGCTGGAACGGGCCGGGCTGCTGTTCGTGGAGCGCACCCGCCTGGTGTCGGGCATCGTCGAGCGGCACTACCGGGCCGCCGCGCGCGTGCTGCGCCTGGATCGCACCGAGTTCGGCCGTGCCCGCGGCGCGCGCGACCCGCGGGTGGCGGCGATCCTCGCCCACGTGTTCGAGCGCGCCAGCGAGGAGATCCGCGCCGGCGTGGCCGCCGGCCGCATCGACCTCGGCAAGCTGCCGCCCGATCCGGCGGCGCTGCTCTGCTACGGCACGGTGCTGCGCCTCGATGCGAGACAGGCCCGCGCCCTGTCGGCGCGCGTGCGCGCGTTCTACGCCACGATCGAGGCCCTGGCGCAGGACCCGGCGGCCGCGGACGCCGAGGGCTACGCCTTCACCATCGCCTTCCATCGCGCGCGCTTCGCCGCGCCGGCGCCACGTCGGCCGCGCCGCGGGCGCGACGAGGCGGCGCGACCACGCACCCGACGCCGGAGTCCCGCATGAGCGACACCCCCGCCGCCACGCCACGCAAGCGCCGCCCCAACCCGTGGCTGCTGCTCGCCATCGCCCTGGTGGGCGCCGCCGCCGGGGCCGGCGGCGTCACCCTGGGCAAGCACCTGGCCGGCGTGGATCCGCAGGCGCTGGACTTCGGGCTGCTCGACCTCGCGCTGCTGCCGCTGTGGATGTTCGTGGTGGTGGCGGTGCACGAGCTCGGCCACGTGGCCGGCGGGCTGTCCGCCGGCATGCGCTTCGTGCTCTACGTGGTCGGTCCCCTGCGGGTCTGGCGCGGCGCGCGCGGCCTGTGCGCCGGCTTCAACCGCAGCCTCGCCACCTGGGGCGGGCTCGCCGCCTGCGCGCCGCGCGACCTCGAGGGCTTCCGCCCGCGCATGATGCGCATGGTCGCCGGCGGGCCGCTCGCCAGCCTGCTGCTGGCGGCCCTCGCCGCGCTGGCGACGCTGCCCCTGGACGGCCGCGCCGCCTTCCATGCCGCGGTCGTGGCCGGGCTGTCGCTGGCGATCGGATTCATCACGATGGTCCCGGCCAGCGCCGGCGGCTTCGAGTCGGACGGCGCGCAGTGGCTGGGCTTGCGCCGCGGCGGGCCCGAGGTCGAGCAACGCGCGCTGGTGGTGGCGCTGTACGGCAGCAGCCTGGCCGGGGTGCGCCCGCGCGACCAGGACGCGGCGATGATCGGGCGTGCGCTCGCCCTGCCCGGCCCGCCGCGGGTCGCGCTGGCGCTGCACGGGATCGCCTACGCGCACGCGCTCGATCGCGGCGCGGTCGAGAACGCCCGCGAGCACGCGCAGGCCATCGCCGCCGGGATCGACGACTACCCGGACGGGTTCCGGCAGAACCTCGCGCTGGAACTGGCCTGGTTCGAAGCCCGCCACGGCGACGCTGCCGCGGCGCACGACTGGCTGCGGCGCGGCGACGGCGGCGTGGTCGATGCCTGCCTGCGGCTGCGCGCGCGGGCGGCGGTGGCGCTGGCGCGAGGCGACGCGGCCACCGCGCTGCAGCACGCCGACGCCGCGCTGGCCGCGCTGTCGCGCGCGATGGACCCGGGCACGGCGCACTGGTACCGGGACGGTCTGGAGCAGCTGCGCGCCGTGGCGCTGGCCGGCGCGCCGGAGCGCGTCAGGCGCGCGGCATGACAAGCGTCAGTATCGCGGGCGCCGGCCTGCCCGTAGATTGGCCGCTGCAACGGAGAACCTCGACGATGAACGGGCGATGGTGGTGGGGCGCACTGGCCGGATTGCTGGCCGCGGGCACGCCGCAGGCGCGCACGCTGGGCACGCTGGAGTTCCAGCCCTGCACGCTGGCACCGGCGCTGATGCCGGTGTCGGTCGACGCGCAGTGCACCACGCTCACGGTGCCCGAGGACCGGGCCAATCCGCAGGGCCGGCAGGTCGAACTCGCCATCGCCTGGGTGCCGGCCGAGAGCAAGACCCCGCAGCCCGACCCGGTGTTCATGCTCGCCGGCGGCCCCGGCCAGGCCGCGCGCGAGTCCTACCCGATGGTGGCCGGCGCCTTCCGCGAGGTGCTGCGCCGCCGCCACGTGATCCTGGTCGACCAGCGCGGCACCGGCGCGTCGAACCCGCTGCGCTGCGAGGACGCGGACGGCGCCAGCGCGGTCACCGAGACCGAGGACTACAGCGCCGAAGCCGTGGCCGACTTCGCGCGCCGCTGCCTCGCCGCGCTCGACGCCGACCCGCGCTTCTACACCACCGGCGAGGCGGTGCAGGACCTCGACGCGGTGCGCGCGGCGCTGGGCGCCGAGCGCATCGACCTGGTCGGCATCTCCTACGGCACCCGGGTCGCGCAGGAGTACCTGCGGCGCTACCCGCAACGGACCCGCGCGGTGGTGCTCGACGGCGTGGTGCCGCCCACGCTCGTGCTCGGCAGCGAGCACGCGCGCAACCTCGAGGACGCCCTCGACCTGCAGTTCGCGCGTTGCGCGCAGGACGCGACCTGCGCCGAGCGGCTGGGTTCGCCGCGCCAGAACCTCGACGCCCTGTTCGCCAGGCTGCGCGAGGCGCCGCCGCAGGTGCGCTTCCGCGACCCGCTGGACAACAGCGTGGTCGAGGAAACGCTGAGCGCCGGCGCGGTGGCGGCCGTGGTGCGCCTGTACGCCTACTCGCCCACGATCGCCGCGATGCTGCCGCTGTCGCTGCACGAGGCCGCCAGCGGCCGGCCCGAGATGCTGGCGGCGCAGGCGCGCATGCTGGTCAGCATGCTCGGCGAGTCGATCATGCACGGCATGCAGCTCTCGGTGATCTGCACCGAGGACGCGCCCGGGCTGCAGGTCAACCCCGCCGACGCCGGCACCGTGATCGGCAACGCCATGATCGAGGTGCTCAAGGCGCAGTGCGCGGTGTGGCCGGCCGGCACCCTGGCGCCCGATTTCCACGCGCCGCTGGCCTCCGATGCGCCGGTGCTGCTCATGTCCGGCGAGTTCGACCCGGTGACGCCGCCGCGCTACGGCGAGACCGCGCTGGCGCAGTTCGCCAACGGCCGCCACCTCGTGCTGCGCGGCCAGGGCCACAACGTGCTCGGCACCGGCTGCATGCCGCGGCTGCTGGGCCGGTTCATCGATACCACCGACGCCAAGGCGCTGGACGCGAAATGCCTCGAACAGCTCGACTACACCCCGCCCTTCGCCGGCTACTACGGCTGGGAGCCCTAGGTGGCCACTCGCCCTGACTCGACCACCGGTGGCTTCGAGCCACTGCGTGCCTGTCCCCACAACCCCCACCCGCCTGCGGCGGGTCGCCCCCTCGACTCAAGGGGGCCACAAAGCCGCTTCGGCGAAGGTGCACGGCGATGATCGAGATCCGCGATTTGCGCAAGTCGTTCAAGGCCAAGACCGGCACGGTCACCGCGGTCGATGGCGTGAGCTTCAGCGCGCGCGACGGCGAGATCACCGGCCTGCTCGGCCCCAACGGCGCCGGCAAGACCACCACGCTGCGCATGCTCTACACGCTGATGACGCCCGACACCGGCCAGGTGCTGGTCGACGGCGTCGACGTGGCGCGCGACGCCCAGGCCGTGCGCCGCAACCTCGGCGTGCTGCCGGATGCGCGCGGCGTGTACAAGCGGCTGACCGCGCGCGAGAACATCGCCTACTTCGGCCGCCTGCACGGCATGGACGAGGCCGCGATCGCGCAGCGCGCCGGGGAACTGATCGGCGCCCTCGACATGGCCGACTTCGCCGACCGCCGCACCGAGGGCTACTCGCAGGGCCAGCGCACCAAGACCGCGATCGCGCGCGCGCTGGTCCACCAGCCGCGCAACGTCATCCTCGACGAGCCCACCAACGGCCTCGACGTGATGACCACGCGGGCGATGCGCGGCTTCCTGCGCCGCCTGCGCGAGGAGGGCCGCTGCGTGCTGTTCTCCAGCCACATCATGCAGGAGGTCGCCGCGCTGTGCGACCGCATCGTGGTGATCGCCAAGGGCCGGGTGGTGGCCCAGGGCAGCGCCGACGAGCTGCGCGCGCAGGCCGGCGAGGCCAACCTCGAGGACGCATTCGTGAAGATCATCGGCTCCGACGAGGGACTGTTCGCATGAGCACCGTCTGGACCGTCTTCAAGAAGGAACTGACCGACGCCTTCCGCGACCGCCGCATGGTCATGGTGGCCTTCGTGATCATGCCGATCGCGTTCCCGCTGATCTTCGCCGGCATGGGCGCGATCGGCGCGAAGAAGATCAGCGAGAAGCTCGAGAGCACGCTCAAGCTGCCGGTGGAGGGCGCCGAGCGCGCGCCCAACCTCATGGCCTGGCTGCGCCAGCAGAACCTCGAGATCGTGGCCGCGCCGGCCGACATCGACGCCGCGATCCGCAACCAGGACCAGGACGTGATCCTGCGCGTGGACCCCGGCTACGCCGATTCCTGGCGCGGCAGCGAGCCGGCGCGCGTGGACCTCGTGTTCGACAGCTCGCGGCCGATGCAGACCGGCACCACCATCGCGCGCGTGCAGCGCCTGCTCGAGGCCTACGGCAACCAGGTCGGCAAGCTGCGGCTGGTCGCGCGTGGCGTGCATCCGGCGGTGTCGAGCCCGCTGCTGGTCGGCAACCGCGACCTCGCCACGCCCGAGTCGCGCTTCGACTTCGCGCAGCAGATGATCCCCTACCTGTTCATCCTGTTCGCCTTCATCGGCGGCATGCAGCTGGCGATCGACTCGACCGCGGGCGAGCGCGAGCGCCAGTCGCTGGAGCCGTTGCTGGCCACGCCGGCCACGCGCGAGGCGATCCTGTCGGGCAAGATCCTCGCCACCGCGGCCTTCGCGCTCGCGGGGCTGGTGGTGACGCTGCTGGCCTACCTCGTGGTGTTCACCTACATGCCGATCGGCAAGGGCGGCATGAGCATGAACCTGCCGGTCGACGCGCTGTGGAAGCTGTTCGTGGCGATCTCGCCGATCGTGCTGCTGGGCGCGTGCCTGCTGACCGCGCTGGCGGCCTTCGCCAAGAGCTATCGCGAGGCGCAGGGGTATCTGCCCATGCTGATGTTCCTGCCCATGATCCCGACCCTGTTCCTGATGATCTCGCCGGTGAAGACCCAGCTGTGGATGCTGGCGGTGCCGTTCCTGGGCCAGAACCAGCTGATCCTGCGCATCCTGCGCAAGGAGGCGATCCTGCCGCTGGAGTGGGCGGTGTGCCTGGGCGTGGGCTTCCTGATCGCGGGCATCGTGTGGTTCGTGGCGGCGCGGCTGTACCACCGCGAGCAGCTGGCGATCTCGGGCTGAGGCGCGGCGCCTGAACGGGCGCCAACGGCGGCGGGCGGGCGGCGACGGAAACGCCGCCCGCGGCCGTGTCAGGGGATGAGGCCAAGGTGCCTCGTTCCCTCCGCCTACGAGGATTCGCATCATGAAGTCGATCGCACTGCGCCGCCTGGCCCTGGCCACGGCCGGCCTCACCGCGCTCACCGGCGTCGCGCTGGCGGGCGGTCCGGACCAGGGTCCGGGGATGCACGGCATGGCCATGCCGATGAACGTGGCCGAGATGACCCAGAAGGCGCAGGAGCGCGCCGCGGCGGTCGATCTCGACAAGGACGGCTTCGTCACCCCGGCCGAAACCAGGGCCTATCGCGAGCAGCAGCGCGAGGCCCGCGCCGCGGCCAAGTTCGCGCGCATGGACGCCAACAAGGACGGCAAGGTGTCGGTGGCCGAGTTCAGCGCCGAGCACACGGCCAGGATCCAGGCCATGGATGCCAACGGCGACGGCGTGGTCGACCGCGGCGAGATGCGCGCGGCGCATCGCCATGGCCGCCACCATGGCGGCAAGCATGGCGGTCCGGACGGCGCGGGCTGCGCCGAGGCGCCGGCGGGCTGAGGCCGGTCGTGTCAACATCCGCGCCCGGCAGCGGGTGCGGATGCCGCGATGACACAGGGCCCGATCGATGCACGCGAGGATCCCGATGCCGCCCTGCTGCCGGCCGTCGCGGCGGGCGACGCGCGCGCCTGCGCGACGCTGGTCGAGCGCCACCTCGAGCGCGTGCACGGGCTCGCGGCGCGGCTGCTCGGCGATGCCAGCGAGGCCGATGACGTGAGCCAGGAGGTGTTCGTCGCCGCGTGGAAGCAGGCCGGGCGCTGGCGCGCGGACGGCCGCGCGCGCTTCGGGACCTGGATGACGCAGGTGGCGCTCAATGCCTGCCGCGACCGCCTGCGCGCGCGTCGCCCGGGCGCCGCTGTCGCGGCGCTGGAGGCGCTGCCCGGCGACGCGGGGCCCGAGCACCATGCGCTGGACGCGGAGCGCGTCC
Organism: uncultured Gammaproteobacteria bacterium; assembly: GCA_964614825.1. Lineage (GTDB taxonomy): Bacteria > Pseudomonadota > Gammaproteobacteria > Xanthomonadales > Ahniellaceae > JAGOEZ01. Next base: position 12,464 of record CAZTNB010000058.1, read on the forward strand.
GGTGCGTGCGTGCCGCCCTCGATGCGTTGCCGCCGCGCCAGCGCGAGGCGCTGGTGCTGTGCCACTACCAGGGCCTGCGCCAGGACGAGGCGGCGGCGGCCATGGAACTGAGCGTCGACGCGCTCGAATCGTTGCTGGCGCGAGGCCGCCGCGGCCTGCGCGAGCGACTGGGCGGAGCGGAGCCATGAGCGTGCCGATGGACCTCGAACGATTGCAGGCGCTGGCGGCCGCGCATGGCGGCGATCCCGCGCGCTGGCCCGCGCCCGAGCGCGAGGCGGCACTGCGCTTGCTCGAGGCGTCGGCTGCCGCGCGCGCGGCGCTGCAGTCCGCGCGCGCGCTCGACGCGCTGATCGCGCTGCCCGCGCCGGCCCCGCCCGCGCCCGCGCTGCGCGCCGCCGTGCTGCGTTCGGCGCCGCGCGAACGCGCGGCAGGCTGGCCCGCGGCCTGGTCGTGGCGCCTGGCCTTGCCGGCCCTGGGCCTGAGCGTGGCCGTCGGTGTCGGCCTGGGCCTCGCTTCCGCGCCGGCGGCGCAGGCCGAGCCCGGCGACGAGGACGTGCTGGTGCTGGCCCAGATCGACGACGTCTACGCGGAGTACGCCGAGCCATGACCGACCCGCAACGCCGCTGGCGCCTGGCCTTCTTCGGCGCCGTCCTGGTCGCGGTGGCACTGGCCACGGCGCTGGCGACGGTGGCGTGGGTGCGGCGATCGCACCACCACCCGCACGCGGTGATGGGCCTGCCCGGGCCGCGCATCCTGGCCAGCGAGCTCGAACCCGCCGAGCGCGCGGCCCTGCGCGCCGCGTTCCGCGGCCGCCACCCGGCGATGCGCGAGCGCGTCGAGGCGCTGCGCGCCGCGCGCGCCGGCGTGGTCGAGGCCCTGCGCGCCGAACCTTACGACGCGGCGCGGCTCGAGGCCGCCTTCGCCGAGCTGCGGGCGCAGGACGCGGCGACCGCGCAAGGCGTGCACCAGGCACTGTTGGAACTCGCCGGTTCCCTGGACCCCGCTGGCCGCGCGCGCCTGGCCGATGCGATGGCGCGGCGCGGGCACGAGCAACACCGCGGCGGGCACGACTGAGTACCCGGGAGCGGCGCGGTCGCGCGCGAGCGCGATGGGGGTACTCGCGCGACGCAGGCGCACCGCGTCCCCGGTCGCGGCGCCGCTCAGGCCGGCGCCGCCTGCGAGGCGCGCATGGCGCGCGCATCGGCCGGGAAGCTGCGCGAGGCCAGCCAGATGAACATCGCGGTGATGGCCAGCGCCACCGGCACCAGCGTCATCGCGTCGTACAGGCCGGTGGCGCGGTGCGCCTCGGTGAGCGCGGCCACGCCGTCGGCGCGCATGGCGCGCCGCGCGAGCCCGTCCGACAGCGCGCCGACCACGGTGGGCCCGGCCGCGCCGCCCAGCAGGTACATGGCGGCGAAGTACAGCGCCATCGCGGTGCCGCGCAGGCGCGGTTGCACCACGTCCTGCAGGGCCGGGTACACGCAGGTGTAGTAGCTGTAGTACGGCAGCCAGCCGAGGCCGAAGCACAGCGCGAAGACCCAGACCTCATCCTGGCCCAGCGTGAGCGCGAGCGCGCTGCCGGTGGCGGCCAGCGCCAGGCAGGTCGCGCCGTAGCGCAGGCGGCCGCGCTCCGAGCGCCGGTGCATGCGGTCCGCCAGCCAGCCGCCGCCGGTGAGCCCGATCAACCCGGTGACGCCCACGATCACGCCGGCCCACACCGCCGCCTCGCCCAGCGGCAGGCCGAAGTGGCGCTGGAACAGCGGCACCAGGAAGCTGTTGGTGGCGTAGGCGGCGAAGTTCATGGTCAATCCGGAACCGATCAGCCACCACAGCGTGCGGTTGCGCAGCAGGTACCGGAACGGCTGCGCTACCGGCGCCGCGGCGCTGTCGTGCATGGCGTCGCCGGCGCCGCGGGCCGGCTCGCGCACGAACAGGAAGCACAGCGCCAGCAGCAACCCGGGGACGGTGGCGATGTAGAACGGCGCGCGCCAGCTGCCGAACGCGGCCACGATCGGCCCCACGCTGAAGTAGACCAGCAGCAGCCCCACCGGCAGCCCGAGCATGAACACGCCGATCGCGCGCGCGCGCTTCTCCGGCGGGAACAGGTCGCCGATCAGCGAGTTGGCCGCCGGCGCGTAGCTGGCTTCGCCGATGCCGACGGCGATGCGCAGCCACAGGAAGGCGGCGAAGCTGGTCGCCAGCCCCGAGGCGCCGGTGAACAGGCTCCACACGGCCAGGCCCAGCGCCAGCAGCAGGCGGCGCGAGCCGCGGTCGGCCCAGCGGCCCAGCGGCAGGCCGGCCACCGCATAGACCAGCACGAACACCGTGGAGATCAGGCCGAGCTGGAAATCCGACAGGTTCCATTCGCGCCGGATCGGCTCCAGCACCACCGCCGGCAGGGTGCGGTCGAAGAAGTTGAGCAGGTTGGCGGCGAACAGCAGGGCGAGGACGCGCCACGCGTTGGGCGCTTGGGTGTTACCTGGCATGAGACCCTTCCTCGGTTCCGGCGCGCGGCCGCAGCAGCAATGGGGTTGTGCTCCCTGCCTAGCATAGTGGGCCGAGCGCGGTCGCGGTTCCGGAACTTGCCTGCCAGCCGGGTAGTGCTTTCCGGCACACTAGTCCATCCCAGCAATGCAGGCAGCCCGTGAACCAGGCCTCCCTCTCCGCCTTCCTGTGGTCCGTCGCCGACCTGCTGCGCGGCGACTACAAGCAATCCGACTACGGCAAGGTCATCCTGCCCTTCACGGTACTGCGCCGGCTCGACTGCGTGCTGGCGCCGACCAAGGCCGCCGTGCTGGCCGAGTTCGCGGCCAAGCAGAAGGCCAAGCTCAATCCTGAGCCCTTCCTGGTCCGCAAGACCGGGGTGCCGTTCTACAACACGTCGCCGATGGACCTGCGCACGCTGCTGGGCGACCAGGACCACATCCGCGAGAACCTCTACAGCTACGTGCAAGCCTTCGCACCAGCCGTGCGCGACATCTTCGAACGCTTCGAATTCCACACCCAGGTCGACCGGCTGGCCAAGGCCAACCTGCTGTACCAGGTGACAGAGCGCTTCGCCCAGGTGGACCTGCATCCGGACCGGGTCGACAACCACCAGATGGGGCTGATGTTCGAGGAGCTGATCCGCAAGTTCGCCGAGCTCTCGAACGAAACTGCGGGCGAGCACTTCACGCCGCGCGAGGTGATCCGCCTGATGGTGGACCTCCTGTTCGAGGAGGACGACGCGGCGCTGAGCGCGCCCGGCACCGTGCGCACCCTGTATGACCCGACCGCGGGCACGGGCGGCATGCTGAGCATCGCGGGCGAGTACCTGGCCGAGCACAACGCCAAGGCGCGGCTGTCGGTGTACGGGCAGGAACTCAACGCCGAGTCCTACGCGATCTGCAAGGCCGACATGCTGATCAAGGGCCAGGACGTGTCGCACATCGTGTACGGCAACACCTTGTCCGACGATGGTTTCCCGCAGGAGAAGTTCGATTACCTCCTGTCCAACCCGCCCTTTGGCGTGGAGTGGAAGCGGGTGGAGAAGGAAGTGCGGCGCGAGCACGAGCAGAAGGGCCACAACGGCCGCTTCGGGCCCGGGCTGCCGCGCGTCTCGGACGGGTCGCTGCTGTTCCTGCTGCACCTGATCAGCAAGATGCGGCCGATGCGCGATGGCGGAAGCCGCCTAGGCATCGTGCTCAACGGCTCGCCGCTCTTCACCGGCGGCGCCGGCTCCGGCGAAAGCGAGATCCGGCGTTACGTGCTGGAGAACGACCTGCTCGAAGCCATCGTCGCCCTGCCGGTGGACATGTTCTACAACACCGGCATCAGCACTTACGTCTGGATCCTGACCAACCGCAAGCCCGAGCGGCGCCGCGGCAAGGTGCAGCTCATCGACGCCAGCGGCTACTGGCAGAAGATGCGCAAGAGCCTGGGCTCCAAGCGCAAGGAACTGTCCGAGGCGCACATCGAGCGCATCACGAAGCTGTTCGGCAGCTTCGAGGAAGCCGACGAGGGCGGCAAGCCGGTCAGCCGAATCTTCCGCAACGAGGCCTTCGGCTACCGCACCATCACCGTGGAGCGCCCGCTGCGCGATGCGCAAGGCCAGGTCGTGCTGGGCAGCAAGGGCAAGCTCAAGGGCAAGCCGCTGCCGGACGCCGAGCTGCGCGATACCGAGAACGTGCCGCTGGACGAGGACGTGGACGCCTACTTCCGGCGCGAGGTGCTGCCGCATGCCCCGGATGCGTGGATCGATCCGGAGAAGACCAAGGTCGGCTACGAGATCCCGTTCAACCGGCACTTCTACGTGTTCACGCCGCCACGGGAGCTGGCGGTGATCGATGCGGAGCTCAAGCTGGTGACGGATCGCATCAAGGCGATGATTGAGGATTTGTCCGCGTGAGCTTTTCGGCGTACTCCGCCTATCGGGAATCGGGCGACGCGTTGCTTGGACTCGTGCCGGATCATTGGCGGGTGCTCGCGCTCAAGCTCGTCGCGACCGTTATGCCGAGCAATGTCGACAAGAAGTCGGCTGTTGATGAGCCAGCCATAGCCCTGTGCAACTACACGGACGTCTACTACAACGACGCAATTACCAGTCGCCTTGCGTTCATGGAGGCAACGGCAACGCACGAGCAGATTGAGAGATTCACGCTCAAGTCCGGTGAC
>CAZTNB010000059.1:0-17115 GCA_964614825.1 uncultured Gammaproteobacteria bacterium
CCAGCGCGATGCCCAGCGTGAGGAAGGCCCACGCCACCTTGGTCCACGGCCGCGCCCAGCGTACCCAGCGCGTGTCGACGCGGCCTTCGAGCAGCGCGGCGACCGCGAAGGCGAAGGCGACCGAGAAGCCGACGTAGCCCGCGTACAGCATCGGCGGATGCACGATCAGGCCGAAATCCTGCAGCAGCGGATTGAGGTCGCGGCCGTCGGCCAGGCCCGGGATGTGGCGCAGGAAGGGATTGGAGGTGAACAGGGTGAAGGACAGGAAGCCGACCGCGATGAAACCCATCACCGACAGCGCGCGCGCCATGAAGGCGTCGGGCAGGTCGCGCGACAGCAGCGCCAGCGCGATGGTCCACAGGTTGAGCACCAGCACCCAGAGCAGCAGCGAGCCCTCGTGCGCGCCCCACACCGCGGAGAAGCGGTAGTACGCGGGCAGCTTCAGGTTGGAGTTCTGCGCCACGTAGGCGACCGAGAAATCCTGCACCAGGAAGGCATGCGTGAGCAGGGCGAAGGCGATCACCACGAACGCGCACTGGCCCAGCGCGGCCGGCCGCGCCACCGCGATCCAGCGCGCGTTGCCGCGCTGCGCGCCGGCCAGCGGCACGACGGTCTGCACCAGCGCCATCAGCAGGGCGAGGATGAGGGCGATCTGGCCGAGTTCAGGCAGCATGGGCGTGGTTGCTCGTGGTCAGGCGGCGGGGAGGGGCGGGCGGGGCGCGACGCGGGGGTTCAACCGCGCGTCGGCGACTGCGCCGCCGCTTCGGACTTCGCCTTGGCCTTGGCGATGGCTTCGGCCACTTCCTTGGGCATGTAGTTCTCGTCGTGCTTGGCCAGCACCTCGGTGGCGACGAAGGTGCCGTCGGCGCGCAGGCTGCCGGTGGCGACCACGCTCTGTCCTTCGCGGAACAGGTCGGGGAGGATGCCTTCGTACAGGACCGGCGTGTCCTTGAAGCGGTCGGTGACCACGAAGCGCACCTGCAGCGAATCGCTGGCGCGTTCGGTGCTGCCCTCGGCCACCACGCCGCCGAGGCGGAAGCGGCGCTCGGGTTGCATCCTGCCCTCGCTCAGTTCGGTCGGACTGTAGAAGTGCTGCAGGTTCTGCCGCAGCGCGGCCATCGCCAGCGCGGTGGCGCCGGCGACGGCGAACACCACCAGCACCACCAGCCACAGGCGTCGGCGTCGGATCGGATTCATGGGGCCTCGCGGCGCTGCTGCCGCTGCAGTCGGGCCCGCAGCCGCGCGACCAGGCGGCGGCGGGCGATGAAGGGAGTGGCCGCGTCGATGGCCAGGATGGCGAAGAACACCGCGTACGACGCGACGATGAAGGGCGTGTGGTCCATCAGGCCTGCTCACCCGGCGCGATCTCGCCGCGCACCCAGTCCTTGCCGCTCTCCTGCTCGAGCAGCGCGACGCGGGTGCGGGCCAGCAGCGCCCAGCCGAAATAGAAGTGCGTGGCGGCCATCATCAGCAGCAGCGGCGGCAGCATGCTGGCGTCGATGGTGCTGGGGCCCATCAGGCGGATCGACGGGCCCTGGTGCAGCGTGTTCCACCACACGACCGAGTAACGGATGATCGGCAGGTTGACCACGCCGACCAGGATCAGCAGGCAGGCGGCACGCGCCGCCTTGCGCGGCTCCTCGATCGCGCGGCGGAGGCCGATCACGCCGAAGTATAGGAACAGCAACACCAGTTCCGAAGTGAGGCGCGCGTCCCAGACCCAGTACGTGCCCCAGGTCGGCCGGCCCCACAGCGAGCCGGTGACCAGGGTGATGGCGGTGAAGGCGGCGCCGATCGGCGCCGCGCACATGGCCAGGTTCTCGGCGAGCTTGACGTGCCAGACCAGCGCGGCCACCGCGCACGCGGCCATGAAGCCGTAGATGAGCATGCTCATGCCGGCGCTGGGCACGTGGATGTACATGATCTTCGCGCTCTGGCCCTGCAGGTAGTCGCCCGGGGCGTGGAAGGCGTACCAGAGGCCGGCCGCGGTGCACAGCAGGGTGAGCGCGAGCAGCCACGGCTGCAGGCGCGCCGCGAAGCGGTAGAAGTACGGCGGCGAGCCGAGCTTGTGGAACCAGAGCAGGAGCGGATTCATCTCAACTCGCGTTCAGCCTCAACGCCGCCGCGCAGACCAGCGGCGCGAGCGGCAGCGCCAGCACGAGTCCTGCGGCGAGGAACAGCAGCGGCGCCTGGGGGGCCGCGCCGGTGAGGGCGGCGTCCACGGCTCCGGCACCGAAGATCAGCACCGGCACCGTCAACGGCAGCACCAGCAGCGCCAGCAGGATACCACTGCGGCGCATGCCGACCGTGAGCGCGGCACCGCTGGCACCGATCATCGACAGCAATGGCGTGCCCAGCGCCAGCGCCAGCGCCAGCGTGGGCAGCGCCGCGCGCTCCAGGCCCAGCAACGCGGCGAGCGCCGGGCCGGCCAGCGTCAGCGGCAATCCGGTGCCGAGCCAGTGCGCGAGGATCTTGGCCGCGGCCAGCGCCGCCAGCGGCTGGCCGCTGGCCACCAGTTGCTCCAGGGTGCCGTCCTCGGCATCGGGCCGGAACAGCGCGTCGAGCGACAGCAGGCTGGCGAGCAGCACCGTGACCCAGGCCACGCCGCCGGCGATGCGCGCCAGTTTCTGCGCTTCCGGGCCCAGCGCCAGCGGGAACAGGGTGGCCACCATCAGCGCGAACAGCAGCGGATTGAGCGCGTCGGCGCGGCGCCGCCACAGCAGCAGCAGGTCGCGCCGCAGCAGGGCGAAGAAGGCGGCGGCGGTGCTGCCGGGGGTCATGCGCGCGCACCCCTGAGGGCCAGGGTGGAAAGGCGCGACACGCCCGGCGCGACCAGGCCGTGGCTGGTGAGGATCGCCGCGCCCTCGCGCCGGCAGTGCGTCTCGAGCATGCGGTCGACCAGCACCTGGCCCTCGCGATCGAGGTTGGCGTAGGGCTCGTCGAGCAGCCACAGGCTGGCGGTGGAAAGCAGCAACGCCGCCAGCGCGGTGCGCTTGCGCTGGCCGGCCGAGAGCATCCGCACGGGCAGGGTCTCGTAGCCTTCGAGGCCCACGCTGCGCAGCGCGGCCGCCGGCGTGATGTTGGGGCGCATGCCCTCCAGCGCCACGCGGAAGCGCAGGTGCTCCAGCGGCGTGAGGTCGGGCTTGAGGCCGAGCTGGTGGCCGAGCAGGGCGAAGCGGCCGGGCGCGGGTTGCAGTTTCTCGTAGGACTCGCCGCGCCACAGCAGGGTGCCCGCGGAGGGCGCGAGCAGGCCGGCCAGGACCCGGATCAACGTGGTCTTGCCGGCGCCGTTGCCGCCCTCGATCGCCAGCGCGGTGCCGCTGTCGACGCGGAAGTCCAGCGGCCCGAAGATCGGCTCGTCCTCGCGCGCGAAGGCGAGGCCGCGCGCCTCGAGCAGGGGCGGCAGGTCGTGGTCGTGCGGGTTCGTCATCGGCGTGCTGGCTTCGGCGCGATGCTAACCCACTCCAGCCCCGGAGCGCCGGCCGGCGGCCGCCGGCGCCGCGGCCCGTACACGCGCAGGCGCACGGCCGCGCCGCTCGCGCCGCACAGGATCGCCCGCTGGCCGAAGTCGCGGGCCAGGCGATCGGCATGGCGCAGCGGCAAGCCCAGCGCCAGCAGGCTGGGTTCGTGCCAACGCCGGTCGGGGCTGGCGCCGGAGGCCTCGTGCACGCTGGCCGCCAGCCGCGACAGGCGCCGGCGCAGGCGGCGCTGGTCGACCTCGTTGCGATAGCGATCGCGGCGCCGCGCGCCCGGGTTCCAGGCCGTGATCAGCGCGAAGGGCAGGCCCGGCGGCACGCCGGCCTCGGCGGGAAAGGGCGCGCCGATGGCCAGCGCGAACTCGCCGGCCGGCAACCACGCGCGATAGCGCGCCCGGCGCCAGGCGGGCAGCGGCGTTTCCGGTCGGCGGTCGGGACGGCGGCGCAAGCGGTAGCGCATTCGACATTTCCCTGCGGGCCGCCACGTTAAGCTCTGCGCCGATCGCCGTGAACCCCCGCCGCATGCCGCCCCGAATCCCGACCGTTGCCGCCCTGCTGCTGTCGCTGCTTGCGCTGGCGTGGCCGGCGCTGGGAGCGGAACCGGCGGCGCGCGGCCGTTACGTGGTGAGTATCGATGCCCCGCCGCTGCTGGCGTCGATGCCGGCGGCCAAGGCCGGCGGCATCGCAGGCCCGCGCGTGCGCCTGCTCGAATCGGCGGGCGCCCGTGGCGCGCTGGACGCCATGCGCCGGCGCCAGGGCGAGCTGCTCGCGGCCGCGGGCACCCTGCTGGGCCGCGAATTGGCACCGGACCAGGCGTTCCAGGCCGTGGCCAACGGCTTCGTGCTCGAACTCGGCGCCGCCGAAGCGGAGCGGCTGCGCACGCTGCCCGGCATCGCCGGCGTGCGCCCCGAACGCAGTTATCGCCTGCACACCGACCGCGGCCCGGCCTACATCGGCGCCGAGGCGCTGTGGCGCGGCACCGTGGCCGGCGTGCCGGCCAGCCGCGGCGAGGGCGTGGTGGTCGGCGTGGTCGATTCGGGCATCAATGCCGCGCATCGGGCCTTCGCCGACCGCGGCGACGACGGCCACGACCACGCCAATCCGCGCGGGCGCTACTACGGCCTGTGCGCGCAGTCGCCGTCGCGCTGCAACGACAAGCTGATCGGGATCTACGACTACACCAGCGAGGGCGCGCGCGACGGCAGCGACCTCGACGGCCACGGCTCCCATGTCGCGGCGACCGCCGCCGGCAACGTGGTCGCGGCGGTGCTCGACGGCGTCACCATCGACGTGCCGCTCGACGTGTCCGGCGTCGCGCCGCACGCCAACCTGATCAGCTACAAGGCCTGCGCCGATGCGCCCGAGGGCGACAGCACCTGCGCCGAGGGTGGCCTGATCCAGGCCCTGGAGCAGGCCGCGCTCGACGCCGTGGACGTGCTCAATTTCTCGATCGGCGGCGGCGCGCGCGATCCGTGGAGCGGCGTGCGCGCCGGCAACAACCGCGACGACGACATGGCCGAGGCCTTCCTCAACCTGCGCGCCGCCGGCGTCGTGCCGGTGGTCTCGGCGGGCAACGACGGACCCTACGCGGGGACGGTCAGCACGCCGGCCAACGCGCCGTGGGTCATCGCGGTGGCCAACGCCACCCACGATCGCCGCTTCCTCAATCGCGTGCTGGACGTGGGCGGCCCGGGCGTGCCGACGCGGACCTACGAGGGCCTGGGCATCTCGGCCGGGCTGCCGGCGCGCCGCATCGTCGACGCGGCCGACTATGGCCATGCGCTGTGCGGACGGGGCGAGGACCTCGATCCGCCCTACAACGGCCGCAGCAACCCGTGGCCGCCAGGCACCTTCGACGGCGAGATCGTGGCCTGCGAACGCGGCGTGCAGGCGCGCGTGGCCAAGGGCTACAACGTGCGCGCGGCGGGTGGCGGCGGCATGATCCTCTACAACCAGGCCAGCAACGGCGACAGCCTGGTCAGCGACGACCACTTCCTGCCGGCGGTGCACATCGGCCATGCCGCGGGCCTGGACCTGCTGGCGCGGCTCGACCTGGCGCGCGCCAACGGCGGCGCGCTCAGCGGCGCGATCAGCGGCTACCAGCGCCTGCTCGACGGGCAGGGCGACGTGCTCAACAGCACCAGCAGCCGCGGTCCCGTCGCGCCTTACGGCAGCTGGCTCAAGCCCGACCTCGCCGCGCCCGGATCGAGCATCCTCGCGGCGGCGCGCAGCGGCACGCAGGAGCTGGCCGTGCTCACGGGCACCTCGATGGCGGCGCCGCACGTCGCCGGCGCGGCGGCGCTGGTGCTGGGCGTGCGACCGCAGTGGTCGGTGGACCAGGTCGAATCGGCCCTGCTCACCACCACGCTGGACGGCGTGCGCGACTTCGACGGCCTTGCCGCCGCCGGCGCGACCGCGACCGGCAGCGGGCGGGTGCGGCCGGCGGAGGCGGCACGCGCGGGCCTGCACTTCGCGCTGCCACGCAGCGCCTACGTCGACGCCGATCCCCTGCGCGGCGGCAATCCCACCGCGCTCAATCGTCCGTCGCTGGTGGCGACGCGCTGCGGCGGCCGCTGCAGCTACGCGCGCAGCGTCACCGCCAACGTCGACGGCAACTGGCGCGTGGAGCTGCTGCCCGAGCCCGGGGTCGGGCTGGTGGTGACGCCGCAGGTCTTCGCCCTGTCCGCCGGGCAGAGCCAGGCGCTGGCCATCGAGATCGACGTGGGTGACCCGCGCCTGCCGGGGCGCAACGTGGGCGGCGCGTTCGAGCTGGTCGCAGCCGACGGCACGCGGCAGCGCGTGCCGGTGTCGGTGTACGCCGATCCCGGCGCGGTACGGGACCGCATCGACCTGGGTACCGGCAGCAGCGCGGGCCACGCCGATGTCGCCTTCGCCGGCCTGGTGGCGTTGCCCGACCCGAGCTTCGAGGCCGGCGCGTTGCAGCGCATGGAGCGGCGCAGCGCGACCGTCGCGGCCGGCGGCGCCGACCCGTGGGGCAACCCCGCGGCCAACAGCGTGATCGCCTTGCTGGACGTGCGCGGCGACAGCGCCGCCGCGTCCACGCGCAGCGTGCTCGCCGATCTCGCTTCCGCCACGGCGCGCAACGTCGACCTCTACGTCGGGCCCGACCTCGACAGCGACGGCGTGCCGGACGTCGAGGAAGTGCGGTGCGCGGCCGAGGCTGGCGGCGCCAGCGAGCGCTGCCTGCTCGAGGTGCCGTTGCCGCCGGGCGGCAGCACGACCGTGTGGATCTACGGCCGCAACCGCCTCGCCGGCGGCGCCGGCGGCGACGTCCTGCACCTCGATTACGCCAGCCTGGGCCCGCCCGCGGCCGCGACGGCGGATTCGAACCTGTTCGTGAGCGGGCCGGGCCGCGTGGCCGCGGGCGCGGCGTTCGCGCTGCGCGTGGCGTGGGACGAGTCCCGCATCGGGCCCGGCGAACGCTGGGCCGCGTTGGTCTCGCTGGCCGCGTCGCGCGCCGCGCCGTCGCCGCTGGCCCGCGTGCCGCTGGTGTTGACCGCGGCGCAGAGCTACACGCCGGCCGCGCAGATGCTGGCCGCCGGCGACGACACGCTGGAGCTGCGGCTGGCGCCGGGCGCGGCGCACGAGCGCATCGTGCTCGACGTGCCGGCCAACGCCAGCTCGCTGCTGGCGGAGACCAGCGGCACGGGCGAAGTGGACCTGTACCTGGCCCACGCTGGCGCCCCGCCGCCCGGCCCCGCCGTCGCCGTGGCGCCGCCGCGCGGCCAGGCCGTGGCCCGCTCCACCCTGGCTGGCGCGGATGAGCGCATCGAGCTGAGCGGCGGCGCGCTCGCGCCGGGGCGCTGGTACCTCACGCCGGTCAACGCCGGCGCGCAGGTGGCCGACGTCCGCCTGCGCGTGCGGGTGGCGACCGCGGGCGCGATGACGATGCCGGAGGACAACGCCTATTACGATCCCGCCCGCTCCGGGCATGGCGTGTTCCTGGGGCAGGGCAGCGGGCAGTGGGTCGCGTTCTGGTACACCTACCTGCAGGATGGCTCGCCGGCGTGGTACCTCGCGCAGGCACCATTGCCCGCGGCCGGCGCCGCGAGCTGGCGCGCGCCGCTGGCGCGCTACACCTGGAACGGCGCCGCCGCGGTCGGCAGCGTGGTCGGCGAGGTGCTGCTCGCGCCGCGCGGCGATGGCGGCTTCCAGTGGAGCTGGCGCCTCGACGGCGGCTGGTCGAGCGAGTCGCTGCAGCCGTTGGCGACGCCCGCTTGTCCGCCCGGCGCCAGCGCGCCGGTCGACTACTCGGGCGCCTGGTACGCGCCGGCGCTGCCGGGTTACGGCTTCAACGTGCTCAGCCTCGCCGGCATCGAGGTGCAGGTGGCGTACCTGTACGACGGCGCCGGCGCGCCGCGCTGGCTGCTCGGCAGCAACGCGCCCTTCGGCAGCGGCGAATTCCGCCTCGACCAGTACCGTGGCTTCTGCCCCGACTGCGCCTACCTCGCCACCACGTCGACACCGGCGGGCCAGCTCTCGCGCAGCTACGTGGCGGCGGCGCGCGGCGGCGCCACGCTCGGCGCCAACCTGCAGGCGCCGCTGTCCGGCAGCTGGCAAACGACGCACGAGACCGCGCGGCTGACACGCGACCTGCCCTGTCGGTGAGGAAGGGCGTGGTGGGGACGGTCGCGTAGCCGTCGTATCGCGGGACTACCGGGTCAGGCTCCTGGACGCGGATGGGTTCCGTCCCGGGACGGTTCCTGCAGCGGCTCCAGCCGTTCGCGCACCCGCCGTGCCCCGAGATCCAGGTCCACCTGCTCCAGCCGCGTGGCGCCGGCCGTGAGTTCCTCCAGCAACTGCCACTGCAGCGCGCCGCGCTCGCGCGCGACCGCATAGGGCGTGCGCCGGAAACTGACCATCGAGTAGCGCGGCACGAAGCGCGCCGGCTCGCGCTCGGCCAGCGCGCGCTCGACCTGCTTCTTGAGCAGGAAGTCGGCGTCGTCGACGCGGTCGCGCATCTCGACGTAGTTCTCCAGCGCCATCGCGGCGATCGCGTCGGCGTCGGGCTTGCGCTCGCGCTCGAAGGCGGCGAACGCGTCCCGTGGATCGCCGCCGGCGCCGAGCAGGCGGTCCAGCGCCACGCAGTCCTCGAACGCGCAGTTCATGCCCTGGCCATGGAAGGGCACGATGGCGTGGGCGGCATCGCCGATCAGCAGCGCGCGACCGTCCAGGTGCCAGCGGTCGAGGTACAGGGTGCCGAGCACGCCGACCGGATTGGCGTCGAAATCGGCTTCCAGCGCCGGCACCAGGGCCAGCGCGTCGGTGAAGTCGCGCTCGAACAGGCGCCGCGCGTCGGCACCGCTGCGCACGCGGTCGAAGCCCGGATCGCCCACGCTGGGCAGGAACAGGGTCACGGTGAAGGTGCGCTCGCTGTTGGGCAGCGCGATGCACATGTAGCCGCCGCGCGGCCAGATGTGCAGCGCATGGGGCTCGATGCGGAAGCCGCCATCGGCCGCGGGCGGGATCTCCAGCTCCTTGTAGCCGTGGCCCAGCGGCTCGAAGCGCTCGCCCAGCGGCAGCACCTTGCCCAGCGCGGCGCGCAGGGCCGAACCGGCGCCATCGGCGCCGATGACCAGCGGCGCCGCGACCGTGGACTCGCGGCCGTCGCGCTCGTCGACGAAGCGCAGCGTGCCGGCGTCGAAGTCGGCGTCCAGCAGGCGTTGGTCGAAGGCGAGCCGCGCGCCGGCGCGTTCGGCGGCATCGAGCAGGGTGAGGTTGAGGCGGCCGCGGTGCACCGACCAGATGACTTCGGAGTCGTCGCGGCCGTAGCGCAGCAACTGGGTGGCGCCGTCGACCGCATGCACCATGCGCCCGCGCATCATGATCGCCTGCGCCAGCACCTCGCGCTCGAGTCCGGCGAGGCGCAGCGCGTGCATGCCGCGCTCGGCCAGCGCCAGGTTGATCGAGCGCCCGCCGGCGTAGCCGGCGCGCCGCGGGTCCGGGCGCCGTTCGTGCACCGCGACCTCGAAGCCGCGCCGCGCCAGCAGCGTGGCCAGCAGCGCGCCGGCGAGTCCGGCGCCGACGATGGTGACCTGGCGGCTCACGCGCGGACCGCGGACCCGCACGCCAGCCGCGCGGCCCTCATTGCCGCGCCGCCCACGCCTGCACCTCGCGCACGAAGCGCAGTCCGTCCGCGTAGCGGTTGTAGAGCGGCGCCGGCGCGATGCGGATCACGTCCGGCTCGCGCCAGTCGCCGACGATGCCCGCGCCGGCCAGATGGTCGAACAGCGCGCGTCCCGCGTGGCGCGGTCCCTTGACCCGCAGCGAAAGCTGCGCGCCGCGCCGCGCCGGCTCCTCCGGCGTGAGGATCTCCAGCACCGATGCGCACTCTCGCGCGATCGCCTGCGACAGCCAGCCGGTCAGGGCGATCGACTTGGCGCGCAGGCGCCCGATGCCGGCGCGATGGAAGATCTCCAGCGACACCCGCAGCGGCGCCAGGGCCAGGATCGGCGGGTTCGACAGCTGCCAGCCGTCGGCGCCGGGCGTGGGCACGAACTCGGGGCCCATGCGGAAGCGGGTGGCCTGGTCGTGGCCCCACCAGCCGGCGAAGCGCGGCCGCGGCGTGCGGGCATGGCGCTCGTGCACGAAGCAGCCGGCCACGGCGCCCGGCCCCGCGTTGAGGTACTTGTAGCTGCACCACACGGCGAAGTCGGCGTGAGTGTCGTGCAGGTCGACCGGCACGTTGCCCATGGCATGGGCCAGGTCGAAGCCGACGCTGCAGCCCTTGCGGTGCGCCATCGTGGCGACGGCCGCGAGGTCGAACACCTGGCCGGTCAGGTACTGCACGCCCGGCAGCAGCACCAGCGCGATGCGCGGCCCGTGCTGGTCCAGTACCGCGCCCAGCGCGTCGAGCGACAGCGCGCCGCCGGCCTCGTCGCCGTCGACCTCGATCAGCGCCAGATCCGGATCGTGGCCATGGAAGCGCAGCTGCGACTCCACCGCGTGGCGGTCGGACGGAAAGGCGCGCTTCTCGACCAGGATCGCGTAGCGCTCCGGCGTCGGCCGGTAGAAGCTCACCATCATCAGGTGCAGGTTCACGGTCAGCGAGTTCATCGCCACCACTTCCTGCGGCAGCGCGCCGGCGACCTCGGCCAGGTGCTCGCGCACCAGCGCGTGGTAGGGCATCCAGGGGTGGCGGCCTCTGAAATGCGCCTCGACCGCCAGGTCGCGCCAGTCGTCGAGCTCCTGCATCAGCGCGGCGCGCGTCGCCGCCGGTTGCAGGCCGAGCGAGTTGCCGCACAGGTAGGCCTGCTCGCCGTCGTGGTGGCGCGGCAGCAGGAACTCGGCGCGGAACGGCGCCAGCGGGTCGGCCGCGTCGCGGGCCAGGCAATCGGACTCGAGGGCATCCATGGTCGGCGCGCCGCGTGATGACGGCGCGAAGCTACGCGAAGCCGGCGGCGCTGCCAAGCCGGCGCGCCTTGCGGTTCCACCGCGCCGGCCGCGATCATGCGGCGGTGAACGACTTCCCCACGGCCCGTGGCCCGCGCTGGGGCCTGCTGCTGGCCGCCATCGCCGCCTGCGCGCAGGTGGGCGCGGGCGCGCCGACGCCCAAGCCGCCGCGCAACGACGTGCCTTACCTGGCGCAGGTGCGCGCGCGCATGCAGCTGGCGCGCGACGGGGCGCCGCCGCCCGCGACGCCCGCCGTCGCGGCGCCCCGTTCGGCGGGATTCGATGCGCGCCTGTTGCCGCTGGTGACCGGCGAGGGTGCGATCGGCGACCGCTACGGCTGGAGCCTGGCGCGCGCCGGCGACGTGCTGCTGGTCGGCGTGCCCTTCGACACGCTGGTGGTGCCCGGCGTGCGCGGCGGCGTCACCGCAGGCGCGGTGGCCGCGTATCGGCGCCTCGGCGCCGGCTGGACGCGCGAGGCCACGCTCGCGCCCGCCGACATCGAGGTCGGCGACCTGCAGGGCTACAGCGTGGCCATGTCCGGCGACCTCGCCGTGGTCGGCGCGCCGCTGGCGACCCGCGCGGCCCGGCAGTTCTCCGGGCTCGCGTTCGTCTACCAGCGCAGCGGCACCGCGTGGACCGAAGTGGCGCGCCTGGAACTCGCCGCGCCCGCGGCCGACGACCGCTTCGGCCAGTCGGTGGCGATCGACGGCACCCGCATCCTCGTCGGCGCGCCGGGCCGTGATCCCGGCGGCATCGGCGACGCCGGGGCCGTCGGCGCGTTCGAGCGCATCGCCGGGACCTGGCAGGCCACGCAGACGCTGCTCGCGGCCACGCCCACCGCGGGCGCGCGCCTGGGCAGCGCGGTCGCGGTGGCCGGTGACGTCGCCGCGGTCGGCGCCCCGTTCGCGAGCGCGCCGGGCGCGCCCGAGCAGGGCGCGGTGCAGGTCTACGTGCGCAACGGCCCCAACTGGGAGCCCGCGCAGGCGCTGGCGCCGGCGCCGGCGCTGGCGCACTACGGCGCCGCGGTGCTGCTCGATCCCGCGCGGCTGGTGGCGGCGGCGCCGGAGGACACCCTGGGCGGCGCCACGGCGCGCGGGCGGGTCTGGGTGTATCCGCGCAACGGCGCCGCGCTGGGCACGCCGTACCTGCTCACGCCGCCGCCGGCGGTTCCCGGCTCCGGCTTCGGCGCCAGCCTGGCGAGCGAGGGCGCGCGCCTGCTGGTGGGCATGCCCGACGCGTACAACAGCCAGGGCGCCGCCTTCGTCCACGACGACGGCGGCGCCGGCCCCGCGTTGGTGGCGACGCTGGCGCTCGACGATGGCGGCAACACCGAACTGCTGGGCCACTCCGTCGCGCTCGATGGCACGCAGGCCCTGCTGGGCGCGCCGCTGGACAACGTGGCGCCGAACCGCGCGCAGGGCTCGGTGCGGCCCTACGACGGCGCCGCGTCATGGGCCGCCCTGCCGAGCATGAACACCGGCGACGGCGCGCAGAACGAGGTCTCGGGATTCGCCGTGGCGATCGACGGTGGCCGCGCCGCGGTGGGCTCCTACCTCGATGACCCCGACACCGACCTCGACGATGCCGGCAGTACCTCGGTCTGGGTGCAGGGGGCAGGCGGCTGGCAGCGCGAGGCCCGGCTGGTGCCGGCCGGCGCGGAATCGGAGGACCGGTCCGGCATCGCCGTGGCGCTGCGCGACGACGTGCTCGCGGTCGGCGCCTATTTCGACATCGTCGGCACCAACTTCAACCAGGGTTCGGTGGCCATCTACGCGCGCGGGGCCGGCGGCTGGGCGCAGACCGCGCAGCTCATCGCGCCGAACGGGCTGCGCGACGACTTCCTCGGCTTCGCGCTCGCCTACGATGGCGACACGCTGCTCGCGGGCGCGCCCGGCGACGATTCCGCCGGCGTGAATGCCGGCGCCGCCTACGTGTTCCGCCGCAACGGCGGCGCCTGGCTGCTGGAGGCCCGGTTGTTCGATCCGGCGACGCCGCCGGAGGCCTTCGCCGGCATCGCCGTGGCCCTGCACGGCGACCTCGCCGTGGTCGGCGCGCCCGATGCCGACATCGGCGCCGCGATCCTGCAGGGCGAGGTGCAGGTCTGGCGCCGCGGCGCGCAGGGCTGGAGCCTGGTGCAGACGCTGCGCGCCGCCGATGGCGCGGCCTTCGATTTCCTCGGCGGCGCGGTCGCGACCGATGGCCAGCGCATCCTCGCCGGCGCGCCCGGCGTGAGCGACGCGACGGTGGAAGGCCACGGCGCGGTCTACGAATTCCGGCGCACCGACGACGGCAGCTTCGTCGCCGCCGGGCGCCTGCCCGGCCCGCCGCCCGAAGCCGGCGCCGGTTACGGGATCAGCGTGGCGCTGGCCGACGATCGCGCCCTGGTCGGCGCCTCGGGTGCCACCGACGGCGGCCTGGCGCAGGCCGGCCAGGCCTGGCTGCTGCGGCGTGGCGCGGCCGGCTGGAGCCTGGCCAAGCCCCTGCTGCCCGCCGATCCCTCGGAGTTCGCGTTCTACGGCCGCAGCGTCGCCATCGATGGCGCGCGCCTCGCGGTGGGCGCGCCCGAGCGCGCCGGCGTCAACGTGTTCGAGGGCGCCGTCGACCTGTGGGACGACGACGATCGCATCCTTGCCGACGGATTCGACTGAAGCTCAAGCCCCGCCGAAGCGCGCCGGCGACAATCCGAGCCACTCCAGCGCCGTGCCGTGGAACAGGCGCGCGCGCTCCGGGTCGGCCAGTCCGAGCGCGTCGATGCCGGCGCCGGGCGTCTGCTCGCCCAGCGGGAACGGGTAGTCGGTGCCGAGCATGACCCGCGTCACGCCGCAGGTCTCGATCAGGTAGCGCAGCGCGCGCGGATCGGCCACCCACGAGTCGAAGTACAGGCGACCGAGGTACTCGCGCGGATTGCGGAAATTGTCGGTGGCGACGAGGTCCGGGCGCATGTTGAAGCCATGCTCGATGCGACCGATGGTGTAGGGAAAGCTGCCGCCGCCGTGGGCCAGGCACACGCGCAGCTCCGGCAGGCGCTCGAGCACGCCGCCGAAGATCAGGCAGCAGGCCGCGCGCGACTGTTCGGCCGGCATCCCGACCAGCCACGGCAGCCAGTACTTGGGCATCGAGGACGCGCCCATCATGTCCCAGGGATGGACCAGGATCGCGGCGCCGAGCTCGGCGGCCGCGGCGAAGAAGTCGTACAGCTCCGGCGCGTCGAGGTTCCAGTCGCCGATGTGCGAGCCGATCTGCACGCCCTGCAGGCCGAGCTGGTCCATGCAGCGCTCCAGTTCCTGGATCGCCAGCCGCGGCGACTGCAGCGGCACGGTGCCGATGCCGGCGTAGTGGCGCGGATGCGCGCGCACGGTCTCGGCCATGTGGTCGTTGAGCGCGGCGTGCAGTTCCAGCGCGTGGTGCGGCTTGGCCCAGTAGCTGAACATCACCGGCACCGTGCTGATCACCTGCACCTGCACGCCGAAGCGCGCGTAGTCGGCGATGCGCTCGTCCGGGTCCCAGGTCTTGGGCCAGATCTCGCGGAAGAACTTGCCGTCCTTGTAGATCCGGTGGCGCCCGTCGTCGCCATGGTGGATCACCGGGAAGCGCACGTCGCCGTACTTCGCGGCCAGGTCGGGCCAGTCGCGCGGCAGGTAGTGGGCGTGGGTGTCGATCTTGAGCATGGCGGTCCCCGGGACGTGACGGCAGGCCCCGGCCGGCAGCGTAGCCGAAGGTCGCCGCCAAGGCAGGCCGTGGTGCGTCGCGCCGTGCCTGCGACCGCGCCGCATGCTACACACGCGGGCCCCGCGGTCGCACCGGCATTGCCGCCGCTGCGGACCCCGCAAGCCGCCCTCGGAGCACCGCAGACATGATTCGACCCCGGGTCCTCGTCGCTTTCCTGCTCGGCGCCTGCACCGTCGGCGCCGATGCCGCCCCGATGGCCGCGGAACCGGGCCCGCCGACGGTGATCCGGGCGGCCCGCATGCTCGACGTCGTCAGCGGCAAGCTGGTGACGCCTGCCGTGGTCGTGGTCGAGGGCGACCGCATCAAGGCGCTCGGTGGCGACGTGCCCGCCGGCGCGCGGGTCATCGACCTGGGCGACGCCACCGTGCTGCCCGGCTTCATCGACGCCCACACCCACCTGACCCTGCCCGAGATCGACAAGGCGGGCTGGCAGTACGACTCGGTGCTGAACTCACCGGTCGACGACGCCCTGCGCGGCGTGCGCGCGGCGCGCGAGACCCTGCTGGCCGGCTTCACCACGGTTCGCGACCTCGGCTCGCGCGGCTTCGCGGACGTCAAGCTGGGCCGGGCCATCGAGCGTGGCGACACGATCGGCCCGCGCGTGGTCGGCTCGGGACATGCGCTGGGCATCACCGGCGGGCACTGCGACGACACCGGCTGGGCGCCGGGCGTGAACGAGCGCGGGCCGGACAGCGGCATCGCCGATGGCGCCGACGCGATGACGCGCGCGACCCGCTACCAGATCAAGCACGGCGCCGGGGTGATCAAGATCTGCGCCACCGCCGGCGTGCTCTCGTTCGAGAAGTCGCTGGGCGCGCAGCAGATGTCCGAGTCCGAGATGCGCGCGGTGGTGGAGGAGGCCGCGCGCCACGGCTTGCGCGTCGCCGCGCATGCGCACGGCACCCAGGGCATCATCGCCGCCGCGCGCGCCGGCGTCGCCTCGATCGAGCACGCCTCGATCCTCGACGACGAGGCGATCCGGGTGCTGAAGGAGCACGGCACCTGGATCGTGCCGCAGCTGTTCCTGCCCGAGTGGATCAAGCCCGAGACCATGCCGCCGGTGATCGCCGCCAAGGCGCTGGCGATGCGCGAGATCGTCGCCATCTCGATCCGCAAGGCCGTGCAGGCCGGCGTCAGGATCGGCTTCGGCAGCGATTCCTCGGTGGTGCCCTTCGCGCTCACCGGCCGCGAGTTCGCCGCGCGCGTGCGCCTCGGCATGGCGCCCATCGAGGTCCTGCGCCAGGCCACCGTCTACAACGCCGAACTGCTCGACACGCCCGATCGCGGCGCGATCGCCGTGGGCAAGCTCGCCGACCTCGTGGCGGTTCCCGGCGATCCGCTCGCCGACATCAGCGCGACCGAGCGCGTTGCCTTCGTGATGAAGGGCGGAGTGGTCCACCTGCAGCCCGGGCACTGACGGGCGCCGGCCGCCGGACGCGGCGCCCCGGCGCCGACGCCGGTCCGGCGCCTGCCGCCCGTCGCGCGCGCGGCAGGCCGCGTCAGCCGGCTTGCTGCCTGATGATGTAGCCGACCCACGCCGAGTAGAGCGGGATGCCGATCGCCAGGTTGAACGGGAACGTGATCGCCAGCGAAGCAGCGATGCAGCGCGCCGCGTCCGCCTCCGGCAAGGAGGCACGCACCGCCGCGGGCGCCGCGATGTAGGAAGCGCTCGACGCCATGGTCGCGAACACGGTGGCGCCGGCGGCGCCGAGGCCGCAGGCCACGCCGACCACGGCGCCGAACAGGCCATGCAGCAGCGGCACGGCGGTGCCGTAGAACGTCAGGCGCAGGGCATCGGCACGGATCTCGCGCAGCCGGCTCGCCGCGAGCATGCCCATGTCGAGCATGAACAGCATCAGCGTGCCCTGGAACAGTTGCACGTACATGTTGTCGACGGCGTCGATCCCGGCGCGGCTGCCCAGCGCGCCGATCACCAGGCCGCCGACCAGCAGCACCGCCGTGCGGCCCACCAGCACTTCGCGCAGCGCGGGGCCGCGCAGGCCCGCGCGCCCCTGCGCGAGGGCGAGGCCGAGCAGGATGGCGGGGATCTCCAGCGCCACCACCAGTGCCACCAGCACGCCTTCGGCGGGATTCCCGCCGCGCTCGGTGAACTGCTGCGCGGCGATGAAGGTCACCGCCGACACCGAGCCGTAGTGGGCCGCCATCGCCCCGGCCTGGACGCGGCCGTCGCGCAGCAGCAGGCGCGCCGCCACCCAGGCGCTGAGCGTGGTGACGATGCCCAGTGCGATCGTCACCAGGAGCAGCACGAGGACGGTGCCGGGTTCCTGGGTGCGCAGCGCCACGCCGCCCTTGAGGCCGATCGCCAGCAGCAGGAAGATCGACAGGTAGCTCTGGATCGGCGCCGGGATCTCGAGGTCGCTGCGCAGCGCCCGCGCCAGGGCGCCGAGGGCGAAGGCCAGCACCACCGGCGAGCTCAGGTTGGCCAGCAGCAGCTCGCCGGACGCGGCCGGGATCATGCGCGCTTCGACGGCGCCGG
>CAZTNB010000060.1:0-17081 GCA_964614825.1 uncultured Gammaproteobacteria bacterium
CCGCATGCTGCTGATCACCGGCCCCAACATGGGCGGCAAGAGCACCTACATGCGCCAGGCCGCGCTGATCGTGCTGATGGCCCACATCGGCAGCTACGTGCCGGCGCAAGCGGCCACGATCGGGCCGATCGACCGCATCTACACCCGCATCGGCGCCGGCGACGACCTCGCCGGCGGCCAGTCGACCTTCATGGTCGAGATGAGCGAGACCGCGACCATCCTGCACAACGCCACGCCGTCCAGCCTGGTGCTGATGGACGAGGTGGGCCGCGGCACCTCGACCTACGACGGCCTGGCCCTGGCCAAGGCCTGCGCCGTGCGCCTGGCCACCACCAACCGGGCGTACACGCTGTTCGCCACCCACTACTTCGAATTGACCGCGCTGGCGGCGCAGTACGCGGGCATCGCCAACGTGCACCTCGACGCGGTCGAGCACGGCGACCAGCTGGTGTTCCTGCACGCGGTGAAGGAAGGCCCGGCCGACCGCAGCTTCGGCCTGCAGGTCGCGGCGCTGGCCGGCGTGCCGCGCGAGGTGATCGCGAAGGCGCGCGCGATCCTGGCCGAACTCGAAGCCGGCCGCGTGACCGAGCCGCCGCCCGCCCCGCGCGCCGACGACCCGGCGCAGATGCCGCTGTTCGCCTCGCCGCCGGCGGCGCTCGCCGCGCTGCGCGAACTCGAGCCCGACGCGATGACGCCCAAGCAGGCGCTGGAAGCGCTCTACCGACTCAAGGGCCTGCTGTAGGCGCAAGCCCGGCGCGTTACCCCGCGACGTCATGCCCCGCAGCAGGCCGGGGGCCGCGCGACCAGGCAATCGCACGAACGTCATGGCACCGCGATCCGGGATCGCGCGCACCGGCGACGGCCGGCGCGCCGCCCTCAGCCCGGGTCCTTGATCCTCATCAGGGCGCGGCGCGCCTGCTTGTCGGGTCGATTGGGTGGTCCCGCATAGCCCATGCGGTCGAGGCGGCGGCGCTCGGCCTCGGCGAGGCGCCTCGCGCGGTCGGCTTCCTCCTCGCGATAAAGGGCCTGCGCCACCGCCGCCGGCCCGCGTTGCGCGGACAGCGCGACCACGGTGAGGTCGAGCCGCTCCGCGCCACGGGTCACGCGCAGGCGGTCGCCCGCGTGGACCGTGCGCGACGCCTTGCAGGCCTGCCCGCCGACCTCGACCCTTCCGGCGACCACCGCGCCCTTTGCCAGGGTGCGGGTCTTGTACAGGCGCGCCGCCCACAGCCAGACGTCGAGGCGGACCGGCGCATCGCCCATGCGCTCAGTCCGCCGACCCGAGCAGCCGGTTGAGCCGCCCGACGAAGGCGGCCGGATCCTCCGGCATCGCGCCGCCGGTGATGCGCGCCTGCTCGTAGACCAGCCAGGCGAGGTCGTCGGCGCGCGCGGCGTCCGCCTCGGCGGCGAGGCGGCGCACCAGCGGATTGGCCGGATTGACCTCCAGCAGCGGCGCCGAATCCGGCACGTCCTGGCCCGCCTCCTTGAGCATGCGCTGCAGGTGCAGGGACATGTCGTGCTCGCCGAGCACCAGGCAGGCCGGCGAATCGACCAGGCGGCGCCCCAGCCGCACTTCGCGCACGCGTTCGCCGAGCAGGCGCTTGAGGCGCTCGACCGCGGGTTCCGCCGCGGCCGCATCGGCGGCGCGCTGCCGCGCGTCGCCCGACTCGGGCAGGTCGAGCTCGCCCTTGGCGGCATTGCGCAGCGGCTTGCCGGCGTACTCGCGCAGGTAGCCGGTCATCCATTCGTCGATGCGGTCGCTCATCAGCAGCACTTCGACGCCGGCCGCCTTGAGCGCCTCGAGCTGCGGGCTGCCGGCGGCGGCGGCGTGGGAATCGGCGGTGACGTACCAGATCGCCTTCTGGCCCTCGGCCATGCGCGACACGTAGTCGTCGAGCGAGACCGACTTCTGTTCGCCCTCGCCGCGGGTGGAGGCGAAGCGCAGCAGCCTGGCGATGCGCTCGCGGTTGCCGAAATCCTCGCCGATGCCCTCCTTGAGCACGTTGCCGAAGGCGCGGCTGAACTCGGCGAACCTCGGCGCCTCGTCCGCCGCCAGCTTGTCGAGCAGGTCCAGCGTGCGCTTGATGCAGGCGGCGCGGATCTGCGCCACCAGGCGGTTGTCCTGCAGCAGCTCGCGGCTCACGTTGAGCGGCAGGTCGTCGGAGTCCACCACGCCCTTGACGAAGCGCAGGTAGGCCGGCAGCAGCTGCTCGCTCGCATCCATGATGAACACGCGGCGCACGTACAGCTTGAGGCCCTTGCGCTCGTCGCGGCCGGAGAACATCGCATCCCAGGGCGCCTTCGCCGGCAGGTACAGCAGCGTGGTGTAGCTCTGGCTGCCCTCGACCCGGTTGTGCGCCCAGGCCAGCGGGTCCTCGGTGTCGTGGGCCAGGTACTTGTAGAAGTCCCGGTATTCCTCGTCCTTGACCGCGGCCTTGGGCCGGGTCCACAGCGCGGCGGCCTGGTTCACCACCTCGGCTTCGCCGCTGCCGTCGGCTTCCTTCGGCATCCGGATCGGGAAGCCGATGTGGTCGGAATAGCGCGAGACCAGGCTGCGCAGGCGCCAGCCGTCGAGGAACTCGTCCTCGTCGGGCTTGAGGTGCAGGGTGACGGTGGTGCCGCGGCGGGACAACTCGCAGGACTCGATCGCGTACTCGCCCTGGCCGTCGCTGGACCAGCGCACGCCGGCGGCGGCGGGCGCGTCGGCGCGCCGAGTCTCCAGCGTGACCTTGTCGGCGACGACGAAGGCCGAATAGAAGCCGACGCCGAACTGGCCGATCAGCTGCGTGTCCTTGCGCGTGTCGCCCGACAGCGACTCGAGGAAACGCCGGGTGCCGGAGCGGGCGATGGTGCCGATGTTCTCCACCACCTCGTCGTGGCCCATGCCGATGCCGTTGTCGTGCACGGCCAGGGTGCGCGCGGCCTTGTCCCAGCGGATCTCGATCCCGAGGCCGGCATCGTCGCCCAGCAGCCCGGGCCGCGCGATGGCCTCGAAGCGCAGCTTGTCGCAGGCATCCGAGGCGTTGGACACCAGCTCGCGCAGGAAGATCTCCTTGTGCGAGTAGAGCGCGTGCGTGACCAGGTGCAGTACCTGGGCGACCTCGGCTTCGAAGCGGCGGGTCTGGGCTTGGGGTTCGGTCTGCGGGTCGGTCATGGCGAGGTCGATGATTCCGGAGTCAACGCAAGGGTTCGAGGAGAGGGAGGCCCGCCGCTCCCCCGGGGCGGGGGGCCCCCGCCCACCCGGGGGTGGCCCCCGGGGGGGCCCCCCCCCCGGGGGGCCGGGGGCCCCCCCCCGGGCCCCACGCCGGGGGGGGGCGGTGGGGGCGCCCCCCGGCCCCCCGGGGGCGCCCCCCGGGCCCACCCGGGCCGCCCGCCACTTGGGGGCACCCGCTCCTGGGCGCGAGGGCGCTCGCCTCCTGGCAACGACCGTGGTGCGGACGCGCCCGCGAGATTCAAGGTCGGGCAGCCCAGGTTGCCCACGTGGCGGTGCCGGAAATGCAGACGGCCGCCCAAGGGCGGCCGTCTGGCACTGCGACAGCAGACGCACCCGGCGCCGCAGCGCTACTCGGCCGCGGGGCCGGCGCCGGCGCCCAGGTCCTCGCGGATGCGGGCCGACTTGCCCTCGCGATCGCGCAGGTAATACAGCTTGCCGCGCGCGACCTTGCCGCGGCGCTTGACCTGCACCGAGTCGATCGCCGGGCTGTGGGTCTGGAACACGCGCTCCACGCCGGTACCGTGCGAGATCTTGCGCACGGTGAAGGCGCTGTTGAGGCCGCGGCTGCGCACCGCGATCACCACGCCCTCGTAGGCCTGCACGCGTTCGCGGTTGCCTTCCTTGACCTTGACGTTGACGACCACGGTGTCGCCGGGCCCGAAGACCGGCAGCTTGCGCGTGATCTGGCGCTTCTCGAATTCCTGGATGATGTTCATGGCTTCACCTGTATCGGTCTTGGTTGGCAGAGGCATCCCGGCGGGAGGCGGTGCGCAACGCTTTCTGGGGTGTCGCGCCGGCAACAACCTTGCGGCTGCACCGGGTCCGGCGGTAGCCCACGCAGTGGGGTCCTACGTTCTCGCCTGGCGCCACTCGGCGATGAATTCGTCGAGCAGCGCGCGTCGTTCCTTGTCCAGGTCCAGGCGCGCCAGCAGGTCGGGGCGGCGCAGCCAGGTCCTGCCCAGCGACTGCTTGAGGCGCCAGCGGCGGATCGCCGCGTGGTCGCCGGACAGCAGCACCGCCGGCACCGCTTGCCCGCCGTCGCGCTCCGGGCGCGTGTAGTGCGGGCAATCCAGCAGGCCGTCCTCGAACGAATCCTGCGCCGCCGACTCCGCGTTGCCCAGCGCGCCCTCGCGCAGCCGGCCGATCGCGTCGATCAGCACCGCCGCCGCGAGCTCGCCGCCCGACAGCACGTAGTCGCCGATGGAAATCTCCTCGTCGACCTCGTTCGCCACGAAGCGCTCGTCGAGCCCCTCGTAGCGCCCGCACAGCAACAGCAACCGCGGTTCCCGCGCCAGCGCGCGCACCTTGCGCTGCACCAGGCGCTCGCCCTGCGGACTCAGCAGGATCACGCGTCCCGGCGCCGGTGCCGCCGCCTGGGCCGCGCGGATCGCCTGCCGCAGCGGCTCCGCCAGCATCACCATCCCGGGGCCGCCGCCGTAGGGGCGGTCGTCCACCGTGCGATGGGTGTCGCTGGTGTAGTCGCGCGGGTTCCAGGCCGCGACCTCCAGCAGCCGGCGCTCCTGCGCCCGGCCCACCACCCCGACCTGCGCCGCGCCCAGCACGAACTCCGGGAACAGCGTGACGACATCGATGCGCATGTCGCCTCAGAACTCCGGGTCCCAGTCGACGCGGATCACGCCCGCGCCCCGGTCCACCTCGATGATCGCGCCGCCGATCGTGAACGGGATCAACCGTTCGCGCTCGCCGTGGACGACCAGCACGTCGTTGGCGCCGGTGGCGAACAGGTGCGAGACCTTGCCCAGCGCCACGCCCTGCTGCGTCACCACGTCCAGGCCCTCGAGATCGGCCCAGTACCACTCGCCCTTGCGGGCCTTCGGCAGGCGGTCGCGGTCGATCCAGATCTCCGCGCCCAGCAACGACTGCGCCGCGTCGCGATCCTCGATGCCGGGGATCCGCGCCACCAGGCCCTTGCCTTGCGCGCGCCCCTGCGGCTTCGCGATCTCGCTTTCCACGCCGCCCTGGCGCAGGCGCCACGGACGGTACTTGAGGATGTTCGCGCGCGGCTCGGTGTAGGACTCGACCCTGACCCAGCCCTCGACCCCGAACACGCCGACGATCCGGCCCAGCAGCAACTGCCGGTCGGACACGGCGACGCGGATCAGGCCGCGACGGCGGCCTTGGCGGCCTGCTTGATCAGCAGCTTGACCTTGGCCGTGGGCTGCGCGCCCTTGCCGATCCAGTGCTGCGCGCGGGCGACGTCGAGCTGCAGCGGCACGTCCTTGCCCGCCGCCACCGGGTTGTAGAACCCGATGCGCTCGATGTTGCGACCGTCGCGCGCATTGCGCTCGTCGGTGACGACCACGTGGTAGAACGGACGCCCCTTGGCGCCGCCCCGGGCCAGACGAATCTTGACCATCGTTTTGTTCTCGCGAGGAAAGTCGGGCGCCCGCAGTGCCGGGTACCCGGAAAAGAGCCGCGCATTCTAGACCGGGACGGGGGAAAACGGAACCCCTGCCGGGACTTAGGCGGATCTCGGCCGTATTTCCCCTGCAGGAGCGCCGGCATGGCTGGTGCTCGCCCCGCGCGGGATGGGCCCGGTCGCTGCTGAAGCCGCGGCTGCTGGACGTCGGAGCGCGGCCGGGACCGCCGGGATCAGGGTGCCGGCGAGTTTGCTTCACTGTCTGAGCCGGCACCCTGATCCCGGCGGGCACGGCCCCGCACGGTTGCAACCAACGCGGGTCGACCATCGGTCGCGTTCGAAGCCGCTCGAACAGCGGGAACCGCCGGCTCAACGGGGCGGCATGAACCCGCCGCCGCCCGGCTTCATCAGCCCGCCCATCTGCCGCATCAGGCCCTTGATGCCGCCGCTGGAGAGCTTGGACATCATCTTCTCCATCTGCTGGTACTGCTTGAGCAGGCGATTGACGTCCTGCGGCTGCTGCCCGGCGCCCCTGGCCACGCGCACCTTGCGCGAGCCGTTGAGCAGGTCGGGGTGGCGCCGTTCCTTCTTCGTCATCGAGCCGATGATCGCGATCATGCGCTTGACGTCACGATCGTTGACCTTGTCCTTGAGGTTCTGCGGCATCTTGCCCATGCCGGGCAGCTTGTCGATCAGCCCGGCCATGCCGCCCATGTTGAGCATCTGCTCGAGCTGGTCGCGCATGTCGTTGAGGTCGAAGCGCTTGCCCTTGACCACCTTGTCGGCCAGCCTGGCCGCCTTGTCGGCGTCGACCTTGCGCTGCACGTCCTCGACCAGCGACAGCACGTCGCCCATGCCGAGGATGCGCTGCGCGGCGCGGTCGGGGTGGAAGGGCTCCAGCGCATCGGTCTTCTCGCCGGCGCCGACGAACTTGATCGGGCGGCCGGTCACGTAGCGCACCGACAGCGCGGCGCCGCCGCGGGCGTCGCCATCGGTCTTGGTCAGCACCACGCCCGTCAGCGGCACCGCGGCGGCGAAGGCCCTGGCGGTGGCGGCCGCGTCCTGGCCGGTCATGGCATCGACCACGAACAGGGTCTCGATCGGCTGCAAGGCGGCGTGCAGGCGCGCGATCTCGTCCATCATCGCCTGGTCCACGGCGAGGCGGCCGGCGGTGTCGACGATCAGCACGTCGGCGTAGTTGCGCCGCGCCGCCTCGATCGCCTCCCGCCCGATCGCGACCGGATCCTGGCCCGGGGCGCTGGGATGGAACAGCGCCCCCACCTGCCCGGCCAGGGTCTGCAACTGGTCGATCGCCGCCGGGCGATAGACGTCGGCACTGACCACCATGACCTTCTTCTTGCGGCGCTCGGCGAGGAAGCGCGCCAGCTTGGCCACCGTGGTGGTCTTGCCGGCGCCCTGCAGGCCCGCCATCAGGATCACGGCCGGCGCGGGGCAGTTGAAATTGAGGTCGGCGTTGGCCGCGCCCATCACGCTGGTGAGCTCGTCGCGCACCACCTTCACCAGGGCCTGGCCCGGGGTCAGGCTCTTCATCACGTCCTGGCCCACCGCGCGGACCTTGATCCGCTCGATCAGGGCCTGCACCACCGGCAGGGCCACGTCGGCCTCCAGCAGGGCGACGCGGACCTCGCGGGTCGCCTCGCGGATGTTCTCCTCGGTCAGGCGGGCGCGACCGCGCAGGCGGTCGATGGTGGTGGACAGGCGCTGGGTCAGCGTTTCGAACATGGGGCGTTCCGGGGCACGGCGCGATCGGCCGGGCATTATAGCGACGGGACCCGTGGCACCGGCCCGGCGCTATGACAAACTTGGGCCATGCCACCGCTCGCCTGGGCCGCCGTCGGCGCCTACCTGGTCGCCACCCTCGTCAGCCGCGTGCCCGGCCAGCGCGAGCGGCACGGCCTGCGCGCGGGCTGGTGGTGGCTCGGCATGTTCGCGCTGGCCGTGCACCTGGTGGTGCACTACGGGCGCTGGCAGGCGCTGGGCGGGGTCGACCTGCACTTCTTCGCGGCCCTGTCGCTGGTCACCGCCGCCATGAGCGCGATCACGCTGCTGCTGGGCGTGAACCGCGACAGCAGCCTGCTGGCGGTGGTGGCGTTCCCGATCGCCGCGCTGATGCTGGGCCTGTATGCCGTGCTCGGCAAGCCGGTGCCGACGCCGGCCACGCAGGACTGGCGCATCACCCTGCACGCGGCCATCGCCCTGCTCGCCTACGCCACGCTCAACATCGCCGCGCTGGTGGCGATCGTGCTGTTCGTGCAGGAACGCGCGCTGCGCGCGCGCCGGCTCGGCGACTGGATGCACAGCTTCCCGCCGCTGGCGCTGGTCGAGCGCCTGCTGTTCCAGCTCATCGGCATCGGCTTCGCCCTGCTCACGGCGACGCTGCTCACCGGCGTGCTGTTCGTCGAGAACCTGTTCGCGCAGCACCTGGTGCACAAGACCGTGCTGTCGATCGCGGCCTGGCTGGTGTTCGGCACGCTGCTGTACGGCCGTTGGCGCTGGGGCTGGCGCGGCCGCCGCGCGGTGAACTTCACCCTGGCCGGCATGCTGCTGCTGGTGCTGGGCTTCGTCGGCAGCAAGTTCGTGCTGGAGCTGGTGCTGCAACGGCCGGCATGAGCGAGCCGCCGGTCCAGCGCAAGTTCCAGCGCATCCCCTTCGATGGCGAAGTGCGGGTCTATACCGGCAGCGCGATGGCCGGCACGCGCCTGATCGACATCTCGCTCAAGGGCGCGCTGGTCGACCGGCCGCCGGGCTGGGAGGCGCAGGCGGGCCAGATCCAGCGCCTGGAGCTGCGCGTCGGCAGCGGCGTCATCATCAGCGTGGGCACCACGGTGGCCCACGTCGACGAGGGCGAGATCGGCTACCGGTTCGAGCGCATGGACCTCGACAGCTTCGCCCGCCTCAAGCGCCTGATCGAGCTCAACCTCGGCGATCCGGAGCTGCTCAACCGCGAACTGGCGGCGCTCGGCAGCTGAGGCGCACGGGCGCGCGCGGGCGCCGGCATCGATGGTGCGGTCACCACAGTGCCGCGATCGCATCGGCGAGGCGGTCCACCGCCACCACCTCGATGCCCTTGTGCGCCTTCTTCGGCGCGTTCGCCCGCGGCAGGATCACGCGCTCGAAGCCGTGGGTGGCCGCTTCGCGCACGCGCTCGTCGCCGTTGGGCACGGGCCGGATCTCGCCGGCGAGGCCGACCTCGCCGAAGGCCACCAGCTTGCGCGACAGCGGCCGGTCGCGGAACGAGGACAGCACCGCCAGCAGCACCGGCAGGTCGGCCGCGGTCTCCTGCACGCGGATGCCGCCGACCACGTTGACGAACACGTCCTGGTCGAATACCGCCACGTTTCCATGCCGGTGCAGCACCGCCAGCAGCATCGCCAGCCGGTTCTGCTCCAGGCCCAGCGCCACGCGCCGCGGGTTGGCCAGCGGCGACTGGTCGACCAGCGCCTGCACCTCGACCAGCAGCGGCCGCGTGCCCTCGCGCGTGACCATGATGGCGCTGCCGGCCGTGGGCGACTCCTGGCCCGAGAGGAAGATCGCCGAGGGGTTGGAGACCTCCTTGAGGCCGCGCTCGCCCATCGCGAACACTCCCAGCTCGTTGACCGCGCCGAAGCGGTTCTTGAACGCGCGCAGCACGCGGAAGCGGCTGCTGCTCTCGCCCTCGAAGTACAGCACCGCGTCGACCATGTGCTCGAGCACGCGCGGGCCGGCGATGCCGCCCTCCTTGGTCACGTGGCCGACCAGGAACACGCTGGTGCCCGATTCCTTGGCCAGGCGCACCAGGCGCGCGGCGCACTCGCGCACCTGGCTCACCGAGCCAGGCGCGGCGGTCAGGAGCTCGGACCACAAGGTCTGGATCGAATCGATCACCAGTGCCTGCGGCGGCTGCGCGCCCAGCTGCTCGACAATGCGCTCGACGCAGGTCTCGGCCAGCGCGTCGATGCCGTCCAGCGGCAGCCCCAGGCGCACGCCGCGCGCGGCGATCTGGGCCAGGCTCTCCTCGCCGGTGACGTACAGGCAACGCAGGCGGCCGCGCAGCGCGGCCAGCGCCTGCAGCAGCAGGGTGGACTTGCCGATCCCGGGGTCGCCGCCGACCAGCACCACCGAACCGGTCACCAGGCCACCGCCGAGCACGCGGTCGAACTCGCCGATGCCGACCGCGGTGCGCGCCTCGGCCTCCATCGCCACCGCCGTGAGCGGCGTGATCGCGGGTGCGCCCGCGGCCTTGCCGGCGTAGCTGCCGCGCGCCGGGGGCGCCTTGGCCGCGGCCAGGCGCACTTCGCTGTAGCTGTTCCAGGCGTTGCAGTCCGGACACTGCCCCTGCCATTTCGGCGATTCCGCGCCGCATTCGGCGCAGACGTAGGCGGTCTTGGCTTTGGCCACGGCGAGTCCCTTCTATGCGTGCAGCGCGCGCGGCATCCCGGCGGGACGCCGGCGCGTCACTGCGTCTCCAGGTGGAAGCGATGCAGGAAGCGGTGCAGCAGCGGCGCGAACATCAGGCCCACGGAGCTCAGCAGCGCGATCCCGCTGTAGATCGCGTAGCAGCCGGCGAACAGCTTGCCGCCGACCGTCCGCAAGGTGTCGACCGGGCCCATGCCGGCCAGGATCATCGAGGCGTTGAGGAAGGCGTCGAGCCAGGACAGGCCCTCGAAGCCGCGGTATCCCAGCATGCCGACGCCCAGCGACAGGGCGACGATGCCGAGGCCCACGCATGCGCTCCGCAGCAAGTGGCGCAGGAACTGTCGGCGCGGCAACAACGGCTTTCTCCGGCCTGGCTGATTGAATTCGGTCATGGCGCGTCTCCCGGCTGGACCCGCCCCGGATTATGCGTCGCCCACCGGGGAACCGCGGCATCGGGACCCCCATCCCGCCCACCGCGTCACTCCGCCCGCAGCGCCTGCGCCGGATCGACCGCGGCAGCGTGCCGGGCCGGCAGCCAGGAGGCCAACGCCGCAGTGAGGGCGATCAGCGCCATGGCAACGGCGAGCGGATACGGATTCCACAGGTCGATGCCGTCGATCAAGGCGCGCAGGTAGGGCGCCGCGAGTACGCACAGGGTCAGGCCCGCCAGCATGCCGATCGCGGCCAGGCGCAGGCCCTGCCGGACAACGCCGTGCAGGATCCCACGCGGGCTGGCGCCCAGCGCCATGCGCAGTCCGAACTCGCGCCTGCGAAGCGCAACGGCATAGGCCATGACGCCATAGAGCCCGATGATCCCGAGCATCAGGGTGACGAAAGCCGCGGCCGCCATCACCCACAGGATCAGCCGCAAGCGCGCCATGGACCCATCGACCACCTCGCCCATCCGCTTGACCTCGAACACCGGAACGCTGGCGTCGAGCTCGCGCACGATGCCGCGGACCGCCGCGATGAGATCATCAGCCGGCGCGTCCGAACGCACGACCAGCGACATGGCGGGCAGCGGCCCGGGTTCCAGCGCGGGCGCGCTTGCCACGACCTGCGGGCGATACACCATTGCCGCGGGCGGCTTGCCGAGGTCGTCGTACCGCACGTCACCGACCACGCCGACGATGGTGTAGGTCGGTCCGCCAGGATCGAGCCGCAGCGTCCTGCCCAACGACTCGACGCCGGCAGGGTCGGCGAAGTACCTGGCGGCGGCGCCTTGGCTGATGATGACCTCGTCGGGCCGTTGCGATTCGAGCGAGCGAAAATCGCGGCCGGCGACCAGCGGGATGCGCATCGCGGCGAAGTAGCCATCGCCGATCACGTCCACCGGCAACGGGACCGGCTGCGGCTCGAGCTGGCGCAGGAAGCGCTGTACGGGGAGCTGCCCCGACCCGAGGGGTACGCGCGCGGTCAGCCCCGCGGCCTGCACCGACGGCAGCTTGCGCACGCGCTCGGCCAATCGCGCGTGGAAAGCCACGCGGGCGGTGTCCGGATAGCGCGCGAAGGGCAGCAGCAGCCGGAACGAGGTGACCTGGTCGGCCTTGAAGCCCGGGTCCGCCTCATGCAACCGATGCGCGGTGTGCAGCAGCGTGCTCGCGCCCGCGAGCACCACCAGCGCCGCGGCGACCTGCACGACGGCAACACCAGACCGCATGCGCTGGCCGGACCTGCCCGCGGTCTGGCCTCGCGCGCCATGGTGAATGTGCCGAGCCAGGTGCCGTGGCTGCGTGAGCCGGGCTTGCAGCGCCGTCATGAGCACACTGCCAACCAGCGCCAGCAGCACGATGAAGGCGACCCACCATGGCCCGCTGCCGAGTTCGTCAAGTCGCGGCAGCGCTGCCGGGCCCAAGGCGCGCAGCGCCGCGATGGCGACGAGCGAGGCCAGCAGCGCCAGCGCAGCCGCCATCGCGTTCAGGACCAGCGACTCCGCCAGCGCGTGCGCGGATGCGCGCAACGGGCTGGCACCGAGCGCCAGGCGCAGGGCCACGTCCTGACGACGGGCGTCGGCACGGATGAGGGCCAGGTGGGCGACGTTGGCCCAGGACGCGAGCATGACGAGTCCCGCCACCGCGGCCAACATCCACAGGGTCGGCGCGACCCCGCTCGTCATGGCCTCGTCCAGTGCCTGCACCTGCGGCGTGGCCTGCGCCTCCTCGAGCCAGGCCGCAGTCGAACCGCCCGAGGAAAGGCGCGGAAAGGACTCGGCCATGCGCGGCAGTATCGCGCCCAGTTCAGCCTGCGCGCTCGCCGGCGTGGCGCCGGGAGCGAGTCGCGCCACCAGGGTGTAGAGAAAGTCGCTGGCGGTCGCGTCGTCCACCGACTTGGCGGGCAGCCACATCCGGGTGCCCGCATCCGGAAACGCGAACCGCGCCGGCATCACGCCGATCACTACGCGCGGCACCTCGTTGACGACCAGCGTGCGGCCGAGGACGTCGGCTGCCGCACCGAAGCGCTGTCGCCACTCGGATTCACTCAGGACGACCGCCTCCGGCCCACCCCGGCGCTCCTCGTCCGCCGAAAACGTGCGACCCAGCAAGGGCGGCACCCGCAGCAGGGGCATCAGGGATGCGGATACCCAGGCGACGGTCTGATGCTCCGCGGCCAGTTCCGCGCGCCCCATCCACACATTGGCGCTGCCGGTGCGATACAGCGCGACCTCGTCCAACTGCGTCGAGAATCGTCGGTAGGTCCTGTAGACCGCCGGCGACTGCGCGATGAGGCCACCCTCGGCGACCTCGAGCTGCACGCTGACCAGGCGTTCCGGCGCGGCGTAAGGCAGCGGCTTGAGCAGCACGCCATGGAGCACGGCATTCATCGTGCCGACCGCCGCAAGGCCGAGCGTCAGCGAAAGGATGACTGCCAGCGCATAGGCCGGTGCGCGCTGCAGTGATCTCAGGGTATGGAAGGGAACCATGCGAAGGCTCGAATCCGGAGGCGCGCAGTATGGCGCGCCCAGCCACTGCCAGCAGTTGGTGGTCGCCGCGAGCCTGGAGCGCCCATCCATGCCGCACCGTGCGATGCCACGCGGTGGTGGTGGCCACGGCGCCTGGCCATTCCGTACCCGCCACGGACCATGCGCTGCGCTCAGGCCGGCCGCGCCTCGTCCTCGACGAAGCGCACGCGCCGCGTCATGCCGCAGACCAGTTCATAGCCGATCGTCTCCGCGGATTCGGCGACGTGCTCGACCGGCAGGCCGCGGCCCCAGGCCACGACCTCGTCGCCGACCCGCGCGTCGGCGTGCCCGCGCAGGTCCAGCGTGACCAGGTCCATCGAGACCCGTCCCACCACCGGTGCCATGCGCCCGCCGAGCAGCATCGCCGCTCCGCTGCGGACGTGGCGCGGATAGCCGTCGCCGTAGCCGATCGCGACCACGCCCACGCGCATCGACTCGGGGCAGGCGTAGGCCTGTCCGTACCCGATGCGCTCGCCGCGCGCGAGCTCCTGGATCGCGACCAGTCGCGCCGACAGGGTCATCGCGGGCTGGAACCCGAAATCCGAGCCGGACTTCCCCGCCACCACCGAGATCCCGTAGAGCAACCCGCCCACCCGCACCCAGTCGGATTGCGACTCGGGAAAGCCCAGCACCGCGGCCGAATTGGCCAGCGAGCGCTCGCCGCCGAGCGCCTCGGCCAGCGGTGCGAAGCGCGCCATCTGCATGCGCGTGATCGGGTCGTCGAACACGTCGGAGTTGGCGAAGTGGGTCATCAGCGTGATCCGCGGATCGACCGCGGCCAGCATGCGCAGGGCGGCGTGCGTGGCCGCCACCCGCTCCGGCGGGAAGCCGAGCCGGTGCATGCCGGTGTCGACCTTGAGCCACACCCGCAGCGGCTCGCCCGGCGGCGCCGCCGCCAGCAGGTCGAGCTGCGACACGTGGTGCACCACGGGCTCGAGGCGCAGGCGCCGCATCTCGACGATGTCGGCGGGCTCGTCGAGGCCCGACAGCACGACGATGCGGTTGTCCAGCCCGCCGGCACGGATGCGCAGGCCGTCGGCGATCGAGGCCACGCCGAAGGCATCCGCGCCGCGCAGGGCCTGCGCCACCCGTTCGAGGCCATGGCCATAGCCGTCGGCCTTCACCACCGCCATGACCTGGCTGCGCGGCGCCAGTTGCCGCACCCGGATCAGGTTCTCGCGCAGGGCGGCGACGTGGATCGTCGCGCGCACGTCCCGGCTCATTCGAAGGATCCCGCGTAGCTGTCGCTGGCGAAGTTCTCGAAGCGCGTGTACTGGCCGAGGAAGGTCAGGCGCACGGTGCCGGTGGGGCCGTTGCGCTGCTTGCCGATGATGATCTCGGCCAGGCCCTTCTCGCTCGAATCCGGGTTGTAGTACTCGTCGCGGTAGATGAAGACGATGACGTCGGCGTCCTGCTCGATGGCGCCGGATTCGCGCAGGTCGGCCATCACCGGGCGCTTGTCGGTGCGCTGCTCCAGCGAGCGGTTGAGCTGCGACAGGGCGATCACCGGTACCTGCAGCTCCTTGGCCAGGGCCTTGAGGCTGCGCGAGATCTCCGAGATCTCGGTGGCGCGGTTCTCCTTGTTGCCGGGCACCTGCATCAGCTGCAGGTAGTCGACCACGATCAGCCCCAGGTCGTGCTCGCGCTTGAGCCGGCGCGCGCGGGCGCGCAGCTCCATCGGCGACAGCGAAGGCGTGTCGTCGATGAAGATCTTCGCCTCCGACAGCATCGTGATCGCGCTGGTCACGCGCGGCCATTCCTCGTCGGCCAGCTCGCCGGTGCGCAGGTGCTGCTGGTTGATGCGGCCGAGCGAGGAGATCAGGCGGAACGCCAGCTGCGAGGACGACATTTCCATCGAGAAGATCGCCGCCGCCTTGCCGGTCTTGATCGCGGCGTACTCGGCCATGTTCAGCGCCAGCGCGGTCTTGCCCATCGACGGCCTGGCCGCCACGATGACGAGGTCGCCGGCCTGCAGGCCCGCGGTCTTGTGGTCGAAGTCGTTGAAGCCGGTGGGCAGGCCGGTGATCGGGCTGCGGCTCTCGTAGCGTTCCTGCAGCAGGCGGAACGCTTCCTTGACCGCGCTGCGCATGGGAACGAAGCCCTGGCGCCCGCGCGAGCCGGCCTCGGCGATCTGGAACACGCGCTGCTCGGCCGACTCGACCAGCTCCTGCGCGCTGCGGCCCTCGGGCCGGAAGCCGTCGCCGGTGATCTCCATGCCGGCGTCGATCAGCTGGCGCAGCACGGACTTCTCGCGCACGATCTCGGCGTAGGCGACGATGTTGGCCGCGCTGGGCGTGGAATTGGCCAGCTCCAGCACGTAGCGCGTGCCGCCGACCGACTCGGCCAGGCCCTGCGCGTCGAACCACTCGCCCAGGGTCACCGCGTCGCAGGGCATGCCCTTCTCGGACAACTCGCCGATCGCGCGGAACATGAGCTGGTGGTCGCGGCGATAGAAGTCGCGCTCGGTCAGCTTGTCGGCGATCCTGGCCCAGGCTTCGCCGGTGAGCATGAGGCCGCCGAGCACGGCCTGCTCGGCCTCGAGCGAATGCGGCGGCACGCGCAACGCCTCGACGTTGCGGCTGACGAACTGGGACTCTGCAGGAACGGACATGGCGAGTGGTGGCCGGGGGGCGGGGCGCAGCCTTGCATCATAGGCGCGGGCGGCGCTGCCGCGTTGCGCATAAGTCTGTGGATATCCGGTGGACACTGCGTACGCCCTTGCCGTCGCAGAAGCTGCGACGCGCAGGATCGGCGCGCGGGATGGCGAAGGCGTGCGGGTTGCGTGGCGGTTTGCGGGCGCCCGACGCAAAAAAAGAGGCCGCGGGGGTCGACCGCGGCCTTCTAAAGTACAACCATGAAAGCAGCATCCGGCGGCGCACGAAGCCGCCGGGATTTCGTGCCATCACTCTTCGGGCGCGACGATCACCTTGACCACCGCATGCACGTCGGCATGCAGCGAGACATGGACATCGAACTCGCCCGTACGACGGAGCGGGCCTTCCCCGAGCAGCACCTCGCTCTTCTCCAGCGGGAAACCCGCTGCAGTGAAAGCTTCGGCGATGTCGCGGGGACCGACCGAACCGTAGAGCTTGCCTTCCGTGCTGGCATTGGCGCGAATCGTTACGCTCGCGTTCTCGAGCTTCGCCTTGCGCGCCTCGGCGTCGGCCAGGATGGCGTTGGCCTTGGCTTCGTAGTCGGCGCGGCGCTTCTCGAATTCCGCGAGGTTGGCCTCGGTGGCGGCGGCTGCCAGCCCCTGAGGCACGAGGTAGTTCCGGCCGTAGCCGGGCTTGACGCGAACCTTGTCGCCAAGGTTCCCGAGGTTCGTCACCTTGTTGAGCAGGATGAGTTCCATGGTCTGCCGGCTCCGTGATCAGTGGTTGTCGCAGAACGGCAGCAGGGCCAGGAACCGCGCGCGCTTGATCGCGGTGGACAACTGGCGCTGGTAGCGCGCCTTGGTCCCCGTGATGCGGCTCGGCACGATCTTGCCGGTCTCGGTCACGTACTGACGCAGGGTGTTGAGATCCTTGTAGTCGATCTCGACCACCTTGTCGGCGGTGAAGCGGCAGAACTTCTTGCGGCGGAAGAACTTGGACATGTCTGGTTTCCTCAGGCGGCTTCGGCTGCGGACGCGGCCGGCGCATCGCCGCCCTCGCCGAAACCTTCCTCGTCGCGACGGCGACGCTCGGGCTTCTCGTCCTTCTGCTTCATGATCGGCGACATCTCCGTCACCGCTTCATCGCGCGCGATGATCAGGTGACGCAGCACCGCGTCGTTGAAGCGGAAGCCCGAGGCCAGCTCGGCCAGCGCGTTCTGGGTGCACTCGACGTTCATCAGCACGTAGTGCGCCTTGGCCAGGTTCGCGATCGGGTACGCCAGCTGGCGCCGACCCCAATCCTCCAGACGATGGATCTTGCCGCCGTCCCCTTCGATCAGACCCTTGTAGCGGTCGATCATCGCGGGGACCTGTTCGCTCTGGTCCGGGTGGACCAGGAACACGATCTCGTAATGACGCATGACAACTCCTTGCGGACTAGTGGCCTCCCGCGAACGCGGTGAGGCAAGGGAACCGCAGCCCGGAAATCGACTGCGGGGCGCGAATGGTAGGGGATTGG
>CAZTNB010000061.1:0-12634 GCA_964614825.1 uncultured Gammaproteobacteria bacterium
CCGGTGCACGAGGCGCGCGGCTCGATGGTGCTCGACATCGGCGGCGGCACCTCCGAGGTGGCGGTGATCTCGCTCAACGGCATCGTCTACGCGCAGAGCGTGCGCATGGGCGGCGACAAGTTCGACGAGGCGATCATCAACTACGTGCGGCGCAACCACGGCACCCTGATCGGCGAGACCACCGCCGAGCGCATCAAGATGGAGATCGGCTGCGCCTACCCGCAGCCCGAGGTGAAGGAGATCGAGATCTCCGGCCGCAACCTCGCCGAGGGCGTGCCGCGCATGTTCGCGATCAATTCCAACGAGATCCTCGAGGCCCTGCACGAGCCGCTGGCCGGCATCGTCGGCGCGGTCAAGGCGGCGCTGGAACAGACCCCGCCGGAGCTGTGCTCCGACGTGGCCGAACGCGGCATCGTGCTGACCGGCGGCGGCGCCCTGCTGCGCGACGTCGACAAGCTGCTGTCGGAGGAGACCGGCCTGCACGTGCAGGTCGCGGACGACCCGCTGACCTGCGTCGCCCGCGGCGGTGGCCGCGCGCTCGAACTCATCGACCTGCACGGCAGCGAGTTCTTCTCGCCGGAGTAAGCTCAGCCATCGGCGCGCGCCGCGCGCGCCACTGCAGGAAAAGGTCGATCCGTGCCCGGCCCCGCGCCCGACACCGCCCCGCTGTTCGCCGAACCCAGCCACGGGACCCTGCGCCTGGTGGCGTACCTCGCGCTGGCCGGCGTGCTGATGGTGGCCGACCACCGCGGCCGCTACCTCGATGGCGTGCGCCAGGCCGCGGCGCGGCTCACCGGGCCGTTGTACAGCCTGGTCGGCGCGCCCGCGCGCATGGCCGACGCGGCACGCGCCGCGGTCAGCGAGCGCAGCGAGCTGGCGCGCGAGAACGCCACGATGCGCGAGGAACTGCTGCTGGCGCAGGCGCGCCTGGCGCGCCTGTCGGCGGTGCAGGACCAGAACACGCGCCTGCGCGAACTGCTCGACGCGCGCACCCGCCTCGGCCTCAAGGCGCAGCTCGCCGAACTGATGGAGGTCGACCTCGACCCGTTCCGCCACCGCATCCTGCTCGATGCCGGCGCCGACGACGGCATCCGCGTCGGCCAGGCGGTGATCGATGCGCGCGGCGTGATGGGGCAGATCATCGACGCCCAACCGCGACGCTCGGTCCTGATCCTGATCACCGATCCCGGCCACGCGATCCCCGTGCGGGTGGTGCGCACCGGACTGCGCACCATCGCCTACGGCACCGGCGAGCTCGGCACCCTGCGCCTGCCGCACATCCCGTTCAGCGCCGACATCCGTCCGGGCGATGCCCTGGTGAGCTCGGGCCTGGGCGGCAACTTCCCCGCGGGCCTGCCGGTGGGGCTGGTGCGCCAGGTCGAGCCCGACGACAGCGCGACCTTCGTGCGCGCGCTGGCCACGCCCTACGCCGGCATGGCGCGCAGCGGCGAGGTGCTGGTGCTGCACGACGAGCGCGAACTGCTGCGCGCGCCCGGCTTCCCCGACACCGAGCAGGTCGGGCCGCCCGAGGCGCTGCCGCTGGTGCCGCCCGCGGACGCCATGTCCGCCGATGCGGCGGGGCGGCCATGAGCCGACATCGCGATTCGGGCTGGGTGTACTACGGCAGCATCGTGCTGGCCTTGCTGCTGGCCTTGCTGCCCTTGCCGGCGCCGCTGGGCCCGCTCAAGCCGTTCTGGCTCGGCCTGGTGGTGATCTACTGGGCGCTGGAGGCGCCGGAACGGATGGGCCTGGGCCGCGCCTTCGCGCTCGGACTGGCCGGCGACCTGCTGACCGGCGGCCTGCTCGGCGAACAATCGCTGCGCCTGGTCGCGATCGCGTTCATCGTGCTGCGGCTGCGCTCGCGCCTGCGCTTCTTCCCGATGCTGCAGCAGTCGCTGGCGGTGGCGGCGCTGCTCATGAACGACCGCGTGGTGCTGCTGATGCTGCGCACCTTCGCCGGCGAGGCGCACGCCGGCTGGACCTGGTGGGTGTCGCCGCTGGTCGGCATGCTGGCCTGGCCGTGGCTGTTCCTGGGCTTCGACCTGTTGCGGGCGCGGGTGCGGCCGCGCGAGGCATGAACGCCTCGCGCCTGCGCAAGCGCCGGGTCAAGGAGGCGGGACCCGAGACGGCGCTGTTCCAGCGCCGCGCCCTGGCCGGCTTCGCCATCATCGCGCTGTGCCTCGTGGTGCTGCTGGGCCGGTTCGCCTGGCTGCAGGTGAGCCAGCACGACGAGTTCCACGGCCGTTCCGAGGCCAACCGCATCAAGCCGCGCGCGCTGCCGCCCTCGCGCGGCCTGGTCTACGACCGCAACGGCGTGCTGCTGGCCGAGAACGTGCCCTCGTACCGGCTCGAGCTGGTGCCCGAGCAGGCCGGCGACATCGACGCCACGCTGGCGCGCCTGCGCGCCGTGCTGGCGCTGTCCGACGACGAGCTCGAACGCTTCCGCGAGCTGCGCGGACTCAAGCGCGGCTTCGAGAGCCTGCCGCTGAAGTCGCCGTTGACGGAGGCCGAGGTCGCGCGCTTCGCCGTGCACCGGCACGAGTTCCCGGGCGTGGAGGTGGTGCCCTACCTCACGCGCTACTACCCGATGGGCGCGCTGTTCGCGCACGTGGTCGGCTACGTGGGCCGCATCGACACCGCCGATGCCGAGCGCCTCGCCGACAGCCGCTACGCCGGCACCAGCCATATCGGCAAGACCGGGATCGAGCGCTACTACGAGGACCTGCTGCTGGGGCAGGTGGGCTACGAGCAGGTCGAGACCGACGCCGCCGGTCGCGCGCTGCGGGTGCTGCGGCGCGTGCCGCCCAAGCAGGGCACGCACGTCTACCTGAGCCTGGACGCGCGCCTGCAGCAGGCCGCGGTCGACGCCTTCGAGGGCCGCTCGGGGGCTGCGGTGGCGATCGATCCGCGCAACGGCGAGGTGCTGGCCCTGGTCAGCCTGCCGGGCTTCGACCCCAACCTGTTCGTCAACGGCATCTCGCGCGCGGACTACGCCGCGCTGACCGCCGCGCCGAGCCGCCCGCTCTACAACCGCGCGCTGCAGGGCGGCTACGAGCCGGGCTCGACCATGAAGCCCTTCATCGGCCTGGCCGGACTCGAGCTCGGCCTGCGCACGCCCGCCGACACCACGCTCTCCACCGGCGAGTACCGCCTGCCCGGGATGCCGCAGTCGTGGCGCGACTGGAAGAAGGGCGGGCACGGCCGGGTCGACCTCAACGAGGCGCTGGCGCAGTCGGTGAACTCCTACTTCTACGACCTGGCGGTCGACATCGGCATCGACCGCCTCGGCCAGTACCTGTCGCAGTTCGGCTTCGGCGCCCCGACCGGGATCGATCTCAATGGCGAGGCGCGCGGCATCCTGCCGTCGCGGGCGTGGAAGCAGCAGCGCTTCCAGCAGCCCTGGTACCCGGGCGAGACGGTGATCTCCGGCATCGGGCAGGGATACTGGGTGGTCACGCCGATCCAGCTGGGCAGCGCACTGGCGACGCTTGCCGCCGGCACCGTGCGCCATCCCCCGCGACTGCTGATGGCGACCCAGGACGGCGTCAACACCGAGCGCACGCCCGCCGCGCAGGCGGAAGCGATTGCGGCCTTCGCGCGCAATCCCGACAACCTGGCCGCGATCCGCGCCGGCATGGTCGCGGTCATGCACGGTCCCACCGGCACGGCGCGCGCGGTCGGCGCCGGCGCCAGC
This sequence comes from uncultured Gammaproteobacteria bacterium, assembly GCA_964614825.1. Classification (GTDB taxonomy): domain Bacteria; phylum Pseudomonadota; class Gammaproteobacteria; order Xanthomonadales; family Ahniellaceae; genus JAGOEZ01. The sequence goes on from CAZTNB010000061.1 coordinate 3,695, forward strand.
TACACGATCGCGGGCAAGAGCGGTACCGCGCAGCGCGTGCGGCGCCGGGAGGGCGAGGAGTACGACGAGCGCCGCGTGGCCGAGAACCTGCGCCACCAGGCGCTGTTCGTGGCCTATGCGCCGGCCGAGGCGCCGCGCATCGCGGTCGCGGTGGTGGTCGAGCACGGCTCCTCGGGTTCCAAGGCCGCGGCGCCGTTGGCGCGCAAGATCCTCGATTCCTGGCTGCTGCGCGAGGACGCCCGGTGAACTGGCTCTACCTGCGCGGCGCCTTGCGACGCTGGATGCGCCGCCTGTGGCGGCGCCTGCCGCTGGACCTGCCGCTGACCGCGGCGCTGCTGCTGCTGGCCGGCATCGGCCTCGCGGTGCTCTACAGCGCCAGTGGCGGCAGCTGGAACCAGGTCGGCAACCAGGCCGCGCGCCTGGCGCTGGGCTTCGCCGTGCTGCTGGTGCTGAGCCGCGTGCCGCCGGCGATCCTGCGTTCGTGGACGCCGTGGTTCTACTTCTTCACCGTCGGCCTGCTGCTGCTGGTCACCCTGTTCGGCGAGGGCCGCGGCGCGCACCGCTGGCTCGACCTCGGCGTGATCCGCTTCCAGCCCTCGGAGTTCGCCAAGCTGTCGCTGCCGATGATGGTGGCCTGGTTCCTGCACGACCGCATGCTGCCGCCGTCTTGGGGCGCGCTGGCGGCGTGCGCGGTGTTGATCGGCGTGCCGGCCGGATTGATCGCCGAGCAGCCCGACCTCGGCACCGCGCTGCTGGTGGGCGTGAGCGGCGCCTTCGTGATCTTCCTGTCGGGCCTGTCCTGGTGGCGCATCGGCGCCCTGGTCGGCCTGGTGGTCGCGGCGGCGCCGGTGGCCTGGCAGTTCATGCACGAGTACCAGCGCAACCGCATCCGCATGTTCCTCGATCCCGAGTCCGACCCGCTGGGCAACGGCTGGAACATCATCCAGGCGCAGATCGCGGTCGGCTCCGGCGGCGTGCTCGGCAAGGGCTTCGAGGCCAGCACGCAGGCCAAGCTGGATTTCCTGCCCGAGCACACCACCGACTTCATCTTCGCCGTGTTCGGCGAGGAGTTCGGCCTGCTCGGCGTGGCCGTGGTGCTGGCGCTGTACCTGTTCATCATCGGCCGCGGGCTGTGGATCGCGGCCAACGCCCGCGACACCTACTCGCGCCTGCTGGCCGGCGCGATCGCGATGACCTTCTTCGTCTACGTCATGGTCAACGGCGGCATGATCACCGGGCTGCTGCCCGTGGTGGGCGTGCCGATGCCCCTGATCAGCTATGGCGGCACCTCGGCGGTGAGCCTGCTGGCCGGCTTCGGCGTGCTGCTGTCGATCCATGCGCATCGACGCCTGGGCGCGTACTGAGCAGGTAGAATCCGGGTCCGATGCCGAACCTCCTGCGCTACACCGGGGCACTTGCCCTCGCCCTCGCCCTTGTCCTGGCCGCCGCCCGCGGCGCCGGCGCCACCACCGCCGAAGTCCATCCCGGCCAGCGTGCCTTTGCGGCCGAACTCGCGCGGCAGGCGGCGCGACCGGGGCTGGACGCGGCCGCCATCGAGGCGGTGCTGGCGCAGGCCAGGTTCCAGCAGAGCATCATCGACGCGATCTCGCGCCCGGCCGAGAAGACCAAGCCCTGGCGCGACTACCGCCCGATCTTCCTCACCCCGCAACGCACCGCGCAGGGCCTGGAGTTCTGGCGCGAGAACGCGCCATTGCTCGACCGCGTCAGCGCCGAGTTCGGCGTGCCGCCGGAGATCATCGTCGCCATCATCGGGGTGGAGACCAGCTATGGCCGCATCACCGGCCGCTACCGCGTGCTCGACGCGCTGGTGACCCTGGCCTTCTACTACCCGCCGCGCGCCGAGTTCTTCCGCAAGGAACTGGCGCAGCTGTTCCTGCTCCAGGGCGATGCCTTCCCCTACGCGCTGGACGAGGTCATGGGTTCCTACGCCGGCGCGATGGGCTGGGGCCAGTTCATGCCCTCGAGCATCGCCAGCTACGCGCGCAACTACGACGCCGACCCGCGCATCGACCTGTGGGCCTCGCGCGCCGACGTGATCGCCTCGGTGGCGAACTACTTCGCCGCCCACGGCTGGGAGACCGGCGCGCCGGTCGCGCGGCCGGCGCGGGTGGCCGCCAGCGCGCGCCGCATCGCCCCGGCCGACCTCGAGCCGGTCTACTCGGTCGCGCAACTCGAGGCCTGGGGCTACGCGATCGAGGGCGAGGACGATCCCGAGCGACCCGCCACCCTGTTGCGCCTCGACGGCGCGCAAGGCGAGGAGTACTGGGTCACCCACCGCAACTTCTGGGTGATCAGCCGCTACAACCGCAGCCCGCTCTACAGCATGGCCGTGTGGCAGCTGGCGCAGGAACTGGCCGCCGGCATGCGCGGGGCCGCCGCACCGTGAGCCGCCGCGCGGCGCGGGCCGGCTGCGTGCTGGCCGCGGTCGGCTTGCTGGCGCTGGCCGGCTGCCAGCGCAAGCTGGCCCGCGACGAGGCGCCGGCCGCATCCGCCGCCACCACCACCGCGGCGCCGGCGCCGCGCTGGGAGGAGCAGTCCGACGGCGGCCCGGCCATCCCGCCCGACGTGAGCCGGGTACCGGAGCCGGTCCCGCGGGCGGAGCCGCGCGCGCGCTACGGCAACCATTCACCGTACACGGTGCTGGGCCGCACCTACACCGTGCTGCCCACCAGCAAGGGCTATGTCGAACGGGGGCTGGCGTCCTGGTACGGCACCAAGTTCCACGGCCGCTACACGTCCTCGCGCGAGCCCTACGACATGTACGCGATGACGGCGGCGCACAAGAGCCTGCCGCTGCCGACCTACGTGCGCGTCACCAACCTCGAGAACGGGCGCAGCCTGGTCGTGCGGGTCAACGATCGCGGCCCGTTCCATGACGGCCGCATCATCGACCTGTCCTATTCGGCGGCGATCCGCCTCGGCGTGCACGAACGCGGCACCGCGCGGGTCGAGGTGCGCGCCATCGACGTGGGCGAGGCCCCGGCAACGCCGGCGGCCGCCGCCGCCGGGACACCGGCCGCCGCCGCGTCGCCGGCGATTGCCCCCGGAAAGGCCGCATTCGTTCAGGTCGGCGCCTACGATCGGCGCGAGAATGCACGGCGCGTGGCCAAGCGGCTCGAGGACGCGCGCATCGACGACGTGTACCTCGACCAGGTGCTGACCGCGCGCGGCTTGCTGCACCGGGTCCGGGTCGGTCCCTTCGAGGACGCCGAATCCCTCGACCGCATGCTCGCGCGCGTGAGCGCGATGGGCTATCGCAGCATCGTGGTGCCGGCCGACTGAGCGGCGCCGAACCCATTCCCCGAAAGAAATCCCCATGATCCGACCCTCGTCACTGCCGTACGCCTGCCTGTGCCTCCTGCTGCTGGCCGCGCCCGCCCTGCGCGCGCAGGCGCCCGCGTCCGCGCCGGTGGCGGTGCCGGCGCCCGCGCCGACCGCGGCGCAGCCGGTGCCGCCGGCGCCCGCCCTGTCGGCGCGCAGCTGGGTGCTGATGGATTTCGCCACCGGGCAGGTGCTGGCCGGCAAGGATCCCGAGCTGCGGGTGGAGCCGGCCAGCATCACCAAGGTGATGACCAGCTACGTGGTCTCGGCCGAGCTCGCCCACGGCAAGGTCAAGCTCGACGATGCGGTGTTCATCAGCGAGCACGCCTGGCGCGGCGGCGGCGCCGGCACCGACGGCTCCACCAGCTTCCTGCCGGTCAACCAGACCGTGCCGCTCAAGGACCTGCTCTACGGCATGGTCATCCAGTCGGGCAACGACGCCTCGATCGCGCTGGCCGAGCACGTCGGCGGCAGCGAGCAGACCTTCGCCCAGCTCATGAACGAGTACGCGGCCAAGCTCGGCCTGGCCGGCACCCACTACGTCAACGCGCACGGCCTGTCGGCACCGGAGCACTACACCACCGCGCTCGACGTGGCGAAGCTGTCGCGGGCGCTGATCGCCGACTTCCCGGAGGACTACAAGGTCTACGCGATCAGGGAATTCACCTTCAACGAGATCACCCAGCACAACCGCAACACCCTGCTGTGGCGCGACCCCTCGGTCGACGGGATCAAGACCGGCCACCATTCGGGCGCCGGCTATTGCCTCGCCGCCTCGGCCCAGCGCGAGGGCATGCGCCTGATCGCCGTGGTGATGGGCGCCAGCAGCGAGAAGGTGCGCGCCGACGAGGCCCAGGCGCTGCTCAACTACGGCTTCCGCTTCTACGAGACCCACACCCTGTACGCCGCCGGCGCCACTGTGGCCAGCCCGACGTTGTGGAAGGGCGAGGCCGAGACCGCGGCGCTGGGCGTGGCCGCCGACGCCCGGGTCACCATCCCGCGCGGCGCGTATGCCCGCCTGCAGGCGACCATGAACGTGCCCAAGCCGCTGCTGGCGCCGCTGGCCAAGGGCGCGGAGGTCGGCAACCTGGCGGTGGCCCTGGACGGCAAGCCGCTGGTCGAAGTCCCGCTGGTGGCGCTGGCCGACTATCCCGAGGGCGGCTTCTTCAAGCGCCTGGGCGACGCCGCCCTGCTGTGGTGGGAGTCCGACTGAAACGCCCCGTGACGGCACGGCGCGGCCCCCTCGCAATTCGCGCCGCCGCCCCCACCTAGGCGCCCATGAACATTTCCATGAGCGAAACCCCCGCCACCCCCACCCGCGGCTTCCAGTTTCCCGGCACCTTCGAGGTGACGGCCTTCGGCGAGTCCGATCCGGCGCTGCCGCAGGTCGTGCTGGACGAACTCGCCACGGCCGGCGTGATTCCCGATCCCGCCAGCGTGCGGCGCCGCGATTCGCGCGGCGGCAAGTACCTGGCCGTGACCGTCAGCTTCTGGTGCGAGGATCGCGGCCACTACGAAGCGGCCTACGCGCGCCTGCGCGCCCATGTCGCGGTGAAGTGGACCTTGTGACGCCCGCGGCTGCGCGACCGCTGCTGGTGCGGCGGCTCGGCCGCCAGCCCTACGCGCCGGTCTGGCGGGCCATGCAGGCCTTCACCGATGCGCGCGGGCCGGACACGCCCGACGAACTGTGGCTGCTCGAGCACGAGCGCGTGTTCACCCTGGGCCAGGCCGGCAAGGCCGAGCATGTGCTGGCACCCGGCGACATCCCGGTATTGCCGGTCGACCGCGGCGGCCAGGTCACCTACCACGGCCCCGGCCAGGTCGTGGGCTACCCGCTGCTGGACCTGCGCCGCCTGGGCATCGGCGTGCGCGAGCTGGTGCAGCGGATCGAGCAGGGCATCATCGACACCCTCGCCGGCTTCGGCATCGCCGGCGCGAGGCGCCCGGGGGCGCCCGGCGTCTACGTGGACGGGGCCAAGATCGCGGCCCTGGGCCTGCGCGTGCGCCGCGGCTGCAGCTTCCACGGCCTCGCCTTCAACGTCGCCATGGACCTGGAGCCGTATGCCCGCATCAATCCCTGCGGCTACCGCGGCCTGGCCGTGACCCAGGTGCTAGACTTGGGCGGGCCCGCGAGCCTCGGCGATGTCGAGGCGCCGCTGGTCGCGGCCCTGGGGCGCCAGTTCGGACTGGCGCCGGTCGAGGTCGCGGAGTTGCCGCCGGTCCTGTCCGGCGCCGCCTGAACCGCCATGAGCATCGAGGCCAGTCCCAAGCACATCCCGCTGGCCGTCGTCGAGTCCGACGGCGGCCTCGTTCCCGGCGCCAAGCAGAAGGCGCGGGACAAGATCGCGCGCAATCCGGTGACCTTCGACGCGCAGGCGCCGGCGCTGCGCAAGCCGTCGTGGATCCGCGTGCGCATCCCGACCGGCAACCAGGTGCAGCAGCTCAAGCAGAAGCTGCGCGCCAGTTCGCTGGTCACGGTATGCGAGGAAGCCTCGTGCCCGAACATCCACGAGTGCTTCTCCAAGGGCACCGCCACCTTCATGGTGCTGGGCGAGGTCTGCACCCGCCGTTGCGCCTTCTGCGACGTGGCCCACGGCCGGCCGAAGCCGCCGGATGCGCACGAGCCCGCCAAGCTGGCCGCCACCATCCGCGACATGGGCCTGCGCTACGTGGTCATCACCTCGGTCGACCGCGACGACCTGCCCGACGGCGGTGCCGCCCATTTCGCCGAATGCGTGGCGCGGACGCGGGAACTCAGTCCGTCGATCCGGGTCGAAATCCTGACCCCCGACTTCCGGGGCAAGGGGCGCATGGAACGCGCGCTGGATGCGCTGGCGGCGGCGCCCCCGGACGTCTTCAACCACAACCTGGAAACCGTGCGCGAGCGCTACCGCGAGGTGCGCCCGGGTGCCGACTACGACTGGTCGCTGCAGCTGCTGCGGGCGTTCAAGGCCCGCCATCCGGAAGTGCCAACCAAGTCCGGGATCATGCTCGGCCTGGGCGAGACGCTGGAGCAGGTCACGCGGGCGCTGGAGGACCTGCGCGCGCACGACGTGGACATGGTGACGGTGGGGCAGTACCTGCAGCCTTCGGCCCACCACCACCCGGTGGTGCGCTACTGGACCCCGGACGAGTTCGCGCACCTTGGGCGCCTCGGCCGGGACCTCGGCTTCAGCCACGTGGCCTCGGGGCCGATGGTCCGTTCCTCCTATCACGCGGACCAAATGGCCCATGCGGCAGGATTTGCGCGGCAGATCGACGGAGCGACTTCCGGCACTGGGCCAGAAGCGGGTCCGAAACTAGCTTGAAGCGCCCGGACCCCGGTCCGGGCAGGAGTAGGCGGCGATGAACCTGCGTTCCCTCATGCTGGGCCTGGCCCTGGTCCTGCCGTCCGGCCTGCTGCCCGCGGTGCCGGCGGCGGTCGACCCGGCCTCGCTCAAGCCGGCCGCCGCCGATGCGCAGGCGGCGATGTGGGCGACGCGCTTCCTGACCCGCTTCCACTACAAGCGGGTACCGCTCGACGACGCCATGAGCGGCGAGATCCTGCGCCGGTACCTCGAGTCGCTCGACGGCGACAAGCTGTTCTTCACCCGCGCCGACATCGAGCAGTTCAGCCAGTACGAGGATTCGCTCGACGAGGCCATCTACGACGGCGAGCTCGATCCGCCGTACGCGATCTTCCGCACCTACGCCCAGCGCGTGGACCAGCGCACGCGGCACGCGCGCGCGCTGCTCGACAAGGGCTTCGACTTCAGCGTCGACGAGACCTGGACCAGCGACCGCAAGGACGCCGCCTGGGCCGCCGACAGCGCCGAGCTCGACGAGATCTGGCGCAAGCGGGTCAAGAACGAGTGGCTGCGCCTCAAGCTCAACGGCAAGGCCGAGGCCGAGATCCGCAAGACCCTGGACAAGCGTTACCGCAGCTACGACCAGCGCGTCGCCGAGCTCGACAGCGAGGACGTGTTCCAGACCTTCATGAACGCCTATGCGACGGCGATCGAGCCGCACACGGGCTACCTGGGCCCGCGCGCGGCCGAGAACTTCAACATGCAGATGCGCCTGTCGCTGGAGGGCATCGGCGCGGTGCTGGGCAAGGACGACGAGCACACCGTGGTGCGCACCATCGTCAAGGGCGGCCCGGCCTCCAAGAGCGGCCAGCTCCACGTCGGCGACCGCATCGTCGCGGTCGGCCAGGCCAAGGGACCGATGCAGGACGTGATCGGCTGGCGCATCGACGACGTGGTCGAGCTGATCCGCGGGCCCAAGGGCACCACGGTCATGCTCGACGTGCTGCCCAAGGACGTCGGCGCCGACGGCAAGCCGGTCCACCTGGTGATCGTGCGCGAGCAGGTCAAGCTCGAGGAGCAGGCCGCCAAGCGCTCGGTGATCGAGGTCGAGGACGGCGCCCGCGTGCGCAGGATCGGCGTGATTTCCCTGCCGACCTTCTACCACGACTTCGAAGGCCACCGCCGCGGCGATGCCGACTATCGCAGCTCGACCCGCGACGTGGCCAAGCTGCTGGGCGAACTCAAGGCCGAGGGCGTCGAGGGCGTGGTGGTGGACCTGCGCGACAACGGCGGCGGTTCGCTGACCGAGGCCACCGACCTCACCGGCCTGTTCATCGACCGCGGCCCGGTGGTGCAGGTGCGCGACGCGCAGGGCCGGGTCAGCGTGGAGTCGGATGCGCAGGCCGGCGTGGCCTGGGATGGCCCGCTGGCGGTGCTGGTCAACCGCAGTTCGGCCTCGGCCTCGGAGATCTTCGCCGCGGCCCTGCAGGACTACGGCCGCGCCCTGATCATCGGCGAGACCACCTACGGCAAGGGCACCGTGCAGAACCTGGTCGACCTCGACAACGTGGCGCAGAACGACGAGCCCACCTTCGGCCAGCTCAAGCTGACCGTGGCGCAGTTCTTCCGCGTCAACGGCGGCTCGACCCAGAACAAGGGCGTGGTGCCCGACGTGGCCTTCCCGACCACCTTCGATCCGGCCGAGTGGGGCGAGAGCGCGATCGACAACGCGCTGCCCTGGACCTCGATCACGGCGGCCGACTATGCCGGCCAGGGCAACTTCAACGAGCTGGTGCCGCTGCTCGCGGCGCGCCACGAACAGCGCGTGGCGAAGGACCGCGAATTCCAGTACTGGGTCGCCGACCTCGAGGAGTACCGCAAGCTGCGCCAGCAGAAGACCGAGTCGCTGCTGGAGTCGGCGCGGCGCCAGGAACGCGATGCGCTGGAGGCCAAGAACAAGGCGCGCAAGGCCGAGCGCGAGGCGCTGGCGCAGGCCGACGCCAAGCTCGCCGCGAAGCTCGAGGCCGATGCCGCGGAACTGGTGCTCGACGACGGCCTGCAGGCCGACGAGCGGCCGCTCGAGGACGCGGCGGAGGACGAGGAGTCCGATGCGCCGGACGTGCTGCTGACCGAATCGGCGCACGTGCTGGCCGACGCCATCGGCCTGCTGCAGGGCGATGCCCAGCTCGCCGCGCGCGTGAAGGCCTTCAACGTGGTCGCGGAAGCGCCCAAGCGCATCAACTGAGGCTGCGCGCGCGCCAATCCCCGGTGGAAGCGCGCCCCGTGGGCGACCACGGCATCGCGGGTCGGG
>CAZTNB010000061.1:12734-16805 GCA_964614825.1 uncultured Gammaproteobacteria bacterium
GGTCGGGCGGGGAGCGGGCTCCTGCGGAATCCTCCGGGCGGCCCCGGCCCTCAGCGGTAGCGCTGCGCCAGGAATGCCATGAACGCGCGCAGTCCCTGCGCCTCGCCGCCGCGCGGCCGGCCGGGGCGCTCGGCGTCGTTCCAGGCGTACACGTCCACGTGCGCCCAGGGCAGCGTCTCGGGCACGAAGCGGTCGAGGTAGAGCGCCGCCGTGATCGCGCCGGCATGGCGCGAGCTGCTGCCATTGGCGAAATCGGCGATCGGCGACTCGAACAGGGCCCGGTACGGCCGCCACAGGGGCATCGGCCACAAGGGGTCCAGCCGCTCGCGGCCGGCCGCCAGGATCGATTGCGACAGCGACTCGTCGTTGGCGAACAGCGCCGGCAGGTCGGGCCCCAGGGCCACCCGCGCCGCGCCGGTCAGGGTGGCGAAGTCGAGCAGCAGCTCGGGTTGCTGCTCCACCGCGTAGGTCAGGGCATCGCACAGCACCACGCGGCCCTCGGCGTCGGTGTTGTCGATCTCGACCCGGTGCCCGGCCCGCGTGCGCAGCACCTCGCCGGGGCGATACGACTGCGGTCCGATCGCGTTCTCCACCGCCGGGATCAGCAGGCGCAGGCGCACGGGCAGTTGCTGCGCCATCACCCACTGCGCCAGGGCCAGCGCGTGCGCGGCGCCGCCCATGTCCTTCTTCATCCAGCGCATGCCGTCGGCGGTCTTGATGTCGAGGCCGCCGGTGTCGAAGCACACGCCCTTGCCGACGATCGCCAGCAATGGCTTGCCGGCGCCGCCCCAGTCCAGCTCGACCAGGCGCGGCGCGCGGTGCGAGGCGCGGCCGACGGCGTGGATGGCGGGGAAGTTCGCCGCCAGCAGTTCGTCGCCCACCCACTCGCGCACGCTGGCGCCGCCGGCGGCGGCCACCTGGCGCACCGCTTCGGCAAGTTGTTCCGGGCCCAGGTCCTCGGTCGGCGTGTTGACCAGGTCGCGCACGAGCCGGCACGCGGCCAGCACCCGGCGCAAGGCCAGCGCATCGACGCCCGCCGGGACCGCGAGCCGCGCCGGCTCGCGCCGGGCCTGGCGGTAGCGGGTGTACTGGTAGGCGCCCAGCGCGAAACCCAGCGCCGCCTGCGCCGCATCCAGCGCCGGCGGCCACAGCGCCAGCGCATAGTCGCCCGGCGGCAGGGCCAGCGGCAGGTGGGCGAGCGCGTACAGGTCCGGGGTCTCGGCCACCCCGGCGAGGATCTGCGCCACGCCGCCATCGTTGCCGGGCACGCCGCACCAGGTGCCGGGCTGGGCGGAAAAGCCCATCGCGCCGATCCAGCGCCGGGTCGCGGGCGGCTGCGTGTCGAGCCATCCCGGCAGGGTGGCGGCGGTGAGCGCGGCCAGCGGCGTGCGGCCGCCGGCGTGGCCCGGATCGAGCAGCACGTTCATGCAGTCCCCCTGGCGCCCTCGACGCGCGTGGCATGGCCTTCCAGCGCCGCTTCCAGCGCGCCGAGGTCGGCGATCTCGATGTCGGGCGGCTGCGGCAACGGCCACTCCGCGCCGTTGCGGTTGAGCCAGACCGCGACCAGTCCGGCGCGCTGCGCGCCCTGCACGTCGAGCAGCGGATCGTCGCCGACGTGCGCCACCTGCGCCGCCGGCAGGCCCAGGCTGGCCACGGCACGCTCGAAGATGCGCGGGTGCGGCTTGCCCACGCCGACCGCGCGCGCGGTCACGGTGGCGACGAAGTACTCGCCCAGCCCGATGCGGTGCAGGTCGGCGTTGCCGTTGGACAGGCTCGCGATCGGGTAGCGGCCGGCCAGGCGCTGCAACGCCGGCGCCGCGTCGGGATAGAGGTCGACGCGGTTGCGCGCGGCGTAGAACACCTCGAACGCGCGCTCGACCAGCGCCTCGCCGTGGCCGAAAGGCTCGAACACGTGGGCCAGCGACAGCTTGCGCAGCGCGGTGAAATCGTGCGCGAGGTGCGGATTGTCGGCGTACACGCGCGAGCGCAGTTCGCGCATGGCCTCGATCGGCCACGCGGCCGCGACCTCGGGGCAGTGCTGCGCGAGCCAGGCATCGAGCTCGGCCTCGGCGCGCAGCACCACCGGCTCGATCGGCCACAGGGTGTCGTCCAGGTCGAGGGTGATCGCGCGGATCATGGCCGCCCCGCGGCGCTCCGGCGCAGCGTCACCCGGGCGCGAGCGCGGCGCGCGCCGGCGCCGCCGCAACGCATCAGCAGCTGGCCTCGGCCTTGCAGTTGGCGCCCACCGGCTTGGCCACCGGCTCGGCCGCCGGCAGCGCGCTGGTGGTGGCCGGGATCGCCTCCACCACCGGCGAGATCAGCGCCGCCTGGCTGGCGACCTGCTGCGCCGGCACCACGTTCACCGGCACCGTGGCCACCGCGAAGGCCAGGCGCTCGGCGATCAGCCGGCGATGCTCCGCATCGGCGGCGGCCAGCGCCGCGGCCTCGACCGCCGGCACCAGTTGGCGCGAGCGCCAGGCGTTGCGCAGCGCGGTCTCGCCGTTCATGAACTCGAGCGCGGCGCGCGCGCGCGCGGTGGAATCGCCCTGTGGCGCCGCGGGGCCGCGCGCGGCCACGTACAGCGGCGTGGCCAGCAGGTACTGTCCGGACTCCAGGGTCTTGAAACTCGGCGCGGTGCCCTCGATCGCCAGCGGCTTGAGCGCCTTGTTGCCGACCAGGCTCGACAGCGTGGTCACGCCCAGCGCCGCCGGATCGATCGCGATCGCGTCCTCGAGCTGCTTGGTGTTGATGTACCAGCGCTTGGCCGCGACGATGCGGTTGCCGTTGCCCAGCAGCAGCTGGCGCATGCTGAATTCCACGCCGTCGTCGGGCCCGGCCACCGCGTAGAGGTTGATCGGCTTGGGCGCGCCGCCCAGCGCGGACCAGTCGGTGACGCGGCCCAGGTAGATGTCGGCGATCTGTTCCAGGCTCAGCGCCGCGACCGGGTTCTTGGTCGAGGTCACCAGCACGATCGCGTCCCAGGCCACCGGGGTGAACACGAGGTCGCGCTCGAAGGCGTTGTCGGGGTCGGCCATGCGCGCCGAGCCCACCAGGTCGACCCGGCCCTGCGCCAGCGCATCGAGCGCCGACACCGTGCCGATCGCCTTGACCTCGACCTTGCGGCCGCGGCGCTTGAGCTCGTAGAGCTTGGCCGTGTCGACCATGAAGCCGCGCGCGCTGGCGAGGTCGCCGTACCAGGTATCGGCCATCGACGGCGCGCTCGGGGCGGCGGCCGCGGCGCCGCTCAGCACGACGGCGGCAAGGGCGGGCAGGTAGCGGCGCAGGATCGTCATGCGGATTCCGGTTCGGTTTCTGACCTCTCCATGATAGCGCGGCAGGCGCCCCGGCTCGTGACGGCGTTGGCGTTCGGGCGCCGCCGCGGCGCCCGCGGCCGCGACGGCCTCAATCGAGCAGGAGGTAGAAGCCCTGCCGGCCCCGCACCAGGGTCAGCAGGACCTGCCGCGGATGCGACGCCAGCACCGCCTCCAGTGCCGCCAGGTCGTCGATGTCGACCTGGTTGACGGTCGTGATCAGGTCGCCCGCGGCCAGGCCGTAGCCTGCGGCCTTGCTGCCGGCGGCGACGGCGCTGACCAGCACGCCGGAAATGCCGCGATCGCGGTACTTGGCCTCGAGGTCGCTGAGGCTGGCCCCGGCGAGGCGCGGGTCCAGCGTCGCCGCCTCGAGCTTGCGCAGGGTCACCGCGCGCAAGGCCGCGGTCACGGTGAGCGTGGCGCCGTCGCGCAGCAGCGCGACTTGCACCGCGCTGCCGACGGGCAGCAGGCCCTCGGCATTGGCGAGGTCGGCGCGGCTGCGCACCGGCTTGCCGTTGATCGCGGTGATGAGGTCGCCGGGCCGGATGCCGGCGCCCGCGGCCGGCGAGCCCGCCGCCACGCGCGTGACCACCGCGCCCTTGCCCGGCTCCACCCCCAGCGCGGCGCCGAGTTCCGCGTCCACGTCCTGGGTGGAGACGCCCAGGCTGCCGCGCTTGACCTCGCCGAAGGCCAGCAGCTGGCGCATGACGTCGCGCGCCAGGTTGGCCGGGATGGCGAAGCCGATGCCGACGTTGCCGCC
>CAZTNB010000062.1:0-16476 GCA_964614825.1 uncultured Gammaproteobacteria bacterium
ACGCACTACGGCAAGGGCACCGCGCAACGCACCTGCGCCGCCGCCGACCGCACCGGCCACGCCATCCTGCACACGCTGTACCAGCAGGCGCTCAAGCACGATGCGCGCTTCTTCATCGAATACTTCGCCCTCGACCTGATCATGGACGAGGAGGGCGTGTGTCGCGGCGTGCTGGCGTGGGACCTGTCGGAGGGCACGCTGCACCTGTTCCGCGCCCACGCGGTGGTGCTGGCGACCGGCGGCTACGGCCGCGCCTACTTCAGCGCCACCTCGGCCCACACCTGCACCGGCGACGGCGGCGGCATGGTGCTGCGCGCCGGCCTGCCGCTGCAGGACATGGAGTTCGTGCAGTTCCACCCCACCGGCATCTACGGCGCCGGTTGCCTGATCACCGAGGGCGTGCGCGGCGAAGGCGGGTACCTGACCAATTCCAAGGGCGAGCGCTTCATGGAGCGCTACGCGCCCAACGCCAAGGACCTGGCCTCGCGCGACGTGGTCAGCCGGTCGATGACGATCGAGATCCGCGAGGGCCGCGGCGTCGGCGCGCAGTCGGACCACATCCACCTGCACCTCGAGCACCTTGGCGCCGACGTGATCAACGAGCGCCTGCCCGGCATCGCCGAGACCGCCAGGATCTTCGCCGGCGTGGACGTGGCGCGCGAGCCGATCCCCGTGCTGCCCACCGTGCACTACAACATGGGCGGCATCCCCACCAATTACTGGGGCGAGGTGGTGCGCAAGGTCGGCAACGACCCCGATGCCGTGGTGCCCGGCCTGTTCGCGATCGGCGAGTCGGCCTGCGTGTCGGTGCATGGCGCCAACCGCCTGGGCTCCAACTCGCTGCTCGACCTGGTGGTGTTCGGGCGTGCCGCCGCGATCCGCGCCGCCGAGGTGGTCAAGCCCGGCAGCAACCACAAGCCGCTGGCGGCCTCGGCCGCCGACCGGGCGCTGGACAACTTCGACCGCCTGCGCCACGCCAAGGGCGCCACCCCCACGGCCGACATCCGCCTGCAGATGCAGCGCGTGATGCAGAAGGACGCCGCGGTGTTCCGCACCGGCGAGTCCTTGCAGCAGGGCTGCAAGGCGATCAGCGCCGCGTACGCGTCCTTCGCCGACGTGAAGGTGAGCGACCGCTCGCTGGTGTGGAATTCCGACCTGGTGGAGACGCTGGAACTGCAGAACCTGCTCGGCCAGGCGGTGGTGACCATGCACTCGGCGGAGAACCGCAAGGAATCGCGTGGCGCGCATGCGCGCGAGGATTTCAAGGAACGCGACGACGTCAACTGGCACAAGCACACGCTGGTCTCGCTCGACGGCGGCGGTGGCGTCTCGTTCGACTACCGGCCGGTGCACATGTACACGCTGTCCAGGGACGTGGAGCCCGTGCCGCCGAAGGCGCGGACCTATTGATGGCGGCGCGCTGTCGCGGGCGGCTGGCCGGGAGCGGTTGGGGCGGACTGGACGACGGAAATGGCTGAATTCTCGCTACCGAAGAACTCCAAGGTACGGCGCGGCAAGCACTATCCCGCCGCGGGCGCCAAGCGCGCGCGCCAGTTCAAGATCTACCGCTGGAACCCGGACGAGGACCAGAACCCGCGCACCGACACCTACGAGGTCGACCTCGACCAGTGCGGGCCGATGGTTCTCGATGCCCTGATCAAGATCAAGAACGAGGTCGACCCGACCCTGACCTTCCGTCGTTCGTGCCGCGAGGGCATCTGCGGCAGTTGCGCCATGAACATCGACGGCACCAACACCCTGGCCTGCCTCAAGGGCATCGACGAGGTGCGGGGCGAGGTCCGCATCTTCCCGCTGCCGCACATGCCGGTGGTGAAGGACCTGGTGCCGGACATGACGCACTTCTACGCCCAGCACGCCTCGATCCGGCCCTGGATCCGCACCCAGAGCGCGCCGCCGCCGGACAAGGAGCGGCTGCAGTCGAAGGAAGACCGGGCGCGGCTGGACGGCCTCTACGAGTGCATCCTGTGCGCGTGCTGCTCGACTTCGTGCCCCAGCTACTGGTGGAACGGCGACCGCTACCTGGGGCCCGCGATCCTGCTGCAGGCCTACCGCTGGATCGTCGATTCGCGCGACGAGGACACCGGGGCCCGCCTCGACGAGCTGGAAGACCCGTTCCGCCTGTACCGCTGCCACACGATCATGAACTGCGCCAAGACCTGCCCCAAGCACCTCAACCCGGCGGCGGCGATCGCGGAGATCAAGAAGCTGATCGTGCAGCGGCGCGGGCTCTGAGCCCCGCCGCCACCGCCGGTGGGCGCGACCGCGGCCGTGGAGCGCGAAGTGGAACTGGGCCGCTTGCGCTGGCGCTGCCGGCGCGGCATGCGCGAACTCGACCAGCTGCTGGGCGGCTGGCTCGACGCGGCCGGCGCCGCGGCTCCCGCGGCGCGCCTCGCCAGTTTCGCCGCCCTGCTCGAATGCGAGGACAGCGACCTGTGGGACTGGCTGTCGGGACGCTCGCGTCCGCCGGACGCGACCCTCGCCGGACTGGTCGATGAGATCCGCGCCACCCATCGTGCTTGAACTGCGCCGCTCGCGGCGCTTCGAACTCGCGCTGGCGGCGGTCGTGGTGGCGGCCGTGGCCGCCAGCCTCGCCTCGGGCCTGCCGTCGCCGTGGCGGGCCGCAAGCGCGCTCGCGGTGCTGGCGCTGGCGGTACCCGCCGTGCGCGCCAACCGCCGCCAGCATGGCGTCCGCCTGCGCCTCGATCCGGGCGGCGCGGCGCACTGGCTCGGCGCCGACGGCGGCGTGGCCTCGCTGCAGCTGCGCGACTGGACCTGCCTCGGGCCCCTGGTCACCCTGCGGCTGGGCGACGGGCGCCTGCGTCGCGACCTGTTCCTGCTGCCGGACAGTGCCGATGCCGAGCCGCTGCGGCGCCTGCGGGTCGGCCTGCGCCGGCTGCATGCGCCGGCGCGCGAGCCGCTGGGCTAGACTGCCGCCTCCCACCGACCTCCGCCACCGCGGACGGCGACCGCAAGCGAATGTTCCGCCCGCTCGAACTCTACGTCGGCCTGCGCTACACGCGCGCCAAGCGCCGGAACCATTTCATCTCCTTCATTTCGCTGGTGTCCATGCTGGGCATCGCGCTGGGCGTGACCGCGCTCATCACCGTGATCTCGGTGATGAACGGCTTCGAGCTGGAACTGCGCACCCGCATCCTGGGCATGGTCGCCCACGCCACCGTGGCCGGGGCGGGCGAGGGCCTGGCCGACTGGCGCAGCGCCGTGACCGAGGCGGAGCGCATGCCACGGGTGGTCGGCGCGGCGCCGTACATCGAGCGCGAGGGCATGGTGCAGGGCGCGCGCGTGTCGGGCGCGATCCTGCGCGGCGTGCTGCCGGCGCTGGAACCCAAGGTGTCCGAGGTCGGCGCGAAGATGGTCGAGGGCTCGCTCGACAGCCTGGCGCCGGGCCGGTTCCACATCGTGCTGGGGCGCGAACTGGCGCTGTCGCTGGGCGTCGGCGTCGGCGACTCGGTCACCGTGTACGCGCCGATGCTGCGCTCGACGCCGGCCGGCGCGCTGCCGGTGATGCGCCGCTTCACGGTCACCGGCATCTTCGAGGTCGGCATGCAGGACTACGACCGCGGCTACGCCCTGCTGCACCTCGACGACGCGGCGCGGCTGCTGCGCATGGGCGACGAGGTCACCGGCGTGCGGCTCAAGCTCGACGACCTGTTCCAGGCCTGGAACGTGGCCCGCGACCTCGCCGAGCGGCTCGGCGGGTACTACCGGGTGCGCGACTGGACGCGCGAGCACGCCAACTTCTTCCGCGCGATCCAGACCGAGAAGGTGGTGATGTTCGTGATCCTGTCGCTGATCGTCGCGGTGGCGGCGTTCAACCTGGTGTCCTCGCTGGTCATGCTGGTGACCGACAAGCAGAGCGACATCGCGATCATGCGCACGCTGGGCATGTCGCCGCGCACCGTGATGGGCATCTTCATGGTGCAGGGCACGATCATCGGCGTGGTCGGCATCGGCCTGGGCACGCTCGGCGGCGTGCTGCTGGCCGACAACGTGTCCACCGTGATGCACGCGATCGAGAACACGCTCGGCTTCCAGCTGATGCCGGCCGACATCTACTACATCAGCGACCTGCCCTCGGACCTGCGCTGGAACGACGTGGCGCGGATCTCCGGGCTGGCTTTCCTGTTCGCCGCCATCGCCACCCTGTACCCGGCCTGGCGCGCCGCGCGCACGCAGCCGGCGGAGGCGCTGCGCTATGAGTGAGCGCCACGCCACGACGCGGCGTTTTCCTACGCGGGAGCGCGCGCCTGGCCGCTGCACGCGCCGCGCCGGTCGCGCTGCAATGGGCCGGCAATGCCAGCCCACGACCGGAGCCTCCCGTCCATGAACGCGCACGCGGTGATCCGTGCCGAAGGCGTTTCCAAGACCTATGCCGAGGGCCGCATCCGCACGCCGGTCCTGGCGGGCGCCGAGCTGGCGGTGGCGCGCGGCGAGCGGGTGGCGATCGTGGGCGCGTCCGGCGCCGGCAAGAGCACCCTGCTGCACATCCTCGGCGGCCTCGACCTGCCCAGCGCGGGCGAGGTCTACGTCGACGGCCAGGCCATGTCGCGGCTGTCGGACCGCGAGCGCGGCCGCCTGCGCAACCGCGCGCTGGGCTTCGTGTACCAGTTCCACCACCTGCTGCCGGAGTTCAGCGCGCTGGAGAACGTGGCGATGCCGCTGCTGATCGCCGGCGAGGCGGTGGCGCCGGCCCGCGAGCGCGCCGCCGGCCTGCTCGAGCGCGTCGGCCTCGGCGCGCGCCTCGAGCACAAGCCGGGCGAGCTGTCCGGCGGCGAGCGCCAGCGTGCCGCGGTGGCGCGCGCACTGGTCACGCGGCCGGCCTGCGTGCTGGCCGACGAGCCCACCGGCAACCTCGACGAGCGCAACGCGCACCAGGTCTACGAGCTGATGCTGGAACTCAACCGCGAGATCGGCACCAGCCTGGTGCTGGTCACGCACGACCGCGAACTGGCGGCGCGCACCGACCGCGTGCTCGAGCTGCACGACGGCCGCCTGGGCCCGCCCGGCCCGCACTGAGTCGCGGCGACTCCGCGGCCGCGCGCGATGGCCGGGCAGGGAAGCCCGAGCGGCGCACCGGGACCGATGGCCGCGGCCGCGGTCCTGTCCGGCGCGCTGGCCTGCGTGGCGCAGGCCGCACTTCCGCCGCCATGGCTGGCGCTCGGCGCCACCGCGTTGCTGCTGCCGGCGCTGCGCGCGCGCGGATGGGCGCGGTTGGCGTTGCTGGCGCTGGCCGGCTTCGGCTGGACCGCGTGGCACGGGGGGCAGGCGCTGCAACAGCGCCTGCTTGCGAGGGACGCGACGGCGACGGTGGAAGGTCGGGTCGACGGCCTGCCCGAGCGCGGCGCGCGCGGCACGCGCTTCGACCTCGTGCTGACCCGGCCCGCGACGCCGCTGGCGCTGCCCGCCGGCGCGCGGCTGGGCCTCGCGGCGTGGACTCCGGTCGCGGCGCCGGCTGCCGGCGAAGTGGTCAGGCTGCAGGCGGCGTTGCGCCGGCCGCGCGGCCTGGCCAATCCCGGCGGCTACGACTTCGAGCGGCAGGCGCTGGTGCGGCGACTCGCCGCCGTGGGCAAGGTCGTCGCCGTGGAGTCTTCCACGCCGGCCCCGGCGTGGAGCATCGACGCACGGCGCGAACGGCTCTCGCTCGGGATCGCCGCCTCGGCGCACGCCCCCGTGGTGGCCGGCGTGCTGCGGGCGCTGGCGGTGGGCGACCAGGCCGCGATTCCCGACCAGGCCTGGTCGGTGCTGCGCGACACCGGCACCGCGCACCTGGTCGCGATCTCGGGCTTCCACATCGGGCTGGTGGCGGGCGTGGGCGTGCTGCTGGTGCGACTGTGCTTCCGCATGCTGCCCGCGCTGGGCTTGCGCATCGCGCGCCGCCAGGCCGAGGCCGGCGGCGCGCTGGCGAGCGCTGCGGCCTACGCGCTGCTGGCCGGCGCCTCCGTGCCCGTGTTGCGCACCTTGCTGATGATCGCCGTGGTGCTGGCCACGCGCGTGGCCCGGCGCGCGGTCGCGGGCACGCAATCGCTGGCGCTGGCCCTGCTGGTCCTGCTCGCCGCCGACCCGCTCGCGGTGCTCGCGCCGGGATTCTGGCTCTCGTTTGCAGGCGTGGCCTGGCTGATCTGGTGCCTCGACGGCCGCATGCGGGCGGGCCTGTTGCCCGAGTTCGGGCGCGCCCAGGGCGTGATGGCCATCGGCCTGCTGCCGCTCACCGCGCTCTGGTTCCAGCAGGCCTCGCTGGTGGCGCCGCTGGCCAACGCGGTGGCGATCCCCGTGATCAGCCTGCTGGTGCTGCCCGTGCTGCTCGCGGGCACGGCCTTGCTGGCGCCTGCGCCTGCCGCGGGGCTGTGGCTGGTCGAGCGGGCCGGTGACCTGCTGGCGCCACTGTGGTGGCTGCTCGAGCAACTCGCGGCGTGGCCGCACGCGACCTACGCCCTGTCCGTGCCCACGCCCTGGGCATTGGCCTGCGCGCTGCTGGGCGCCGCCCTCGTGCTCCTGCCGCGCGCGGTGCCGGGGCGCTGCCTGGGATTCGCGCTGTGGCTGCCGCTGCTGTGGCCGCGGCTGGACTTGCCACCCCACGGTGGCTTCGACCTCGTGGTGCTCGACGTGGGGCAGGGCCTTTCGGTGCTGGTGCGCACCAGGGCGCATGCCTTGCTGTACGACGCCGGGCCGGCCCCGGCGGGCGGCATCGATGCCGGTGACCGCGTGGTCGCGCCGGCATTGACCGCACTGGGCGTGCGCCGGCTCGACGCGCTGGTGCTGAGCCATGGCGACAACGACCATGCCGGTGGCGCGGGCGCCGTGATCGAGGCCCAGGCGCCGATCCGGATCCGCGCCGGGCCGGGCGTTCCGCTGGGCACGGTCTGCCGCGCCGGCGAAGCATGGACCTGGGACGGGGTGCGGTTCCGCTTCCTGCATCCGCCGCCGTGGTTCCCCGCGCTCGGCAACCAGTCCTCGTGCGTCTTGCGGGTCGAGGGAACCGGCGGCGCGGCACTGCTGCCGGGCGACATCGACGCGCTGGTCGAACAGCGCCTGGTCGATGCGGGCGACGGGTTGACGGCCGCCGTCGTGGTGGTCCCGCACCACGGCAGCCGCTCCTCGTCCTCGCCGGCCTTCGTCGCCGCCGTGGATCCGCAGCTGGCGCTGGTCTCCGCCGGCAGCCGCAACCGCTTCGGACACCCGGCAGCCGAGGTGGTGCAGCGTTGGCAGGCGGTCGGGGCAGGGGTCGAATCCACCCCGGAGCGCGGCGCGATGTTCGTGCGCGTGGCGCCGGGACGATCCACGCACTGGCAGGGCGGCTGGCGCGAGCGCGAACCTCGATGGTGGCGCGAACGGTGAACCGCGTCACGCCCCGCGCAGGGGCGGGCCAGCCGCGTGCGGCACGGCTGCTATGATCGGCGCATCAAGGGTTTACGCGGGAGCTCGGGCGCGTGCTGGAACTGGTCAAGGCCGGCGGTTGGGGCATGGTCCCCATCATCATCAGCGCGGTGCTGGTCCTCGGCATCGTGCTGGAACGTTTCTGGACCCTGCGGCGCAAGGCCGTGCTGCCGCCCAAACTGGGCGAGGAAGTGCGGGCGTGGGCGGCGGGCCGACGCCTCGACGCCGCGCACGTCGACGCGCTGGAGAAGAACTCGCCGCTGGGCAGCGTGCTCGGCTCGGCGCTGCGCGTGCGCCACCTCGGCCGCGACGCGGTGCGCGACCGCGTGGAGGATGCCGGCCGGCATGCGATGCATACGCTCGAGTTCGGCCTCACCACGCTGGGCACCATGGCCCTGATCGCGCCGCTGCTCGGCCTCTTCGGCACCGTGATCGGCATGATCCGCATGTTCCTCTCGATCCTCGAGCATGGCGTGGGCGACGCCCAGTACATGGCCGGCGGCATCGGCGAGGCGCTGATCTGCACCGCCGCGGGCCTGGTGGTGGCGGTACCGGCCTACATCTTCCATCGCATGTTCCGTTCGCGCGTGCACAGCTACGGGATCGAGATGGAGCGCGAGGTGCTGGCGCTGATGGACTCGCTCGACGAGACCAGCCACGCCACCCAGCCGGCCGCGCCGCGGAGGGCCGTCCGTTGAGGATCGCCCGGCGCCACGACGAGGATCACATCGAGATCAATGTCATCCCCTTGATCGACGTGCTGCTGTGCCTGCTGATGTTCTTCGTGCTGACCACCACCTTCGAGCATCACTCGAAGCTGCACGTGGTGCTGCCGGAGGCCTCGGCCGAGGCCGATCCGCAGGCGCGCACCGAACTGGTGGTGGCGATCGACCGCGACGGCCGCTTCTTCGTCGGTTCCAACGAGGTGCTCAACCCGGGGCTGGAAACGCTCAAGGACGCGCTGGCCGCGGCGGCGGGCGACGACCGCGAGCGCAAGGTGACCCTGCGCGCCGACGGGCGCACGCCGCACCAGGCCGTGGTCACTGCCATGGACGCCATCGGCCAGCTCGGCTTCGCCAGCCTCAGCATCGCGACCGTGCCGGCCGGCGCCGCGCCGTAGGAGCGCCGGTGGCGTCGACTCCTTCCGCCGCGCCCGGCTCGGGAACGGTCTACCGGCGCCTGCTCGGCTACGCCACGCGGCAGTGGCCGCTGCTGGTGCTGGCCTTCGTCGGCATGGGCGTGGAGGCGGCGGCGGCAGGCGCCTTCACCTGGCTGATGAAGCCGATGGTCGACGAGACCTTCGTGGCGAGGAACCAGTCGGTGGGCGTGTGGCTGCCGCTGGCGATCGTCGGCCTGTTCGTGGTCCGCGGCATCGCCACCTTCGCCACCGACTACGGCATGGCCCGGGTCGGCCGCTCGGTGGTGCGCACGCTGCGCGAGGACACCCTGGCCAAGTACCTGAGCCTGCCTTCCTCCTGGTTCGACCGCGAGCCGTCGGCGGCGATGGTCACGCGGCTCACCTACCACACCGAGCAGGTGGCGCAGGCCAGCTCCGACGCGATCAAGGTGATCGTGACCGACCTGCTGACGCTGGTGGCGCTGTTCTCGGTGATGCTGCTGCAGAGCGTGAAAGTGACGCTGACCCTGGTGGTCACGGTGCCGCTGATCGCCGCGATCATCTACACCGTGGGCCGGCGCTACCGGCGCATCAGCGCCGGCATCCAGGGCTCGGTGTCGGAGATGTCGCACGTCGCCGAGCAGGCGATCTCCGGCCAGCAGGTGGTCAAGATCGCCGGCGCGCAGGCGCTGGAGCAGCGGCGCCTGGAGGAGATCGCGGCGCGCAACTACCGCCTCAACGTCAAGGTCGAGACCACCAAGGCGCTGTCGTCGTCGCTGGTGCAATTGCTGTCGGCGGTCGCGCTGGCGGTGATCCTCTACGTGGCCGGGATCGAGGCGATGCACGACCGCCTCACCGCCGGCCAGTTCGTGTCGCTGATGAGCGCGATGCTGGCGATGCTGCCCTCGCTCAAGCGCATCACCAACGTGCAGTCGATGATCCAGAAGGGCGTCGCCGCGGCCGGCAGCCTGTTCCGGGTGCTCGATGCGCCGGTCGAGCGCGACGAGGGCACGCGCGCGCTGGGGCGCGCCCGCGGCGACGTCGAGTTCCGCGAAGTCTCGGTGCGCTACGCCGACGACAAGGCGCCGGCGCTGGATCGGGTGAGCCTGCACTGCAGGCCCGGTTCGGTGACGGCGATCGTGGGCCGTTCCGGCAGCGGCAAGTCGACGCTGGTGCGGCTGTTGCCGCGCCTGTACGAACCCACCGCCGGGACGGTGCTGCTCGACGGCGCGCCGGTGTCGGAGTACCGGCTCGCCGACCTGCGGCGGCAGGTCGCCTGGGTGGGGCAGGACGTGGTGCTGTTCGACGACACGGTCGCGCACAACATCGCCTACGGCGCCCCGCAGTCCACGACCCCGGCGCAGGTCGAGGCCGCGGCGGAGGCGGCGCACGCGATGGAGTTCATCCGGCGCATGCCGCAGGGCCTGCAGACCCGCATCGGCGACAACGGCGCGATGCTCTCCGGCGGCCAGCGCCAGCGCCTGGCGATCGCGCGCGCCATCCTCAAGGACGCGCCGATCCTGGTGCTGGACGAGGCCACCTCCTCGCTCGACGCCGAGTCCGAGCGCCTGATCCAGGACGCGCTGGAGCGGATCATGCGCGCGCGCACCACGCTGGTCATCGCGCACCGCCTGTCCACGGTCGAGCACGCCGACCGCGTGCTGGTGCTCGATGCGGGCCGCGTGGTGGAGCAGGGCACCCACGCGGAGCTGCTCGCGCGCGGCGGCCACTATGCGCACCTGCACCGGCTGCATTTCCGCGACCCCGAGCCGGGCTGAGGGCGATGCGCGCGCGGCTGGCGGCGTGGCTGGAATCGATCTGGTACGGCGGCGCGCGGGTGCCGCTGGCACTGGCGCTGCTCGAGGGCGTCTACGCCACGCTGCTGCGGCTGCGTCGGTGGAGCTACTCGGCCGGCCTGCGCCGCATCACCCGGGTCGCGGTGCCGGTCGCCGTGGTCGGCAACCTGACCGTGGGTGGTACCGGCAAGACGCCGCTGGTGGCCGCGCTGGCCGCCGAACTGGCGCGGCGGGCATGGCGGCCGGGCATCGTGTTGCGCGGCTACGGCGGCAGCCGGCATGCGCCCATGCTGGTCGGCCGCGACAGCGATCCCGCGCTGTGCGGTGACGAGGCCGTGCTGCTGGCGCGCAGCCTCGACCTCCCGGTCGCGGTCGGCCGGCGGCGCGCCGCCGCCGCCGCGCTGCTGGTGCAGCGGGCCGAGTGCGACGTGATCGTGTCCGACGACGGCCTGCAGCACTGGGGCCTGGCCCGCGACCTGGAGATCGCCGTCATCGATGGTCTGCGCCGTTTCGGCAACGGCCGGCTGCTGCCCGCCGGACCACTGCGCGAGCCGCCGGAACGCCTGCGCACGGTCGACCACGTGGTGGCCAACGGGGTGGCGCAGGCCGGCGAGGCGGCGATGCGGGTCGACGGCACGCAGGCCTGCAGCCTGGTGCGGCCGGGCCGGCGCGTGGACCTGGAAACGCTGCGCGGCCAGCGCGTGCACGCGGTGGCCGGCATCGGCCATCCGGCGCGTTTCTTCGACCTGCTGCGCGGCCATGGCATCGAGGTGGTGCCGCACGCCTGGCCCGACCACCATGTCTACGACGGCAGCGAACTGCGATTCGACGACAGCCGGCCGGTGCTGGTCACGGAGAAGGACGCGGTCAAGTGCGCGCGCTGGGCCGACGAACGGGTCTGGGTCGTTCCCGTCGAGGCCCAGTTGCCCCCAGAATGGTTCGACCGCGTGCACCAGCGCCTGCACGCGATCCGCCAGCAAGGCCATGGGGGGTGAGCGTGGAATTCATCGTCGCGATCCCGGCCCGCCTGGGCTCGACCCGCCTGCCGCGCAAGCCGCTGCGGCTGCTGGCCGGCCGCCCGCTCATCGTCCACGTGGCCGAGCGCGCGCTGGCCGCGGGCGCGCGCGAGGTGGTGGTGGCCACCGACGACGCCGAGATCGCGCGCGCCTGCCGCGCGCTCGCGGTGCAGGTGTGCATGACCCGCGCCGACCACGCCTCGGGCACCGACCGGCTGGCTGAGGTCGCCGCCGCGCGCGGCTGGGCCGACGAGGCGATCGTGGTGAACCTGCAGGGCGACGAGCCGCAGGCGCCGCCAGAGGGCCTGCGCCACGTCGCGGCGGTGCTCGCCGGCGCGCCCGCGGCGGTGGCCGCCACGCTGGCGACGCCGGTGGAGTCGGCGGCGCAGCTGTTCGATCCCAACGTGGTCAAGCTGGTGCGTGGCGCCGACGGCCACGCGCTGTACTTCTCGCGCGCGCCGATCCCGTGGCATCGCGACGCCTTCCGCGAAGGCCGCGTGCTGCCCGCCGACGCCGCGGGCGCGTGGTTGCGGCACATCGGCATCTACGCCTACCGCGCCGGCTTCCTGCGCCGCTTCACCGCGCTGCCGCCGTCGCTGCTCGAGCGCGTCGAGGCGCTGGAACAGCTGCGCATCCTCGAGGCGGGCCAGCGCATCGCCGTGGGCCTGTCGCCGGCGCCGTTCCCGGCCGGGGTCGACACCGAGGAGGATCTGGCGCGGGTCGAGCAGGCGCTGTCCGCTGGCTCGGCCCGGCGCTGAGAAATCCCTGCAGCTATCAACCCTAAGCGTCTGAAATTGCTATAGGATGTAGCCGGAATCCGGCCGAGCCTGGCGCCACGAGGCGGCAGTCGCCGGGGACCGCAGACGAGGTGACCGCAACCGCATGAGTGCTCGCACGCCAGCCCCCGGCCTGCCGGACAGCCTGACGTGGGTGAATGCCCGCGACGTACCGCGCCTGTGGGCGCTGCGCGGTCGCGTCGTGCTGCTGCACTTCTTCGCCTACGGCAACATCAACAGCCAGCATGTGCTGCCGGACCTGCGCTACCTCGAGAACAAGTACCACGACGGCGTCACCATCCTCGGCATCCACACGCCGAAGTTCGCCCAGGAGCGCCAGCCCACCGCGCTGCTCAAGGCGGTCAACCGCCTGCACCTGCGCCACGCGGTGGCCAGCGATCCGGATTTCCTGTGCTGGCAGCTCTACGGCGTGAAGTCGTGGCCCACCGTCGCCGTGATCGACACCGAGGGCGGATTGGTGGGGTTGTTCCCGGGCGAAGGCCGGCGCGCCGAACTCGACGTCGTGGTCGGCGACCTGCTCGACCAGGCCGCGGCGCGCGACGGGCGCGTCTACGAATCGCTGGCGCCGGTGGCGCGGCCCGAACCGAAGATGCCGCTGCGCTTCCCGGGCCACCTGCTCGCCACCGAGACCACGCTGTACGTGTCCGACTCGGGCAACAACCGCGTGCTGGAGACCTCGCACGACGGTCGCATCCTGCGCCAGTTCGGTTCGGGCAACCCCGGCTTCTGGGACGGCAAGGGTGCCGACGCCGGCTTCAGCAATCCGCAGGGCCTGGCGCTGGCGAAGGAATCGCTGTTCGTCGCCGACCTCGGCAACCACGCCGTGCGCCGCATCTCGCTGCTGGGCGGCGACGTGGAGACGGTGGCGGGCACCGGCACCCAGGGCATGGCGGTGGTGAGCGATGCGCCGGAGCCCAAGACCATCGGGCTCAACGCGCCGATCGACCTCGTGGCCTCGGGCGAGCGCCTCTACGTGGCGCTGGCCGGCAGCCACCAGATCTGGATGTACGACCTGATGCGCCAGCGGATCGGGGCCTACGCCGGCACCGGCCGTCCGGGCATCGGCGACGGCGCCGCGTCCGGCGCCACCTTCGCACAACCGTCGGCGCTGGCCACCCACGGCCAGATGCTCTATGTGGCCGACGCCGACTCCTCGGCCGTGCGCGCGATCCGCTTCCTCGACGGCACGGTGAAGACGCTGCTCGGCGCCGGCCTGTACGACTTCGGCGACACCGACGGCCAGCCGCAGGTGGCGCGCCTGCAGCACCCGATGGCGCTGGCGGTGGATCCGGGCGGTTCGATCCTGTGGGTCGCCGACACCTTCAACAACAAGATCAAGGCCCTGTCCAGCCGCGGCGGCGGCGTGCGGACGCTGGGCCTGCCGTACCGCTTCCACGAGCCCACCGGCATCTCGGTGGCGGCCCGCGCGCTGTGGGTCGCCAACACCAATGCGCACGAGGTGGTGCGCATCGACACCGGGACCGGGCAGGTGCAACGGGTGCCGATCGGCGAGTAGGCCATGTCCGAGCCAGGCGGCACGACGGCCACCACGGACTTCGACGGCAAGGCCCTGGTCCGCACCCTGGCCACGCGGCCGGGCGTGTACCGGATGCTCGATGCCGAGGGCACGGTGCTCTACGTCGGCAAGGCCAAGGACCTGCGCAAGCGCGTGGGCAGCTATTTCCTGCGTCCGGCGCTGCAGCCGCGCATCGCCCTGATGCTGCAGCGCGTGGCCGGCGTCGAGGTCACGGTCACGCGCACCGAGGCCGAGGCGCTGCTGCTCGAGAACGAGCTGATCAAGTCGCTCAAGCCGCGCTTCAACGTGCTGCTGCGCGACGACAAGAGCTTTCCCGCGATCTACGTCTCCGGCGGCGAGGACTACCCGCGCATGGCCTTCCATCGCGGCGCGCGCGGCCGCGGCGGGCGCTATTTCGGGCCGTATCCGAGCAGCAACGCGGTGCGCGAGATCCTCAACCTGATGCAGAAGCTGTTCCGCGTGCGCCAGTGCGAGGACACCTACTTCCGCAACCGCACGCGGCCGTGCCTGCAGCACCAGATCGGCCGCTGCAGCGCGCCCTGCGTGGGCCTGATCGCGCCGTCGGACTACCAGCACGACGTGCGCCACGCCACCCTGTTCCTCGATGGCCAGGGCACCACCGTGGTCGACGAGCTGGTGCGCGAGATGGAAGCGGCCAGCGCCGCGCTGGCCTTCGAGCGCGCCGCGCTCCTGCGCGACCGCATCGCCAACATCAAGCGCATCCAGGCCCGCCAGTACGTGAGCGAGGCCGAGGAGGACGCCGACGTGCTGGCCTGCCGCATCGAGGGCAACCTCGCCTGCGTGCACGGCCTGTTCTTCCGCAACGGCGTCAGCCTCGGCGGCCGCAGCTGGTTCCCGCGCATCCCCGAGGGCGCCGACGAGGGCGAGGCGCTGTCCGCCTTCGTCGCCCAGTACTACCTGGAGCACCCGCCGCCGGCGCTGATCCTGGTGAACCGGGCGGTGGAAGAGGGCGACTGGCTGGCGGCGATGCTGTCCGAGCGGCGCGGGCGCAAGGTCGAGATCCGCCACGCCCTGCGCGGCGAACGGGCGCGCCTGGTCGAGATCGCCGAGCGCAACGCCGAACAGGCGATCGCCACCGAGGCCGCCAGCAAGGGCACGCTGCGCATGCGCTGGCAGGGCCTGGCCGACCTGCTGGGCCTGGGCGCGCCGCCGACGCGGGTGGAGTGCTTCGACATCAGCCACACCATGGGCGAGGCCACGGTGGCCTCGTGCGTGGTGTTCGACGCCGGCGGGCCGGTGAAGGCGCAGTACCGCCGCTACAACATCGCCGGCCTCGCGCCCGGCGACGACTACGGCGCGATGCGCCAGGCCCTGACCCGGCGCTTCAAGCGCGGCCAGGCCGAGGGCGGCCCGCTGCCGGACCTGTTGCTGATCGACGGCGGCAAGGGGCAGGTGGCGCAAGCCCTGGCGGTGCTGGCGGACCTCGGCATCGACGGCGTCGAGGTGGTGGGCGTGGCCAAGGGCAGCAGCCGCAAGCCCGGCCTCGAGCAACTGGTGCTGGGGGCGAGCGGCCGCGTGCTCACGCCGGCGGGCGACGACCCCGGCCTGCACCTGGTGCAGCAGGTGCGCGACGAGGCCCACCGCTTCGCCATCGGCGGCCACCGGCAGCGCCGCCAGCGCGCGCGCGATTCGAGCCAGCTGGAGAAGATCCCCGGCGTGGGCGCGCGCCGCCGCTCGGCGCTGCTCAAGCACTTCGGCGGCTGGGCAGGCGTGGTCGAGGCGGGCGTGGAGGAACTCGCCCGCGTGCCGGGCATCGAACGGGCGCTGGCCACCCGCATCTACGCAGCCTTGCACGATTAGCCGTTACCCTTGCCCGATGACGTGGAACCTGCCCAACAGCCTCACGATCGCGCGCATCCTGATGGTGCCGCTGATGGTGATCGCGTTCTACCTGCCGTTCCGCGGCACCAACCTCATCGCCGCGGCGATGTTCACCATCGCCGCCATCACCGACTGGCTCGACGGCTACCTCGCGCGCCGCTACCAGCAGACCTCGGCCTTCGGCGCCTTCCTCGACCCGGTGGCGGACAAGCTGGCGGTGACGGTGGCGCTGTTCCTGATCGTGCAGGCCGACAAGACCGCCCTGATGGCGGTGACCGCGGCGATCATCGTCGGCCGCGAGATCACGATCTCGGCACTGCGCGAATGGATGGCCGCGATCGGCGAGCGCACCAAGGTCGGCGTGGCCTGGCTCGGCAAGGTCAAGACCGTGGTGCAGATGGTCGCGATCATCATCCTGCTGATGCAGCACCGCTATGTCGGCAAGCCGCTGTACTGGTTCGGCAAGGCGCTGCTGATCGCGGCCGCCGCGCTGACCATCTGGTCCGCCGTGGTCTACCTGCGGGCCGCCTGGCCCGTGATCCGATCCCGGGGTTGAGATCCGCCGCCGCCTGTGGGAGCGCAGCTCGGGCGCGACCGAACGCTTGTCGCGCCCAAGGTCTTCGCTGATGGTTCCGACCGTTGGGAAGGACCGCCGCCAGCCCCAAGGGTCCGCGACTACCGGGATCAGGCCGCCGGCTCAGACAGTGAAGCGAACTCGCCAGCGACCTGATCCCGGCATTCGCGGACTCGCTCCGATTCGACACACCCGCGTTCGCGGCGACCCGGCAGGAGCGCGCCCTGCACGCCATGAGCACCCGTCGCAGCCGAATCCGCCGCCAGTTCCCGCTCTCGCGCCCACAGGGTTGACTAGCCTGCCTCCCTTGGTAAAATGCGCGTTCCCCTGCGGGAATAGCTCAGTTGGTAGAGCACGACCTTGCCAAGGTCGGGGTCGCGAGTT
>CAZTNB010000063.1:0-11709 GCA_964614825.1 uncultured Gammaproteobacteria bacterium
TGGGCCTGCACCTGCCGGGCTCGAGCTTCGTGGCGCCCGACACGCCGCTGCGCGACGCGCTGACCGCGGCCGCGGTGGCGCGCGCGGCGCAGCTCACGGCGCTGGG
The DNA here is from genome assembly GCA_964614825.1 of uncultured Gammaproteobacteria bacterium. Taxonomy (GTDB): domain Bacteria; phylum Pseudomonadota; class Gammaproteobacteria; order Xanthomonadales; family Ahniellaceae; genus JAGOEZ01. The sequence goes on from CAZTNB010000063.1 coordinate 107, forward strand.
CCCGGAGTTCCTGCCGGTGGGCCGCGTGATCGACGAGAAGGCGATCGTCAACGGCGTGGTCGGCCTGCACGCGACCGGCGGCTCGACCAACCACCTGCTGCACCTGGTGGCGATCGCGCGCGCAGCCGGCATCGAGCTCACCTGGGAGGACTTCGACGACCTGGCGGCGGCGGTGCCGCTGCTGGCGCGCGTGTATCCCAACGGCAAGGCCGACGTGAACCAGTTCCACGCCGCCGGCGGCATGGGCTACGTGATCGGGCAGCTGCTCGACGCCGGCCTGCTGCACGCCGACACGCGCACCGTGTGGGGCAAGGGCCTGGCCGACTACCGGGTGCAGCCGGAGCTCGCCGCGGATGGCACGCTGGCCTGGAAGCCGGCCGCGGCCCTGAGCGGCGACACCACGATCCTGCGCCCGGTGGCGGAACCGTTCCGCGCCGACGGCGGCCTGCGCCTGCTCGCCGGCAACCTCGGCCGCGCGGTGATCAAGGTGTCGGCGGTGCCGGGCGACCGCGTGGTGATCGACGCGCCGGCGCGGGTGTTCGACGACCAGGACGCGGTCAGGGGCGCGTTCGAGCGCGGCGAACTGGGCGGCGACTTCGTCGCCGTGGTGCGCTTCCAGGGCCCGCGCGCCAACGGCATGCCCGAGCTGCACAAGCTCACGCCCACGCTGGGCCTGCTGCAGGACCGCGGCCAGCGCGTGGCGCTGGTCACCGACGGGCGCATGTCGGGCGCCTCGGGCAAGGTGCCGGCGGCGATCCACGTCACCCCGGAGGCGCTGTGCGGCGGGCCGATCGCGCGCCTGCGCGACGGCGACCGCGTGCGCCTCGACGCCATCGCCGGCACGCTGGACGTGCTGGTCGACGCGGCGGAATGGAACGCGCGGGCGCCGGCCACGGCCGACCTGGCCGCGCACCAGTCCGGACTCGGTCGCGAACTGTTCCAGCGCTTCCGCGACGTGGTCGGCCCGGCCGATGGAGGCGCCAGCATCTTCGGGGAACTCGCATGAGCGCGGCGATGGCGCTGCGGCAGCAGGCGCTGGAGCGCACGCTGGGCCTCGGCCCGGTGGTCGCCGTGGTGGTGATCGAGCGCCTGGCCGATGCGGTGCCGATGGCGCGCGCGCTGGTCGCCGGCGGCGTGCGCGCGATCGAGGTCACCCTGCGCACGCCGGTGGCGCTGGAGGCGATGCGCGCGATCGCGGCCGAGGTCGAGGGCGCCGAGGTCGGCGCCGGCACCGTGCTCACGCCGGCCGACCTCGCCGCCGCCGAAGCCGCCGGCGCCCGCTTCGCGGTGTCGCCGGGCGCCACCGCCACGTTGACCGCGGCCGCCGCGCATTCGGCCCTGCCCTGGCTGCCCGGCGTGGCGACGGCCTCGGAGACCATGAGCCTGATCGAGCACGGCCACCGGTTCCTGAAGCTGTTCCCGGCCGAGGCCGCGGGCGGCGTCGCGCTCCTGCGCGGCCTCGGCGGGCCCTTGCCCGGCGTGCGCTTCTGCCCCACCGGCGGCATCACGCCGGGCAGCGCCGGCGCCTACCTCGCCCTGCCCAACGTCGCCTGCGTCGGCGGCTCCTGGCTCACCCCCGCCGACCGCATGGCCGCCGCCGACTGGCCCCGCATCGAAGCCCTCGCCCGCGAGGCCAGCGCCCTGCGCCCGCGCTGACCGACCCGCGGGCATGGATCGATGCCCCGGTTCCGGCGGGGGCTACGCATACGAATTCATTCGGCGCCGGCGGTAGCGGCGCCGCCCGACCGGGCACAATCGGACGGTCGCCAACCGGTGGGGAGAGGCCGTGCAACTGTCGACGCTGGACCTGGCGATCGTCATCGCCTACCTGATCGGGATCTTCGTCCTCGCGCAGTGGGTCTCGCGCGAGAAGGGCGGGCACCAGAAGGACGCCAAGGACTACTTCCTCGCCGGCAAGGCGCTGCCGTGGTGGGCGATCGGCGCCTCGCTGATCGCGGCCAACATCTCGGCCGAGCAGATCATCGGCATGTCGGGCTCGGGCTACGCGCTCGGGCTCGCGATCGCCTCCTACGAATGGATGGCGGCGCTGACGCTGCTGATCGTGGGCAAGTTCTGCCTGCCGATCTTCCTGCGCAACGGCATCTACACCATGCCGCAGTTCCTCGAGCGGCGTTACGGCACCGGCATCCGCACGCTGATGGGCGTGTTCTGGCTCGGCCTGTACGTGTTCGTGAACCTGACCTCGATCCTGTGGCTGGGTTCGATCGCGGTGGCGCGCGTCACCGGCCTCGACCAGGACCTGGCGCTGGCGCTGCTGGGCGGATTCGCGCTGCTGTACCAGCTCTATGGCGGGCTCAAGGCGGTCGCGCTCACCGACATCGTGCAGGTCACGCTGCTGGTGCTGGGCGGGCTGCTGATCGTGGGCCTGTCGCTCGACCGCATCGGCGACGGCGCGGGCGTGCTGGCCGGCTTCCAGAAGCTGTACGAAGCCAAGCCCGGGCACTTCCACATGATCCTCGAGCCCGACAACCCGTTCTACAAGGACCTGCCGGGCCTGAGCGTGCTGCTCGGCGGCATGTGGATCATGAACATCAGCTACTGGGGCTTCAACCAGTACATCATCCAGCGCGCGCTGGCGGCCAAGGACCTGCGCGAGGCGCAGAAGGGCGTGGTGTTCGCCGCCTTCCTCAAGCTGCTGATGCCGGTGATCGTGGTGCTGCCGGGCATCGCGGCGGTGGTGCTGGCGCCGGGCCTGGACAAGCCCGACCAGGCCTACCCCAGCATGATGGCGCTGCTGCCCAGCGGCGTGCTCGGGCTGGTGTTCGCGGCGCTGATCGCGGCGATCGTCGCGTCGCTGGCCTCGAAGATCAATTCGGTGGCCACCATCGTCACCTTGGACTTCTACGCCAAGTCGCGCCCGCAGGCCGACCAGCGCCGGCTGGTGCGGGTGGGCCGCATCGCCGCCATCACCGCGATCGCGCTCGCCATCGCCAGCGCGCGGCCGTTGCTGGGCAGCTTCGACCAGGGCTTCCAGTACATCCAGGAATACACCGGCTTCTTCACCCCGGGCATCGTGGTGATCTTCCTGCTCGGCCTGTTCTGGCGCCGCGCCAACCAGGCCGGCGCGCTGGCCGCGGCGATCGGTTCCTTCGGCCTGTCGATCGTGCTCAAGCTGGCGTGGCCGGCGCTGCCGTTCATCGACCGCGTGGGCCTGGTGTTCCTGCTGGCGCTGGCGCTCGCGGTGGCGATCTCGATCTTCACGCCCAAGGCCGCGGGCAGCGACCTCATCCGCACCGACGACGTGAGCTACGCCACCAGCACCGGCTTCAACATGGCGGCGCTGGGCGTGGTCGCGATCCTGACCGCGCTCTACACCCTCTACTGGTGAGGGCGCGGCGCGACCGGCCTCAGCGGCCGGTCCTGCCCGGCGGCAGGGGAAACGGCGTGATCTTCTCGCCGGTGGCACCGTCGCGGATCGCGAGCGGGCCGCGCTTCTCCACTTCCTCGACCCGCACCACGGACTGCATGGGCAGGTGCAGCACGCGGGTGTCCTTGAACTCCTCGCGCAGCTTCTCCTCGGTGGGATCGATCACGACCGAATCGGGCGGCGTCTCGAACACCAGCTCCGACACCTCGGTGTAGCCCCACAGCGCGCTGGAACCGACGTGGCGCGCATAGAGCTCGTAGGTCTTGCCCAGGTTGAGGAAGGTCACCTTGTACAGCTTGCGGTTGCGCATGGCGGCTATTGTGCGCGTCGCGCCGGCGGCGGGGAACCGGGCCGCGCGGCGGTCGTTCAGGTGGCGGCCAGCGCCGCGGCGAGGATCGGCGCCAGCGGCCGCGCGGCGAAGCGCGCATGGCCCGCCTCGGCCAGCCGGCGCCGCTCGCTGCGGCGCGCGACCAGGTCGACGCAGGTCTCGACCAGGCGTTCGTAGGGCGCGAAGGCGATGCCCTCCGCCCAGGCCGACTCCTCGTCCGGCTCGGCGCCGGTCTCGGACACCACGCAGCGCCGGTTCGCCAGCAGGTAGGACACGCGCACGATCTCGAACACGCGCGCGGCGTAGTAGTGCACGTTGAGCACCAGCTTCGCGCGCGCGACCAGCGCGTCGCGCTCGGCGCCGTACACGCCGAACACCGAGGCCACCTGCAGCCCGCGCGCCTCCAGCCCGTCGAGCACCGCCTCGCGGCGCTCGTTGAGCGAGCCGTAGAACAGCACGTCGAGGTCCTCGGCCGCGCGCTCGATCCGCGCCAGCACCGGGTGGTAGCCGATCGGCACGTGGGTGGCGGCCACGCCCAGCGCCGCCAGCCGCGCGACGTTGGCGGCGCTGTAGTCCCACACCCGGTGGCGGCGCAGGCGCGCCAGCGTGGCGGCGGGGAACCACGGCGAATCCGGCGTCACCTGCTCGAGGTTGTAGAGGATGGCGTCGGGCGGCGGCTCGAGGCCGGCGCGTTCGAGCAGGTTGGCGCCGAACACGATCGCGCGGCGGTCGCCGGCCTCGAAGCCGCGGGCCAGCAGCGCGTCGTGGCCGAGGTCGCGCAGCGCCGCGACCAGCGCTTCGGCGACCTCGCGGAAGGCCTCGGCGTGCGGGTAGCCCGGCGGCGAAACGATGACCACGGCGTAGCGCACGGCGGAAGGGCTCCGGTGGGGACGGGGCGGGATCGACCGCGCGACTCTACCGCCAGCCCGGCGGACACGGCTGTGACCGTCGATCCGGGCGCGGCCGCCGCCCGTGCCGCCGCCGCAATCGCAACGCAGGCAACGCCCGCCGGGCGCGGCGGGCGTATGCTGGCGCCCGGACCGACCGCGATCCGACCACCGGAGAGCCCGCCATGCGCACGCGCTGCGTCCTCGCGATCCTGGCCACCACGGTGCTGCTCGGCGCCTGCGCGCACGCCGCGCCGCGCGCCGGCGGCGATGCGCTCGCCGCCAACGACGTGCCCTCGCGCGCCGAACGCGAGCGGACCGAGCGCTGGGTGGAACGCAAGCGCATGTGCCGCGAACTCGGCGTGCGCTTCGACCAGTCCGGCTTGTGCTGGTAGCGCGGCGCCGGCGGCGCCGCGCCTCACCAGACGAAGTTGAGGAAGGTCACCGACGGCGGCGCCGTCGGGTTGGCCGGGTCGAGTTGCGCCCGGCACACGACCTGCTGCTTCTTCTCGCTGGGCAGGCCGCAATCGAAGCACACCGTCGAGCTCAGCTCGAACTGGCGTTCGCCCGAGGGCTTGACGTTGGCCAGCATGTCCTTGGGATCGAGCTCGAAGCTGCGATCGGCGAGCTTGGTGGAGATGGCCTCGGTGCAGGCGTCGACGATGCGCTGGTTCTCGCCGCCTCCGCACGCAGCCAGCGCCAGCGCGAGGAGCGCGGGTGCGCAGCAGGTCAAGCTGTTCATCGTCTCGCCCTTCCCTAGAACCCGGCCCGTCGCGCGGGCACGTCTTGCCGTTCTTCTCGTCGTGGGCGTGGCGCTGCGTGGGAGCGCGCCGCCGGCGCAGCATAGGACAGCGCGCGGGGCGCTGTCACGGGCGCGGGGGCTCAGTAGCGCGGCAGCGCGGGGTCGATCTCGCGGCTCCAGGCGTCGATGCCGCCCTCGACGTTGCAGACATCGCGGAAGCCGAGCTCGCTGAAGTACTCGGCGGCGCGCCGGCTGGAGTTGCCGTGGTGGCACAGGAAGGCCAGCGGCGTGTCCTTGGGCAGCGCCTCCAGCGCGGCCCGGGTGGAGTCGTCGAGCACGCGCGCGGCCGGGAACGGCGCCAGCGCCCGGTCCGGCGCCGGCCGCACGTCGACCACGGTCACGCGGCCGGCCGCGAGCGCGGCCTGCAGCGCCTTGACGTCCATCGCCTTGACCCCGGCCGGCGCGTTCGGGTTGCGGATCACCAGGCCCGCGCCCTGCACCGTATCGGCCCAGTCGATCACCAGGCCGCGGGCGCGCTGCGCGCTGGCGAGGTCGAGCAGCAGCTCGATGCCGGCCGACTCGGCGCGGATCTCGTGGCCCTGCGCCGGCTTGAGCAGGAACTGCGCGCGGTAGCGCCCGTCGATGGCCAGGTGCAGGCGGTCGTCGCCGGCATCGGCCATGGCGCCGCGGATCGCCTCCGCGGCCGCGGGCGTGATGGTGACCTGCGGCGGCGTGCGGTCCGGCGCCGGCACGCCGAGCACGGCGTGCAATTCGCCGCTGCCGGCCAGCTGCGCGATGATGTCGGCGCCACCGACCAGCTCGCCGGCCACGTACAGCTGCGGGATGGTCGGCCAGTTGCCGTAGGCCTTGATGCCCTCGCGCAGCTCGGGGTCGGCCAGCACGTCCACGTCGTGGAAGGAGTCGAGCAGGCCGTTGAGCGTCTCCACCGCGCCGGCGGAGAAGCCGCAGCGCGGCGCCTGCCGCGTGCCCTTCATGAACAGCACCACGCGGTGGGTGCCGAGGATGCCGGCGATACGCTCGCGCAGCGCGGGATCGAGGGACATCGGGGCTACTCCAGGATCGATTCGCGCCAGTCTAGCGGGCCACGGGTCCTGATGCGGTCAATGCCCCGCGCCGCGGCGGCGGCTTGCCTCCGGCATGCGGGCGGCTCCGGCGGCGACCTGGCCCCGGCCTGCGCTCGAGGCGCCCCCGCCGCGCGAGCGGGCGCCGGTGGGTGGCGGCGGGTTCAGTGCCGCGCGCGGGGCGCGAGCAGGGCGGCGGCGACCGGTGCGGCCGCGGCGGCCCAGCGCGCGTACTGCGCGGCGGAAGGGTGCAGGCCGTCGGCGGCCAGTTCGGCGCGGGCCGCGCCGCGCGACAGCGCGGTGATGTCGACCCAGGCCACGTCGTAGCGCTGGCACTCGGCGCGCGCCAGCGCGTTGTAGGCGTCGAGTTCGCGCGCGATGCGCGCCGGGTCGCGGTCGGGGCCGGCCGCGAACGGGGTCACGCCCCAGTCGGGGATCGACAGCACGAAGACGCGCTCGCTGCGTCCGCCGGCGAGCCCGATCGCGCGCGCCAGCAGCGCCGCGAACTGGCGCCGGTATTCCTGCGCGTCGCGGCCGCGGTACTGGTTGTTGACCCCGACCAGCAGCGAGACCAGGTCGTAGGGCGGCGCCAGCTCCGCCGCGTCCATCGCCGCCGCGAGCTCGTCGGTGGTCCAGCCGGTGCGCGCCACGTACTGCGGCGGGGCCAGCGCCAGTCCCCGCGCGAGCAGCGCGTCGCGCAGCTGCGCCGGCCAGCGTCCCGCCTCCGGCACGCCTTCGCCGATGGTGTAGGAATCGCCGAGCGCGAGGTAGCGCAGGTCGGCGCCGGCCGCGGAGCCCATCGCCAGCGCCAGCGGCAGGACGCTAAGCCAGCGCCACATCCGGCCCGACCGCGGCGCCGGCGGCGCGCTCGGCGGCGCGCGCCAGTGCGCGCTCGATGCGCGCGAACACCTCGCGCAGTTCCGGCGCCTGCGGCAGCAGGGTCACGCGGAAGTGGCGGCGGTCCGACAGGTTGAAGCTCGATCCCGGCACCAGCAGCACGTGCTCGGTCTGCAGCAGCTCCAGCGCGAAGGCGTAGTCGTCGAAATCGGGCAGGCGCGCGGTGTCGACGCCCGGGAAGGCGTAGAGCGCGCCATCGGGCCGCGCCACCGAGAGGAACTCGCTGCGCGCGACCATCTCCAGCACCGCGCGGCGCGACTCGTACAGGCGCCCGCCGGGACGGGTCAGCGCGCCGATGGTGTCGGGGCCGGTCAGCGCCGGCACGATCGCCCATTGCCCCGGCACGTTGGAGCACAGCCGCAGCGCCGCCAGCAGCACCAGGCCGTGCAGGTAGTCGGCGGCGCGTTCCACCGCGCCGGACAGGCTCATCCAGCCGACGCGCCAGCCGCAGGCGCGATGCACCTTGGACAGGCCGCCGAAGGACAGGCACACGGTGTCGTGGGCGAGCGCGGCGATCGGCTCGAAGCGCGCCTCGTCGTAGAGGATGCCGTCGTAGATCTCGTCGGACATCAGCACCAGGCGGTGGCGCGCGGCGATCGCGGCCATGCGCGCGAGCAGCTCGCGCGGATACACCGCGCCGGTCGGGTTGTTGGGGTTGATCACCACCAGCGCGCGCGTGCGCGGCGTGATCAGGGCCTCGATCTCGTCGGCATCGGGCAGGAAGCCGTTGTCGGCCCGGCACGGGTAGTGCACCGCGCGGCCGCCGTTGAGGATCACGCTGGCGGTCCACAGCGGATAGTCGGGCGAGGGCACCAGCACTTCGTCGCCCTCGTCGAGCAGGCCGCGCATGGCGAGGTCGATGAGCTCGCTCACGCCGTTGCCGATGAAGGTGCGCTCCACGCTGGCGTTGCGCGCGCCGCGCGCGAGCTGCTGCGCCACGATCGCGGCGCGCGCGTCGGCGAGGCCCTGTTCCTGGCAGTAGGCCTCGCTCGCCGGCACCTGGCGCGCCACCGCCTCGCGCAGCGCGGCCGGGACTTCGAAGCCGTAGATGCCGGGGTTGCCGATGTTGAGGCGGAAGATCGGCTGGCCGCGCGCCTCGAGCTCGCGCGCGCGGTGGGCCAGCTCGCCGCGGATCTCGTATTTCACGTTGGCCAGCCGTCGGCTGGCGGACACTGTGTGCTTGTTCATGGGGCCATCGGGGCAGGATCGCCGGTCGATCCTAGCCCATGCGCCTGGGCTGTCGTATCGAGGCCACTTCCTTGCCCCGCTTTCGCCCCAATCTAGGTCCAAGCTCGCAACCCTTCCGGAAGTCACTGCATCTTCTGGCTCATGCGCCCGGGCCCCAGGCCGGGCAAGCTGGGCACCGTGACCGAAACCCTTGTGACTTCCGGCACATAGCCATCCCCCGAACTGGTGTTATAGTGACCTACAACACCAGCGAGAAAGACACCATGACCACGCTAGAGAAAGTCCTGTTCGAGACCCTGTTGGAAGTGATGGACGCCGTGTGGACCCAGGCCAGCAATGAGCCCGAGGCCCCCGCGCCGGCGCCTGCCTACGACGAGGCCGCGTAATGAAGACCCTGTGGACCCGCGCCGCCCTGGCGGCCTCGCTGGCCCTGGCTGTCGCCGGGCTGTCGGGTTGCGGCGGCGACGCGCAGTCGCGTGAAGTGGCCAAGGCCGACGCGGTCGAGCGCGTGCCGGTGGAGGTCGGTTCGGTGGTCACGGGCGACCTGTCGCCGACCTACGCCGCCACCACCAACCTCGAGGCCGAGCGCGAGGCCAAGGTCGTGGCCGAGATCGCCGGCGAGGTGGTCGAGATCCTGGTCGAGGAGGGCGACCACGTCGCCGCCGGCCAGGTGCTCGCGCGCATCGACTCGCGCTGGCAGAGCCTGGAGCTGCGCCAGCAGCAGAGCCTGGCCGACCGCCTTGCGCACGACGTCTCGCGCAACGACCGCCTGCTCGACAAGAGCATGATCAGCCGCGAGGCCTACGACCAGGCTCGCTTCGCCCGCGACACCCAGGCCGCCGCGGTCGGGCTGGCGCGCATGGCGGTGGACAAGGCCGCGATCCGCGCGCCCTACGCCGGCGTGGTGACGCGCCGCCACGTCAAGCAGGGCCAGTGGCTCAAGCTGCAGGACGCGGCGTTCGAGATCGCCGACTTCACCGAGCTCAAGGCCCGCATCGACGTGCCCGAGCGCGTCGCGCACCTGCTCGCCGCCGGCCAGCCGGTGGCGCTGGTCGCCGATGCGCTGCCGGGCCTCGAGCTCGACGGCACGGTCGAGCGCGTGAGCCCGGTGGTCGATCGCGCCACCGGCACGGTGGGCGCCGTGGTCGCGGTGGACAACTCCGAGGGCGTGCTGCGCCCGGGCCTGTTCGTGCGCCTCGCGGTCAACTACGAGCAGATCGCCGACGCCACCCTGATGCCGAAGTCGGCCGTGGTCGGCAACGGCACCACCACCCACGTGTGGCTGGTCGAGGACCAGAAGGTCAAGCAGCGCCAGGTGCACCTGGGCGTCGAGAACGGCAGCATGGTGCAGGTCGTCGAAGGCCTGTCCGCCGGCGCCGTCGTGGTCACGGTGGGCCAGACCGGGCTCAAGGACGGCGACACGGTGCAGGTCGTGACCGCGGCCGACGTCGACCCGGCGAACGCCACCGCCGCCCTCTGAACGCTTCCCCCACCCATGGCACACGGATGTGCCAGGGTTCTCCAACGCGCTAGGGCGCGCGCCGCAGTCCCCGCAGGCCGACCAGCGCCGCGACCGCGAGGCCCAGTTCGGTGGCCAGCGCGAAGCGCAGGAACGGCGTGTCGGCGCCCGTGGCGAGCATGCCCGCCAGGCGCGCCAGGCCGATGCCGCCGTAGCAGGCCAGCACCAGCACCAGTCCGTCGCGCAGGCGCCGCGCATCCAGCGCGCAGGCGATGAGCAGCCCGCCCAGCGCCACTTCCAGCCCGCCGTAGAAGGCGCGCAGTTCGGTCGCCGCCAGCGCGCCCTCGAGCACGAGTCCGGCCGCCGCCATGGTCTGCAGCGGGGCCCACAGGAAGGCGAGGCCGAAGCCGGCGAAGCCGAGGCCGGAAATCCACAGCAACACCCGCGCGTAGGTCTGCATCGGCGTCGATCCAGGTCGTTTGCGCCGCCGACGCTAGCGCATCCGCGGCGGGACTTCCCGTGAAGACCGCGCCGCCGGACCCCGCCGGCTACAATGCGCGACCCATGGCGGCACCCAAGGTCATCGACTACGACGCGCTCGCCGCCATCGGCTGGCGGGACGCCGACCGCGCCACCTTGCCGCCCGGGCTCGCGCCGGACCGGCGCCTCGCGCGCGTGATCGCGCAGCATCGCAGCGGCTACGAGGTGCACGACGGCGCCAGCGCGTTCGCGGTGCAGGCGCCGGCGCAGATGGTGCGCGCCGGGGTCGAGCCGCGCTCGCGCCCGGCGGTGGGCGACTGGGTGCTGCTGGCGCCGAAGCAGCCGCCGCTGATCGAGACCCTGCTGCCGCGCCGCACGCTGCTCGCGCGCGCCGCCGCCGGCGAATCGCATCGCGAGCAGCCGATCGCGGCCAACGTCGACCTGGTGGTGGTGGTGTGCGGCCTGGACCACGACTACAACCCGCGCCGCATCGAGCGCTACCTGGTCCTGGTGCAGGGCAGCGGCGCGCGGCCGCTGGTGCTGCTGACCAAGCGCGACCTGTGCGCGGAGGCCGCGGCGCGCCAAGCCGAGGTCCAGGCGCTGGCCGGGCCCGCGGTGCCGGTGCTGGCGGTCAACGCCAAGGACCCGCGGACGGTGGAGGAGCTGCGGCCGTGGCTCGGCCCCGGCGTCACCGCGGTGCTGGTCGGTTCCTCGGGCGCCGGCAAGTCCACCCTCACCAACCGCCTGCTCGGCATCGACAAGCAGCGCACCAACGACGTGCGCGGCAACGACAGCCGCGGCCGCCACACCACCACCCACCGCGCGCTGATCCCGCTGCCGACCGGCGCCTGCCTGATCGACACGCCGGGCATGCGCGAGATCAAGCTCACCGGCGACGAGGACCTCGCCGACACCCACTTCGCCGATATCGAGGCGCTGGCCGCGCAATGCCGCTTCAGCGACTGCCAGCACCGCACCGAGCCGGGTTGCGCCGTGCTGGCCGCGGTCGCCAGCGGCGAACTCGACGCCCTGCGCCATGCCCACTACGAGAAGCTGCGCGCCGAACTGATGAGCACGCGCACGGATCCGGCCGCGCAGCGGCAGCGCAAGGCGGCCGAGAAGCTGCTGGGCCGCGCGCTCGGCAAGCGCCTG
>CAZTNB010000063.1:11809-16184 GCA_964614825.1 uncultured Gammaproteobacteria bacterium
ACGGACCGCGGCAGCGCGGATCCGGTCGTACTTTGCTAGATTCCAAGGCCATGTCCGACGAACGCGATCTCCAGGAGCTGGCCGCGCTCGATCGCCGCCTGGTCGTGGCGGTCAAGGGCATCAAGCTGCTGTCGGCGGTGAGCTGGCCGGCGCGGGTGCAGCGGGACTTCCTCGAGCGCTGGCACGGCGGGCGGGTCTCGCTGCCGGAGATCGAGTACCCGCGCTTCGACTTCGACGGCGTGCGCGACGAGATCGAGGCCATCCAGCAGGTGGCGCGCCTCTACGGCGAGCATCCGGTGGCCGACTACATCTGGCGCACCGCGGAGTCGAGCAGCATCGCCACGCGCCTGCTCGACGCGCTGGGCACGCCGGCGGTGACCGAGCATTCGATCCGCCTGTTCGGCCGGCCCGGCGACACCCTGCCCGGCGCCGAGCTGCACAACATCGACGCCGCGCGCCACTTCATCTTCCTCGCCGACGAGCTCAGCAAGGAGCTCGCCACCCACGAGGCCGACTACTGCCTCTCGGCCGAGATCCTGCAGGCCGAGCTGCAGGAGGCGATGGACCGCTTCTTCGTCCACCACAAGGTGCGGGTGGAGATCGATCCCAACCTGATCGCGAAGGCCGCGGCCGGCCCGACCCGCATCCGCCTGCGCTCGGCCACCGCGTTCTCCGAGTACGACCGCCACCAGCTGCTCGAGCACGAGGCCTACGTGCACTCGCTCACCGCGCTCAACGGCCGCGAGCAGCCGCACCTGACCAGCCTGGGCCTCAACACGCCGCGCATCACCGCCACCCAGGAGGGGCTGGCGACCTTCGCCGAGCTCATCACCGGCACCATCGACATCGGGCGCATGAAGCGCATCTCGCTGCGCATCATCGCCATCGACCTCGCGCTCAAGGGCGCCGACTTCATCGACGTGTTCCGCTTCTTCGTCGAGTCCGGCCAGACCGAGTCGGACAGCTTCACCTCGGCCATGCGCGTGTACCGCGGCGTGCCGCTCGCCGGCGGCCACGCCTTCACCAAGGACACCGTGTACCTGCACGGCCTGCTGAGCGTGCACACCTTCTTCCGCTGGGCGCTGAAGAACCAGCGCCTGAAGCTGGTGCGCTACCTGTTCGCGGGCAAGATGGCGTTGCACGACGTGCTGTCGCTGGAGCCGTACTTCGATTCGGGCTGGATCGCGCCGGCGCTGTACATCCCGCACTGGGTGGCGCGCGCCAACGGCCTCGCCGGCATGCTGGCCTTCTCGCTGTTCGCCAACCGCATCCGCCTCGACCGGGTCGAGGCGGAGGACCTCGTCCTCGGGCTCTAGCGGCGGTCTGGCACGGGCATTGCATCGCGCGGGGCCACCACAGGCGCCCACGAGGCCGACCCCATGCGTTACCGCAGTTTCCTGGCCGGGCTGTGCCTGGCCATGCTCGCCACCGCGGCCGTCGCCGCGCCGCAGCCGCCGCGCTTCGAAACCGCCGCCCGCAGCGTGCGGCTCGACGGCGTGCGGCTCGGCACCGAGCTCACGCCGACCGGCTTCCGCAACTCGCTGCGCTTCACGATCGCCTACGATCCGGCTGACGCGCGCTGGCACTTGTGGACGCTCACGGCCGATCCCGGCGTCTATCCGACCAGCGGATTCGCCCTGACCGACGTGGTCCACGGCACCTCCGCCGACGGCTACGACTTCACCAGCGACGGCACCCTGAGCTACGGGCCGGGCGGCGCGGCGCCGGCCAGCTTCGGCGCCACCGTCGACCCGCCGATCAGCTACCTGCGCGCGGTCAAGGTCGGCGACAGCTGGAAGCTGCTGGCCTGGCACGCCAACGACTCGCAGTCGCCGAGCCGCTGGGGCCAGTACAACTACAACACCAGCGTCAGCGACCTCGGCCCGGATCCGGACAATCGCGTGGTCACGCACCAGGGCCCGGTGTCGGCGCCCGTGGTGGGGCCGGGCGGCTTCCATGTCGGCGCCTACGGGCTGGTCAACGGCCAACTGTACCTGCGCGTGGACAGCGTGTACCGGCCCGGCGTGGATCGCGACGGCGGCGGCATCGGCCGCTTCGCCTACGACGACGCCTCGCCGCCGCTGGTCGAGGACTGGAGCGCGTACGGCGAGGAGGCCGAGCTGTTCCGCGGCACGCCCTACTACTGGTTCCTGGAATCGAATCCGGGCGGCGGGCGCACCGCCGCCTACGCGCACAACGCCGGCCGCGTGCTGGCCTGCGGCGGCCTGCTGCAGGCGTTCTACGCCCTGCGCGACGTCAACGGCGGGCTGACCCAGAACAACCTCTGGTACCTCGAGTCGGCCGACGACGGCAGCGGCTGGTCGGCGCCGCAGTCGCTGTTCGGCGATCCGGCCTTCCTGACGCTCGACGGCGCGTGGGCGCCGTCGGCCTTGTTCAGCAATCCCGAGGGCGTGATCCACGGCGACCGGCTGCGGGTGTATTTCCGCTGGCAGCAGCCGGACGCGCCGGGAGGGTCGGTCGACTACGTGGTCGGGCTCGATTCCGAGCTGGCTTGCGACGGCCTGTTCGCTGACGGCTTCGAGGAGTAGGCGCGGTCGCCCACGGCAGGGGCGATCGCAAGGGCCCCGCCGTCAGCGCGCCACTACCCGCGCGACCGCCGCGATCGCCGCGTCGATGTCGGCGCCGTCGACGTCGAGGTGGGTGACGGCGCGGACCAGGTTCGGACCCAGCGCGCCCATGCGCACGCCCTGCGCGCGCAGCGCGTCGCAGAAGCGCGATCCGTCCAGCGCCACGCGCGGCGCCAGCGAGAAGTACACCAGGTTGGTCTCCACCGTGGCCGGATCGATCACGATGCCCTCGATCCCGCCCAGGCCTTCGGCCAGGCGCCGCGCGTTCGCGTGGTCCTCGGCGAGGCGTTCGACGTGGTGCTCGAGCGCGTGCAGCGCGCCGGCGGCGATGATGCCGGCCTGGCGCATCGCGCCGCCGAGGCGCTGCTTCACCCGCCAGGCTTCGGCGATGTAGTCCTTCGAGCCCGCCAGCGCCGCGCCCACCGGCGCGCCCAGGCCCTTGCTGAAGTCGATCCACGCCGAGTCGAAGTCGCGCGCCTGGCGCGCGGCCGGCACGCCGCTCGCCACCACGGCATTGAGCAGCCGCGCGCCGTCCATGTGCGTGCGCATGCCGTGCGCGCGCGCCAGCGCGGTCACCGCGTCGAGCTGCGCCAGCGGCCACACCGCGCCGCCGCCCAGGTTCGAGGTCTGTTCCACCGCCAGCAGCGTCTGCCGCGGCGCGTGGCGCATGGGCATGCGCAGCACGGCCTCGACCTGCGCCGCGCTGAAGCGCCCGCGGTCGCCGTCGAGGGTGGCGAGGTTGGCGCCCGCGTTGGCCGCCACGCCGCCGGACTCGTAGCAGGCGATGTGCGCGGTGCGGTCGCAGATGATCTCGTCGCCCGGCCGGCACAGCGTCGCCAGCGCCACCTGGTTGCACTGCGTGCCGCTGGCCATGAACACCGCGGCCTCCTTGCCCAGCAGCGCGGCCACGCGCTCGCACAGCGCGTTGACCGTGGGGTCCTCGAAGGCGGCCTCGTCGCCGACCTCGGCCTGGGCCATCGCGCGGCGCATCGCCGGCGTGGGGCGGGTCTTGGTGTCGCTGTAGAGGTCGATGAACGCGCGTGCCATGGCCGGGCCCCGGGGATCGAGGCCGCCATTCTAGGCGTTCAGTCCTCGAAGCCGTCGGCGAACAGGCCGTCGTCGCGGGCCAGCGGCGTCCAGTAGCCCGACTGCAGGCGGTAGCGGCCGGATTCGCTGGCCTGCGCGAGCGCCTGTCCCGCGGTGCCGCGCAGCTGCCAGCGCGCGCTCGACGACTCGCCGCCGCCGCCGGCCACCACGTGGCGCGCGATCGCGCTGTCGCCGCCGCCGGCGCTCGCGCACCAGGCCAGCAGCAAGGCCGCGCCGCCCAGCAGCACGGCGACGGGCCTGCGGCGCGCGCTCATCGGGCGGGCGCCGGCGCCACCAGCGCCTCGATCCGCGCCAGCCGCGCACGCAGCTCGTCGACCTCGGCGCGCAGCCGCGCGTTGTCGGAGGCCAGCTGCTCGCGGGTCGCGCCCAGCTTCCGGTCCATGCCCTGGAGCGCGGCCAGCGCCACGCCG
Organism: uncultured Gammaproteobacteria bacterium; assembly: GCA_964614825.1. GTDB lineage: Bacteria > Pseudomonadota > Gammaproteobacteria > Xanthomonadales > Ahniellaceae > JAGOEZ01. Next base: position 15,915 of record CAZTNB010000063.1, read on the forward strand.
TCGGCGTCCACCGTGCCGATGTAGCGCGCGTCGTCGCCGAGGCCGAAGGCGGCGTGGAAGTCCTCCGCCGTCGGGCCGAGGTGCCACTCGCCGTCGTGCCCGCGGTAGCGCCAGCGCGACACGGGCAGGGACACCACGCGCGCCAGCACCTCGAGCGGATCGATCGCGGTGAAGGCTTCCTTGAACGTGCGACTGGAGCCGTTGACCCAGGTGCCGCCGGCGGTGACGTGCGCGCCGTTGCCGTTGCTGGTGTCGCCGCTGGTGCCGACG
>CAZTNB010000064.1:0-15904 GCA_964614825.1 uncultured Gammaproteobacteria bacterium
CTGGCCGGCGAAGTCCTCGTTGCGGAAGTCCTTGAGCACCTTGCCGTCGGCCGCCTTCTCGGTGACCAGGATCTCGGCCTGGTCGAGCGGGATGTTCAGCACCTTCTGGTCAGCGACCTCGGGACCGATGACGCCGAGGTTGGCGGTGAGGTCCTCGAGCTTGCCGCCGATCGCGACCAGGTCGCCCGCCTGCAGCACCAGGTCCGCCGCCGCGCCCAGCTTCTCGTCGCCACGCACCACGTTGACGATGCGGTACTGGGGGAACTTGGACCGGAACGCCGCGATGCTCTTGCCGGCGTTGTCCTTGTTCTCCAGCCGATAGGCCCGCAGCCCGCCGGCGCGATAGCCGCTCAGGCCGGCGTCATCGACGTTGGCCACGCCGTGGGCCGCTTCGTATTCCTTCGCCGCCTTGCGCGCGTCGATGCCCCACATCTTGGGCAGGTACTTGCAGATCAGGATGATGCCGACCGTGCCGTAGATGTAGGTCACGCCGTAGCCCAGGGCGATCATGCCGGAAACCTGCTCGGCGGTGACGCCCTCGGGCAGCCGGAACGCGCCCTGGCTGACCGCCATCTCGGCGGTGCCGATCGCGGCCGACATGGTCTGCGAGCCGGCGAGGATGCCGCCCGCGGCGCCCGGCGGCAGTTCGAGCATGTTGGCGCCGATCACCACGAGCGCCAGGCCCAGGATCGAGCACACCACCGCGAGGATGGTGAACTTGAGGCCGTCCTTCTTCAGGCTGTTGAAGAAGGCCGGGCCCACGCGCAGGCCCACGCCGTACATGAACAGGTAATAGAAGAGCGACTTGGCGAAATTGTCGAGCTGCAGCTTGACGCCGTAGGTCGAAGCCCAGGTCGACAGCGCCGCGCCGACCACGACCGCGGCCGCGACCATGCCCAGGCCGTAGCCCTTGACCGAGAACCTGCCGACGAATACCGCCATGCCGACGGTGAAGAACAGCAGGATGTAGGGCTGCGCGAGCAGGAACTGGAAGAAGGATTGCATGGCTCGTTGCTCCGGATGGATCGGGGTCGTTGCGGGCGCGATCGGCGCCCGCGCCGGGTATCAGCGATCGCTGGTCTGCTTGCGTCCCGCGAGCACGGAGGGCTTGAGCAGCTTGATGCCCTGCGCGGCCACGTAGCCGTGGATCTCCTTGACGTCCAGCTTGCGCATGTAGGTGATGGTGTCGGCGGTGATGACCTGTCCGGGCACCATGATCGGGAAGCCGGGCGGGTAGGGGATGACGAAGTTGGCCGAGACCAGCTCCGGACCGTTCTTGAGCCGCTCGTCGATGTCCTTGCTGGCGAGCTTGACGAACTCGCAGTTGGCTTCCTTGTAGGCCATGAAGAAGCCCGGGCGCATGTGGCCCTCGTTGCTCGCGCCCTTGGGGTTCTCGCGGAAGGAATCGTGGAAGCGGCTGAAGTTCGGCAGGTCGGGCACGTCGACCATCAGCGACTTGACCCGCGCCGCGAACGCCTCCCTGGCCGGCGCGCCGCCGTCGGCGAGCCGCTGCTCGATCTCGCGCGACAGGTCCGCCAGCGCCTTGATCAGCAGCGCCGCGTCGCTGTGGGTGTTGTTGATGTTGGTCTGGACCAGGATGCTGTTGCGCGAGGTCTTGTTGATCTGGATGTCGAAGCGGTCCGACAGCATGCCCTTGAACTGGGTGCCGTCCATCCCGGCCGAACCGCAGATCACGGTCAGGCGGGTCGGGTCGAGCGCGAACTCGTCCTCGTCCCAGGCGTCGATGAGGTTGGCCCAGGTCGAGTTCGGCGGGCCGAAATCCTTGATCCCGGACTTGCGGTACTCGGCCGGGACCATGTCCTCGATGGTCGCGACCTTGAAGTACTTCGAGATCAGCGGGTGGGTGTTGACCGCGTTGCGGATCCGGATCGCGAGCTCGGTCATGTTCATGGTGAGCTCGTAGCCCTCCAGCTCCATCTGCCGCCGCGCCACGTCGAGCGAGGCGATGAGCTGCAGGTTGGGCGAGGTCGAGGTGTGGGCGAGGAACGCCTCCTGGAACGGCCCCTCGACGTGGTGGAAGTCCTCGTCCCAGACCAGGATCATCGAGCCCTGGCGGAATGCCGACATCGACTTGTGGGTCGAGTTGGTCTGGTAGACGCGGATCCGCACCTTGTCCGGGTCCGGCAGCAGGTGGGTGTCGAGCAGGGCGGCGTTCTTCGGGTCGATCTTGCCGACCTTGGCCGCGTGGGCCTTGTAGACCTCGCGGTAGGCCGGGTCGCGGTAGCGCGCGGTCAGCGCCGCGGCCGCGCCCATCGCGGTGCGACGGCGGTGGAAGGGGTTGAAGCGGGCGAAGCCGAACCAGGCCTCGTCCCACAGGAACACCAGGTCGGGCTTGATCGCCAGGCACTCTTCCATCACCCGCCGCGGGTTGTACATGTGCCCGTCGAAGGTGCAGTTGGTCATGTCGATCGCCTTGACCCGGTCGAGCTTGCCCTCGGCCATGCAATCGAGCAGCGCCTTCTTGATCGTGCGCAGCGGCACCGCGCCGTACATCGAGTACTGCGTCAGCGGGAACGCCTCGACGTAGTAGGGCTGCGCGCCGCTGAGCACGAAGCCGTAGTGGTGCGACTTGTGGCAGTTGCGGTCGACGATCACGATGTCGCCGGGCTCGCACACGGCCTGGACCACGATCTTGTTCGAGGTCGACGTTCCGTTCGTGCCCAGGAAGGCGCGCTTGGCGCCGAAGGCCCGCGCCACCGCTTCCTGCGCCTTCTTGATGTTGCCGGTGGGCTCGAGCAGGCTGTCGAGGCCGCCGGTGGTGGCCGAGGACTCGGCGAAGAAGATGTTGGTGCCGTAGAACTGGCCGAAATCCTTGATCCAGTTCGAGCGGAACACCGATTTGCCGCGCGCGATCGGCAGCGCGTGGAAGGTGCCGATCGGGCGCAGCGCGTACTTCTTGAGGTTGTCGAAGTACGGGGTCTGGAAGCGGTCGTTGACGCCGTCGAGGATCGACAGGTGGATCTCCATCGGCTCCTCGACATGGTGGAACATGCGCCGGATCGGCGCCGCCTCGTCGCTGCCGGCCAGGCTCTCGGGGGAGCGGTCGGAGAGCAGGTACAGGTCGAGTTCCGGCCGGTAACCCTTGATCGCCTTGGCCAGGGTGGTGGCGAGCACGCCCGGCGCCACGCTGTTGGCGTCGACCTTGATGTGGCGGGCGAGGAAGTCGTGCAGGTCGGGCAGGTCGTGGCGGGTGGCGTAGGAGAAGCCATCGGCCAGGACCACCGCCTGCAGGTTGTCGTTGACCATGACCGCGAGCGCGGCGTCCTCGAAGCTGCCCACGTGCACCAGTTCGTACACGAAGCTGTCGTCGGCGCGGCGCAGCCGGCGCATGTCCTCGCGCGCGGCGGCCCAGGTCGAGGGATCGCTGGGAGTCACCACCAGAACTTCGAAGTACGGGCGCTGCAGCGTGGTGCCGGGCGTGGCGGGCGAGGCCGATTCCAGCAGCTGCGACTCGCTTTCCGCGCCCGGGTCCCACGCCGATTCCTCGTGGCGGTACGACCCCGACAGCAGGGCGCCGGAAACGCGGCGCACGAGGCGCGCAAAGCCGGCCGCATCGCGCGCCTCCAGGGCCGCGGCGACGGCCGCGACCAGGCGCGCGCCCGGGAACGCCCAGGACGGTTCGAGTCGGGCGAGGCTGGCGTAGACGCCACCCGCGTCCCCGCGCAGCTTCTCCGCTTGCGGTGACCCCGGCGTCGCCGCGGCCCAGGCGCGGGCCAGCGCGTTGAGTTCGCGCCACTGGTCGGCGCGCATCGCCGAGGCCGCGAACACGTTGCTGAGACTGCCGCTTGCTGCGGGCTTGGCTGCGGTGCTCATGGGAATCGCTCCTTGTGGTTTCGGCCGGCTGCACCGCCATGGCGTAGGGCGGCGCGAACGCCGTGGTCGGCGTGGCAACGGACCCGGTCCAATCTGCGCCAGGGCGCACTCCCGCAGTACTGCCCGTAGGGGCAGGCGCGGCCGGCTGCAGCGTTGGTGCGATGCGGCACGGCGCTCAGTATCGCGACGGCACGCGCTTGTACGGGTAATCCGGCTCGTGGTAGCCGCCAGCCTTCTGCCGCTTCGGCAGCTTCACCTTTTCGCGACGGGGGGCCTTGTAGGGAACCTGGCTGAGCAGATGGCTGATGATGTCGAGGTGCGCACGGCGCTTGTCGTTGGAGTCGACCACGTACCAGGGCGCGAAGCCGGTGTCGGTGGCGGCGAACATGTCGTCGCGGGCGCGTGAATAGTCGTACCAGCGGCTGTACGACTTGAGGTCCATCGGCGACAGCTTCCAGACCTTGCGCGGATCGTTGATCCGGTCCTGCAGTCGCCGCGTCTGCTCCTCCGGGCTCACCTCGAGCCAGTACTTGAGCAGGACGATGCCCGACTGCACGATGGCCTTCTCGACCAGCGGCACCGAGTTCAGGAAGCGCTTGAGCTGTTCGTCGGAGCAGAAGCCCATCACGCGCTCGACGCCGGCGCGGTTGTACCAGCTGCGGTCGAAGACCACGACCTCGCCCGCCGCCGGCAGGTGCGGAAGGTAGCGCTGCAGGTACATCTGCGATTTCTCGCGGTCGCTCGGCGCCGGCAGGGCGACCACGCGGAACACGCGCGGGCTGACCCGGTCGGTGATCGCCTTGATCGTGCCGCCCTTGCCGGCGCCGTCGCGGCCCTCGAACAGGATGCAGACCTTGAGGCCCTTCTCCTGCACCCACAGCTGCAGCGCCACCAGTTCGGCGTGCAGCTTGCGCAGTTCCTTCTCGTAGCGCTTGCGCGACAAGGGCTCGGCCGCCGACCGCGTGGGTGGGTCCTTCGTCCCTGCGCTCCCCCTGGCCTTGGCCTTTCCTGCCGCCTTGGACTTGGACTTGGCTTTGCCCTCGTCCTTGTCGGCGGCCTTCGCCGCGGCAGTGGATTTCGCCCTGGCGGTCGCGGCGCGCTCGAGGTCGGCCTCGGCGCGCTTGCGACGGGCGGCGCTGGCGTCGGCCTTGCTTGCACGTTTCAAATTGGCCACTCCGATGGTCGAATCCGGCGCAAGCGCGACGGACTCGGGTTGGTCGATTGTCAACCCACGGGCGCCCGGCCCTGGCCTGCACCGCGCTGCCCGAAGGGGCAGTTGCGGGCCGGCGGCTGGGTGGCCCGCCTTGCATCGGGCGAGGCCAACGGCCAACATGACCCGTCGTCGCTGCGGTGCCTGAACATGAACTCGACGCCCACCTCGGCGCCCCGATTCCGCCTGCGTGCACGCCCGGCGGTGGTCCTGTCGGCGCTGCTGGCCAGCGCTCCGGCGCACGCCTCGCTGTTCGCCGGCGAAACGCTGGACGCGGTCGCCAACGGCGTCGCCTGGGTCGCGCTGATCGTCGCGCCGATCGTCGCCATCGTGGTGTTCTGGCTGGTCCACATCCTGCCGGAGAAGATCGCCGAGGAGCGCAAGCATCCGCAGGCCAAGGCGATCCAGACCTTGTGCATCCTCTCGCTGTTCTTCGGCGGCCTGTTGTGGCCGCTGGCCTGGCTGTGGGCCTATTCGAAGCCGGTGCTCTACCGGATGGCCTACGGCACCGACGAGGTCGAGCCGCACGGGCACGAGGACGGCGGGAAGCCGTCCGCGAAGCCCTCGATCAGCGAGCAGGTCGCCGCCATGGCGGAGGAGCGCGCGGCGCGGGTCGGGGCGATGGCCGACGAGCGCGCGGCGCGCGTGACCGCGATCTCGCAGGCGCGCGACGCCGAGATCGAGTCCATGCGCGGGGAACTGGCCGAATTGCGCCGGCAGCTCGCTGCACGCGGCGGCGACACGGAGGCCTGAGATGGAACTCCTGCTGATCCTCATCTATTCCTTCTTCGCCTGGTTGGTGTTCGGCAAGTTCAAGTGGCTGCCATGGAACATCACCACCCAGGTGATCACGATCACGATCCCGGTCATCGGCATCGCGATCCTGATCCTCCTGCTCAACATCTTCGCGCCCTCGTCGTCCGACGTGCGGGTGATCAACTACGTGGTGCAGATCGTGCCGCGCGTGGCCGGGCGCATCATCGAGGTGCCGGTGGAGCCGGACCGGCCGATCAAGAAGGGCGCGGTGCTGTTCCGCATCGATCCGATCCTGTACCAGGCCGACGTCGATGCGCTGGAGGCGCAGCGCGACGCCCTGGTGGCGCAGCTGGGCAGCACCCAGGCGTACGCGCGCGAACTGGACGAGCAGCTGCGCAACGCGCGCGGCACGCGCGTCGCCATCGCGTCGAAGCTCGACCTGGCGCGCAAGCGCCTGGCGCAATCGCAGGAACTGGCCGCGGCCGGCGCCGGCTCGCAGTACGACTACGAGCAGGCGCAGGCCGACCTCGGCAGCCTCGAGGGCGAACTGGCCGCGGCCCAGGCCGCGGAAGCGCAGGTGGTGCAGAAGCTGTCGGCGCGTTCGGCCGACAACGAACTGCAGGACGTGGCGAAGACCCGCGCCTCGATCGCGCAGGTCGACGCGCAGCTCGATGCCGCGCGCTGGAAGCTGGCGGAGACCACCGTGGTGGCGCCTGCCAACGGCACCGTGGTCAACCTGCAGTTGCGCGAAGGCTCGGCGGTGACCGCGTTCCCGGTGGCGCCCTCGATGAGCTTCGTCGAGGACGAGCAATGGGTGCTGGCGTTGTTCCGCCAGAACGAGCTGCGCAACATCAAGCCCGGCCAGGAGGCGGAGATCGCGCTCAAGACGCACCCGAACCGCATCATCAAGTGCAAGGTGGATTCGATCATCTGGGCTTCGGGCACCGGCCAGCTGCCGATCTCCGGCGTCATCCCCAACCAGATGACCCAGCCGATGCCGCCGGGTTACTTCGCGGTGCGCCTGCTGCCCGTGGGCAAGGACCGGGAGCTGTTCCTGGCCGCGGGTGCCGCCGGCGTGGGCGCGGTGTACACCGACCACGGCGAGATGGTGCACATCGTGCGCAAGGTGTTCCTGCGCGTCTCGACCAAGCTGGACTGGCTCGTGCTGAAGCTCCACTGAGGCCCTCATGCAGCGCGATCCCGCCGGCAAACGTGTACGCCTCCGGGGCGCCCCGTGGGTGGCGCTGGTCGCCGCGACCGCGTTCGCCGCGGGTTGCGCGGTCACGCCCGCGCCCGATGGCGCGGCGATCCGCGACGACGCGCTGGAGGGCGTGGCGCTGCGCGGCGACTGGGCCGGCGGCGCCGCCGCCGGCGACGTCACCGACGGCTGGCTCGCCAGCTTCGCGGACGCCGAACTCGAGGGCCTGGTCGCGGAAGCGCTGCAGGCGAATCCGGACCTGCGCGCGGTCGGGGCGCGCGTCGAGCAGGCGCAGGCGCGGCTCGCCGCCGCGCAAGGCATGCTCAAGCCGGCGATCTCGCTGCTCGGCAGCGGCTCGAGCAACTTCGGCAGCGATTTCGGCGGCCTGACCGGCGCCATCCTGTCGGTGTCGTGGGAACTCGACCTGTGGGGTCGGCTGCGCTACGCCCGCAACGCGGCGAGCGAGGACTACGCTTCGGCACGGTCCGACCTCGCGTTCGCGCGCCAGCTGCTGGCCGCGCGCGTGGTCCAGACCTGGTTCACCGCGACCCAGGTCGCGCTGCAGCGCGAGCTGGCGAACGAGCAGGTCAAGGCCTCGGAGGAACTCGCCGCGCTGGCGCGCAAGCGCCTCGCCGTCGGCGCGAGCGACGAACGCGACGTGGTCCTGGCCGAAGCCAGCGCCAACCAGTATCGCGATGCCGCGGCGCAGATCGACCTGGCCTACTCGCAGACGGTGCGCGCCCTGGAGTTGTTGTTGGGACGTTATCCGGCCGCCGAGGTGCAGGCGCGCAGCGACCTGCCGCCGCCGCCGGCCGAAGTGCCGGCCGGGCAGCCGCTGCAGATGCTCGAGCGCCGCCCGGACCTGGTCGCGGCCGAGCGACGGGTCGCGGCCGCGTTCAACCGCGTCGGCGAGGCGCAGGCGGCGAAATTGCCGACGCTCACGCTGACCGCCAGCGGCAGCTACCTCGACAGTGAAATTCTGGTGCTCAAGTCCGACTACGACACGCCCTCGGCCGGCGGCGCGCTGCGCCTGATGGCGCCGCTGTACACCGGAGGCCAGCTCAGCGCGCAGGTCGAGCTGCGCACCGCGCAGCAGCGGGAGGCAGTGGCGGCCTACGCCGCCGCCGCCCTGGCCGCGATCGGGGACGTCGAGAATGCGCTCAACGCGACCCGCACGCTGGAGCAGCGCCGCACGCTGCTGGAACAGGCCGCGATCCAGAACCAACGCGCGCTGGAACTCGAACAGGTCCGGTACAAGGTCGGCAGCAGCGACCTGCGCGACGTCCTGCAGCAGCAGGTGCAGCTGTACGCGACCCGCAACGCGCTGCTCGCCGTGCGCGGCGACCAGCTGCTGCAGCGCGTGAACCTGTACCTGTCGCTGGGCGGCAACTTCGAGCGGCCGCCGCCGGAGGCCGCGGACGCCGACGCGACGGCGGCCCGGCCCGGACCTGCACCCTGAATCCACCCGCCGTGGTCACCGCGGGAGCCCGCCACATGGTCGACCGCGGCGCGTAGCGTGCAGCCTGGCGTGGTCCAAGGCCGCTGGCCGCAGCCCTAGTGGACCTCGATGCCGACTTTCTCGAAAGCGTCGTGGCAGGGCGCGCTCAGCGCCATCTGGTTGGACTTCAGGCACTGCATCAGCCGGCCCTCGCCCTCCACCACGTTGCCGCACAGGTGCTCGACGTCGGGCTTGCAGACCTCCGCCACCCTGCTCATCGCCCCCATGATCTGCTGCAGCTCGGCCGCGGCATCGAACAGTACGTAGTCGCAGCGGTTCGATATCTGGTCCTCGTTCGCGTAAAGGCACGCGATCACGCGCCCGTTGCCGCGGGTGATGTTGCTGCACAGGTCGCGGATCTCGGTCCCGCAGGCGTCGAGCACCCGCGAAATCACTGTTTCCCCGGCGCTCGCGCCGGAGCCGGCACCCGCCAGCAGCAGCATGGCGGCGGCGAGCGCGCGACCGAATTGCCTCGCGGTAGGGGTCATGGGCATTCCTCGTCGGTGTAGTGGCTGGGTGCTTTGCTCGGGCATGCGCTGGCGACGCCGGTCGTCCGCCGCGCCAGCGGCGACTTTACACCGGCATACGCGCAGGCGCCCCGCATCGCCGGTGGCGCTAGCCGTCGCCGCGCCGCCATGCCCGCCGTCCCGTCCTAGCCCGGGCTGGCCGGCGCCGCGTCCGCATCGAATCCGGCCTCCTGGGTCAGCCGCGTGAGTTCGGCGACCGAGCGCACGCCCAGTTTCGCCGTGATGCTGGTCCGGTGCAGCTTGACGGTGCGCTCGTGGATCCCGAGCTGGTCGGCGATCTGCTTGTTCAGGCGCCCGTGCACGACTTCGGCCAGCACCTGGCGCTCGCGTTCGGTCAGCGTGTCGAAGCGCACGCGCAAGTCCGCCTGGTGGCGCTGCCGCTCGCGCTGTTCGCGATCGTGCTGCAGGGCGCGCTCCACCGCGCGGATCAGCTCGCCGAGGTCGGAGCGCTTGGTGAGGAAATCGTCGGCCCCGTCGCGCATCGCCCGCACCGCCTGCGGCACCTCGGCGTGGCCGGACAGGAACACGATGGGCAGGGGATTGCTGCTCGCGCCCAGCGCCTGCTGCAGCGCCAGGCCGTCCATCTCCGGCATCCTGAGGTCGCACAAGACGCAGCCCGCGCCTTCCGGCGCCTGCCGGTCCAGGAATTCTCGCGCCGAGGCATAAGTGGCCACCTCGAAGCTGGCGGCGCGCAGCAGGCGCGAGATCGCCTTCAGGTACGAGGCATCGTCGTCGACCACGTGCACCACGGGGCCCTTCGCGTTCATGCCCCGGCTGCCTTCGCCGCCGGGCGCCGCCTGCCTACGGACATTCGCACCCCACCGATTCCCGGCGTCGGCGGCATTCTGCCACCGACCGGCCGGGCCGGCGAGGAGCCGGCCGGTGGCACGGTCCGTTCAGGATCCCGACTGGGGGATGAAATAGAGCGACAGCGCGATGACCGCGTAGACCGTCACCAGCTGCACGCCCTTGAACCAGTTGGAGCGTCCGTCTCCGCCGACCAGGGCGCCGACCAGCACCGCGATCGCCAGCACGCCCATCTCCGCCTTGCTGAACGCCAGCTCCAGCGGTTGCGGCGCGATGAAATAGCTGGCCAGCACCAGCACCGGGGCGATGAACAGCGCGATCTGGATACAGCTGCCGAAGGCGATGCCGATCGAAAGGTCCATGCGGTTGCGCCGCGCCACCGCGATCGCGGAGCCGCTTTCGGCCGCGCCGCCGACGACGGCCAGGAACACGAAGCCGATGAAGGCCTCCGACATCCCCAGCGACTTGCCCGTGCCCTCGGCGGCGCCGACCAGGATCTCGCTCATCCACGCCGCCAGCAGCGAGGCGCCCACCAGGGTTCCGACGGCGCGCGGCATTCCCCAGGCCGGCCCATGGCCTTCGTCGCCATGGCCGCCGCCCCCGGCGCTGCTGAACGAGCGCGGATGGGTCTTGAGGGAGTAGAGCAGGTACAAGGCGTACACGACCAGCAGCACCACGGCGATGCCGATGTTGAGCAGTTGCTCTTCGCGGATGGTGCCTTCGGGGGCGAACTGGCGGCTGAAGGAACTCGGCACCGCCATGCTCACCGTGGCCAGCAGCATGGTCGTGCTGTAGGCGCGCGCCGCCACCGGGTTGAAGTCCTGGTCGTGGTAGCGCAGCCCGCCCAGCAGGAAGGCGATGCCGAGCGCCAGCATCAGGTTGGCGAAGATGGCGCCGACCAGCGCCGCGCGGACCATCTCGAGGTAGCCGGCCTGCAGCGCCACCAGGCAGATGATGAGCTCCGGCGCGTTGCCGAAGGTCGCATTGAGCAGGCCGCCGACGGCGTCGCCGGTGCGCGAGGCGACCTGTTCCGTGGCGCGCACGATCTGCGCCGCGATCGGCACGATCGCCAGCGCGGCCGCGAAGAAGAGCAGCGGCGCGGGCAGTCCTTCGACGTGCTCGAGCCCGACCGTGACCGGAATGAACACGAGCAGCCAGTTCATCGAATCGCCTCCGGTGCCGTTGGACGGGCGAACGCCGGCACCCGGGCGCCCGGCGCTGTAGCGTGATCATGCCCGGTCGGAGGCGACTTCCGCGCTGCCCCATGGGGCAGCGTGGCCCGGCGGACCCGGTGCCCGCAACCGTGGCGCCGGAGTCCAATGCCGTGTGCGCGCGCAGCGACGGCTGTTCGCACGGCATCCACGGCAAGTCCCCGCGCATCGCGCACGCGCACGCCGCGGCGCGCCATTTCCCGAAAGGGTAACGACGGCATGCCGACGGTGCAGCGTACATGGCGCTGCGCTAAGGTATGGAGGTAACTGCCCTGCAGTTGTGCAGCGGCACGACCGACCCCAGGAGGATTGCCGCATGAACCCGATACGCCGACGCCTGCCGACCGCGCTGGTCCTTGCCCTCGCGGGCGCCGCCGCACCCACGGTCCATGCGGCCGAGGGCGATCCGGTCACCTGGATGGTGGCGCCCTACATCTGGGCCCCGACCATCACCGCCGATCTCGAGACCCCGAGGGGCGACGTGGGCGGCGGCGGCACCGACTTCTTCCCCGACATCGTCGACAAGATCGAGGGTGCCTTCCTCGGCCACGTGGAAGCGCAGGGCGACCAGTTCGGCTTCTTCAGCGACGTGGTGTGGCTCAAGCTGGGCGCAGGCAATGAATACGCGCTGGGCGACACCGATGCCGACCTGTCGACCTGGATCGTGGACGCGGCTTTCGTCTGGAGCCCGGGCGCGGAGCGCTACACCGGCTTCGAGCTCTATGGCGGCCTGCGCTACATCGACATCGAACTCGACGCCAGCTTCACCCCGACCAATCCGGAGTTCGCGCGCCGCGAGATCGGCCCCAGCGATGGTTTCGCCGACTTCCTCGCCGGCGTGCGATACATCGCCCACTTCAACGACGACTGGTCGCTGACGGTCAGGGGCGACGGTTCCTGGGGCCAGACCGACGGCACGTTCCTCGCCGCCGCCACCGTGGGTTGGTCCCCGGGTAACGGCATCTGGGGCCTCGGCTGGCGCTACATGAACGGCGAACTCGGCAGCGACGACGAGAACCTCGAACTCGACCTGTCAGGTCCCGTCTTCGGCTACGCCTTCGTCTTCTAGAGGGGCCGCTGCCTCGGCGCGGTCGAGGCGGGCCGCTGCCGGGGATCCGTTCGTCACCATTCCCGGCGCGCGGCCGCGGGCCATGCGCGGCGTGGCCGCGCCCCCAGGGCGCTTCGGGCGATAGCGGTGCAGGTCGGGCAGGGGGCCAGGGCATGGACCAATGGAGCCGTCGCGATTGGCTGCGCAGCGTGGGCGCCGTCGCCGGCGCGCTGGCGCTGCCGCCGCTGCAGGCTGGCGATTCGCTGGCCTGGTCCGATAGCGCGCCGCCGTGGGATGAACTGTTCCGCCGCCTGCCGGCGACCCTGCGCGCCGTGGCCGTGTCGCCGCGGCACCAGGTGCAGATCGTGCACACCCGCATCGAGCGCCGGCCCGGCCATGCGCCGCGGCTGGTCCACCACGGCTACCGCGCCGATCCGACGCGCTGGTTCGCGGCGGCGAGCCTGATCAAGCTGCCCGCGGCGGCGCTCGCGCTCGAGCGCGCGTCCGCGCACGCGCTCGACGGCGGCGCGCGCATCGCCCTCGACGCCCCGCCCGCGACCGGCGAATGGCCGGACGGACTGGCCCTGGACCAGACCTTGCTGCGCTGCATCCGCGAGGTGTTCGTGGTCAGCGACAACGCCGAGTACAACCGTCTCTACGAGTTCCTCGGCCCCGACGCGATGCAGGCGCGGCTGGCGGCGCTGGGCTACCCGGATGCCCGCGTGATCGCGCGCATCGGCTCCTTCGATCCGCTGGCCAACCGCGCCGTCGGCGGCTCGCGCCTGCTGGCCGCGGACGGGGCCACGGTCGAACGCCATCCGCCGCGGCGCAGCGCGATCGCCTGGCGCTACCCGTACGGCCAGGTGCTGCGCGGCCGCGGCTGGATGGACGGCGAGGTGCTGGTGCCGGGCCCGCACGACTTCAGCCACGTCAACAACCTGCCGCTGGCCGACGTGCATCGCATGGTGGCCAGCGTGGCGGTGCCCGAAGCGTTTCGTGCCGACGAGCGCTTCGCCCTGACGCCGGCCCTGCATGCGCTGCTGCGCGAGGCGATGGGGATGTTCCCGCGCGAATGTGCCGAACCGCGCTACGACGGGCGCGAGTATCCGGACAACTGGGCCAAGTTCCTCGTGGTCGGCGACTCGAGCGCGAACGCGCCGGACTGGCTGCGCCACGTCGGCAAGTCGGGCATGGCGTACGGGTACCTGAGCGACAGCGCCTGGCTGGCCGACGTCGACGCCGGCGTGGAGTGCATCGTCTCGGCGGTGGTCCACGCCAACGCCGACGGCGTGTTCAACGACGACCGCTACGAGTACGAAACCGTCGCGCAACCCTTCCTGGCCGCGCTGGGACGCGCGGCGTTGGCGCTGGCACGCGAGCGCCGGCCGGGCGGCTAGGCTGCGTCTACCCGCTCGCGGCCGCGCGCTTGCGCGCGCGGCCGCGTGGCGCGGTCAGGGCTGGCTGACCACGTACACCAGGTTGTTGCCCTGGAACGCAGTGCGGAAGTAGGTGCCGCCGCAGTTGTAGTAGCTGATGTCGTTCATCGTCATCTGCTGGCAGCCCTGCGGGAGGCTGGTGACGATGGTGCCGATCGGCGGACCCGAGGCCTGCGCCGCCGAGGCGGACGTGGCCGCCGAAGCCGCGGATGCCGAAGCGGATGCCGCCGCCGCGGACGCCGAGTACGCGGCGCTGGTCGCCACCGCGGCGGTGGTCGCCACGGCCGCGCTCGTGTAGGCGGCGTGGCGGTAGGTGGTGCGCCGCGCGACGCCGGCGTAGCTCACCGGCGTCAACGGCCGGCCCACCACGGCATCGGCGGTTCCGAGCGGCGCCAGTCCGCCGGGGGCCGAGGCGTCGAAACCGACGCCGTACGCCAGCAGCGCCGCAGCGCCGAGCACGAGGGTCTTGAGGGCATTGCGCATGGCCGGGGTCTCCAGGGCTCAGGGCGTGGGTGCGACGCGGACGAAGTCGACGCCGACGGCACCCTCGGGCGCCTTGAATTCGAAGTCCTTGTCCTTGAGGCGCGGGTTGAGGTCCCAGGACACGACCTGGGTGACGAACTGCGGCGCCCCGGTGATCTTCTTCGAGGTGATGACGTAGCGCCAGGGCAGGGGCTGCTTCCCGTCGGCGATCCAGATCTGGAAATCGACCTCGTTGCCGCGGAACGCGAGGTGGTGGCAGAGCTGGCCGGCGACCATGCTGGTGCCGATGTACCGGGACTCGAACATGTCCTCGGTGAGGCGGGCATAGGCGTTGGTGTTGATGAGATCGCCGGCGGGCGCGACGATGTCGAGTTCCTCGCGCGCGTAGTCCAGCGCGGCGTCCAGGTCGGGCGGCGCGGGCACCGTGGCGAATACCTTGGCGTCCGGGTTGAACAACGTCAGCGTCTTGCCGTCGTAGTAGAACCGCTGGTCGACCAGGTCGCCATCGCGCTTGGCCAGCAGCCGGTCCGGGCGTCGCACCGAGGCCGCCACCGGGGTCAGGAACTGCAGCTTCTCGCCGTTCATCGTCACCACTTCGAGCGAGGTCTCGGTGCGCACGGAGAACGCCTGCGTGCCGGCCACGAAATCGCTCATGCCCTTGAGGATCCGGACCGAATCGGGATCGAAGGCCGGCGCGGCGCCGGCGGAACCCGCGTGCGCCAGGAAGGCGAGCGCCAGCAGGGCGAGGACTGGGGTCGATCGACATTTCATGGGAGCCATCTCCAGGGGGCTGACTGGTCAACGCGGGCAGGGCATCGTGCGGCCCTTGCCCGGCGCCTTGGCGACGACACGATCGCCTTCATGGAAGGCTGCGGAAAGGGTCGCCAAATACAGCAAACTCGGCACGAATCGTAGTCCAGGCGGGGGCCCGCGGTCACGGGGCGTAGCCGCGGCCGCCGCCCGATGGGGCAGTGTGTCGCGAGCGCTGATCCCGGGCTGCCGGCTCAGTCCATGCTGGCGCGCAGGTCGACCAGCAGCGTGTCGAAGGCATCGACCCGGATCAGGCCCACGCGCGGGAACTCGATGTCGCCGATCACGTACAGGATCGCGCCCATGATGACCGCATACATCACCGTGTGCAGCAGGCCGCGATGGCGCATCCCGGCCATGGCGTGCCCCGCCAGCAGCGCGCTGACCAGGACGAACAGCCAGAGCATGCCGTAGACCACCCAGGGCGGGTGCAGCAGCACCGCCGCGGTGCGCGTGGTGGCGGTGTCGAACATCGCGTTCAGCGCCGGCAGCAGCAGCATGCACGAAGTCGCCGCGCCGGATTGGCAGGCCGGCACCGCTTCACGCCAGATCGCGGCCTGCAGGTCGCCGGTGCGCGCGAGCTCGCGGTCGACCGCCGCCATGTCGGGCGCCAGGCGGTAGGTGGCGATGCGCGAATCGAGGTAATCGCGGAACAGGGCCCGGATGGACTCCTGGGTGGCGGCGGGCAGGGTGTCGATGCGCAGCCACGCGGTGCCGATGTCGTTGGTCTCCTGCACGACGAGCGCGCGGCGCTGGTCGAAGCGTTGCGCGGCGCCGGAGAAGGTGAAGGCGATCAGGAGCCCGGCCAGTGCATAGACCGAGCCCTCGATCGCGCTGGCTCCGGCGCGCGAGGCCTCGCCGTCGACCGCCAGCGCGCGTCGACCGAGGAAGCGGCCCCATTCGAGCATCGCCAGGATGCCCAGGAAAGCGGTCACGGCGAGGATCGGGGCGAACCAGGTCGCGTTCATGCCGGGGTTCCGGGGATCGGCAGGCGTCGAGTGACCCGCGCGGGCCGGGCGTGCTACTTGCCGAGCAGGCCGGCCTTGCGCAGCCCGCTCTCGGTCTTCTTCACTGCCTGCCGGATCA
>CAZTNB010000065.1:0-15821 GCA_964614825.1 uncultured Gammaproteobacteria bacterium
AGGTCTCGATGTCGACCCGGCGGATGCGCGAGCCGACCACCACCACCTCCTCCAGCTGGGCCACGCGCCCGCCCTCCGGCGCGGCCGCGGGATCCTGCGCCGTGGCCTCGGCGGCGAGGCACTGCGCGATCGCAAGGCCGAGCAATCGACGTGCCGTGTGCATCGGACTCCCTCCCCCGGTCCTGCGTGGGATTACCCCAAGCCCTGGTCCCGATTACGCCGATCGTCGCGCGCCCACGGGGCCTTGTCGGAATGCGCCGTCAATCAGCCGCTGGGTGCAGGTTCGGCCGCCGCTTTCCGGACTTCCGCCACTTCCGGCAATCCGGGATCCGCGTTCGCCCAGATGCGCGCCAGCTCCGCGTAGGCTTTCGATGCCGCGGCCTCGTCGCCCAGCGCGCGGTGGGCGCGGGCCAGCCCGAGCAGCGAGGGCGCGCGCCGCGGCGCCGCCTGCAGGCTGCGTTCGAACTCCGCCCGAGCGGCGTCCGCGCGGCCCGCCCGCAGCAGCAGCTCGCCGGCGTATTCGTGCGGCGGCTTGACCGCGGACGGCGGCCCGAAGTCGACCGGCAGGCCATCCTGCAGCGCGCTGGCCTGTCCGGCCAGCGCGATGGCCTGCTCGAGATCGCCGCCGTGTTCGGCGATCCGCGCCTGCAGCAGGTAGGCGAGGATGTCCAGGCGTTCGCGCATGCGCGGGATTTCCTCGGTGCCCGGCGGCTCGTCGGCGATCTTGCGCAGGTGCGCGAGTTCGGCCCGCGCCAGGTCGGGATCGTCGGTGCCGGCCGCGGCCCAGCCGCGCGCGAAGGCGCTCCAGCCCGCCTCGCGGGCCAGCGCCGCCGTTTCCAGCGCCAGGCGGCCGTTGCGCTCGCGCGCCATCGCCGCTTCGACGACGGCGGCCGCACGCATCAGCACCAGCGAGCCGGCGATGCGCCGCTCGAACGCCTCCGGGCTCGGGCCGGGGTGGTCGGGATGGCCATAGAGCCAGGCGACGGCCGTGCCACCCTCGCGTGCGCAGTCGTCGAGCAGCGCCTGCGCTTCCCGCTGCCGGCCGAGCTGGTAATAGCTGTATTGCAGCCATTCGGTGTAGTGCCCGCAGGGCGCCGGTGGCAGTCCCCCGGCGCGGCGCGACTCGGCCACCACCCGGCTCGCCTGCTCGTTGGCTCTCGCGACCTCGTCCCACATGCCGAGCGCGAGGTAGATGTGCGAGACCATGTGCTGCGCGTGGCCGGCGGCGGGCGCGATCTTCGACAGCGCGTTGGCCGCCTCCAGCGCGCCGGCGGCATGTTCCGGCGAGTCCATGCCGTGGATCCAGTAATGCGCGGCGCCCGGATGGCGCGGGTTGCGCGCGTAGACCTTCTGGCTGATCGCCGCCGCGCGCAGGTAGTTGTCGACGTTGCGCTCGCCGCGGGTCACGCCCAGCAGGGCCTGCGCGAGGAACAGCTGCGCCTCGTCGTCGTCCGGCCAGGCCTTGGCGATGGCCTCCATCGCCTGCAGGAACGCAAGATCCCGCTCCTGCATCGTGCCCTCGCCGTACAGCTTCTCCGCGGCATCGAGGTACGCGCGCTCACGCGCGGTGCCGGCCTTGGCCGCGCGCGCCTGCGCCGTGGGCGCGAGTTTCGCCAGCGCCGCGCGGCCCATCGCGAGGTTGTCCTGGTTCCACAACGCGTGAGTGTAGGTCAGCGCCTCGCCCCAGTAGGCCATCGCGAAATCCGGGTCGAGCTGCTGCGCGGCCTGGAACGCCTTCGCCGCGTCGGGGTACTCGTAGAGGTGCAGCAGCAGCAGGCCGCGCTCGAACTGCGCCTGCGCGGCCGTGGACCGGGTCGAGGTCGGAAAGCTCAGCCGGCCCAGGTCGTCGGTGCCGGTCGGCGGCGCCTCGCTGCCGGACTTCGGATCGTGCGCCAGGGCCGCCGGCGCGAGCGCAAGCAGCGCGGCAAGCAAGGTGGCAGCGGTCGAGCGGCGGGCGTGCACGCGCAGCGGCATGGGCATTCCTCGGCGACGGGGTCCTGCAGGCGCCCCGATCTTGCAGCAAGCGGGCCTGCGTGTCCCGCCGCGATGCGGTGGCCGGCGCATCCCGCCGGCGGCTGCGCGATGCCGGCGAGCCGCGCTCAGCCCGGCAGCGCGATCCGCAGGGTGCGGCGCTCGACCTCGGGATCCACGTCGTCGCCGACCGCCTGGGCGATCTCGTCGTTGACCAGTTCGCGCAGGCGCTGGCGCAGGCTGCGCAGGGTCAGGGTGGCGGCGAGCAGCCCGAGCCCGGTCGCCGCGGCGACCTCGCCGGCGTCGGACTCGCGCGGCTCGGCGTGCAGGAAGGGCTCGACCTCGGTGTACAGCTCGAGCCGGTTGGCACGCACGGCCTCGGCGCGCAGGCGCTCGAAGCTGCGCGCCACCACGGCGTGGGCGAAGCTGCGCTCGAACGCCTGCTCGGGCGTGGCATGGTCGCCGCATTCGGCCAGGAAGCGGTCCTCGAGGATCTCCACCGGCAGCGGCGAGCGCACGCCCTCGGCCTCGGGGTCGTGGCGCAGGCTGCGCCAGGCGTCCTCCATCGCGCGGCGCAGTGCGGCCAGGAGGTAGTCGCGGAAGCGGTCGCAGGAGCGCGCGTCGATCCGCTGCAGGTGCTCGTGCAGCAGGCGGCGGAAGAAGCCGCTGGTGAGCTCCTGCGCGACGCGCGGTGGGTGCCCGTTGCGGCGGATGAAGGCGTAGGCCGCGCACCAGTAGCGCGCGCAGAGTTCGGTCAGGGCCGGGCCGGCCTCGCGGCCGGCCGCGGCGACCAGCGACCAGCGGGTGCGGTCATGATCGGCGCCGCGGTTCACGCGCAGGGTGGTGTCGTCATCCATCGGCTGCTCCCCGATCCGCCCGGGCCATGGCCCTGCCAACGGATACCCGATTCGCCGCCGGCGATTGCACCGCCGGCCGGCGCAGCCGCTTCGATTACCGGGTCGTGGCCGCGGTGGACGGCTCCGCGGTGGCCGCGACCAGCACCGGATGCGAGCCCGGCAGCAACGAGAAGCCGGCCAGCGCGCGTGCGGGATCCGGGTTCTCCACCACGAGGTGGTACAGGGGCACGGTCGGAAGCTGGAACATCGCGGTGTCGTAGGCGCGCCCGACCCAGGCCAGGTTCGCGCCGGCCGTGGCGGCGGCGTCGACCTGCGCCAAGGGCTCCCCGAAGTGGATGCGCCGGGAGTGCGGATGCGGGAACGCCAGTTCCTGCCGGTGCGAGCCGCCGTCGCGGTAGTGCAGCACGACGGTCGCGACCGGCCCCTGGTAGTAGCGCAGGCGGAAATCGCCCAGCAGCAGGTGCAGGCGCGCCGTGCCCGCGGGCAGCGGCACCTGCTCGAGCGCGGCCGCCAGGGGTGGCGCCGGCACGTCCCCCATGCCCGCGGGCGAGCCCAGCTGCACGGCATCGCCCACCTGGAAGTCGATGCCGTCGAAGCGCTGCAGTCCGCGCGGCACGCTCGAGGGCATCAGGCCGGTGGCGAAGGGATCGCCATCGGTCGCGCGCGGCGTGCGCCAGGGCGACAGGTCGATGAAACGTGGGTCCGCGGCACCGCGCGGCGCGCGCGGCGACGCCGGAATCGCGGTCGCCTCCCCGGGTGGCGCCACGCCCAGGTCGATCGGGCCGGGATCCATGCCGCGCAGGGCCGCGCGCATGGCCGCGTCCGGCTGCGCCGCCTGTTCGAAGAACAGCACCGTGCGCGGCGGCGGCAGCAGCGCGGCATGGCGTGCGATGGCGGCCAGCGGGCGCCGGTCGGGCGCGATCGACCAGTAGATCCAGCGGCCGAAGTCGGTGCGGGCGAGCAGGCCGTCGTTGTCCGGCGCGAACGCGAGCTGCGTCACCACGTCGCCGGGATCGAGCGCCGCGCGCAGCGGTGGCGACAGCGGTGCGCCGGAGGCGGCATCGGCGACGATCGCGCCGTCCTGCAGGCCGCGGGCCAGCAACGCGCCGTCGGCGCTGAAGGCCATGGCCATGTGGCTGGATGCGTCGCCCGATTCGACCATCCACGTCAAGGCGCCATCGGGCGCGCGCAGGATGTGCCGGATGGGAGTGCTCGGCAGTTCTGCGGCGAAGGCCAGCGCGCCGTCGCCGCGCAGGGCAAGCCGCTGGTTGTAGCCGGTGACGTCGCCGATCAGTCGGCCCGCACCGCCGGGCAACCAGCGCAACAGCCGGGGCAGGCTCAGGGGGTCGCCCGGGCGCGGTGTCGCCGTCGACACGCCGACCACCTTGGTCGTGGCCCAGATCGCGTCATGCTCCAGGCGGGCATCCGTCAGCAGCGACGGCGCGCCGTCCGCGCCCGGCCACCCGCGCGGCGGATGCAGCACGGAGAGATCCGGCAGCCGCCGCGCCTCCACCAGTCGATGCCGGCGCAACAGCACGCGGTCGTCGCCGTCGAGGCGCAGGTCGACCACGCCGGCGTCGACCGCGGCGGCCGCGAGCGTGCGCCCGGCGTCGAGATCCAGCACCTCGATCGACAGCCGCGGGCGCGCCTGCACGGTCTCGAACCAGGCCACCAGCAGCCTGCGGCCCGCGCGGTCCACCTCCATCCAGGCCGGCGTCGCGGGCAACTGCGACGGCGGCAGCCGTGCCTGCCCCCCGCGCCAGTCCCAGGCATGGATCTCGCGGCCGCTGGCGACCAGCAGGGTGCCGCCATCCGGCGAGAGCAGCGCGTGCGCCACCGGTTGCGGATGCTCGAACTCGACCGATGCCGCGCGCCGCAGCACCACATCCTGCAGCCACGCCCGCGTTCCCTCCACCACCACGACGTGGCGGCCATCGAAGCGCAGGCTCGCGCTCGCCAGCGGCGGCGCCGCGCCCGCGACGAGGGCCGTGGCCCGCAGGCGCCAGAGCTTGATCCAGCCGTTGTTGGAGCCCATGGCCAGCAACGCGCGATGCGGGTCGTAGGCACTGCCGGATACCCAGGTCTCGCCCGCCGCCGCGAGGCTGGGTGTCGCCGGGATCGCCACGGCCAGCGGGCTCTGCCGTTCCGGAAGACGCCACTGATGATGCTGGCCGTAGGCGAACACGCTCACCATGCGGCTCCCGGCGTGGGACCTGACCATGTCGACGCGGGCGGAATGACGGATCGGCGCCACGACCTCGAGGCCCGTGGCGACATCGCAGATGCGCACGACGCCGTCGTCGCAACCGATCGCCAGCCAGGCATCGTCGCTGCTGAACTCGAGCACGGCGAGTTGCTCGCGGCAGGCATTGGGCAGCTTGCGCACCTCGAGCGTGGCGAGGTCGATCACGGCGATCTCGCCGGAGCGCCACGGCATCGCCAGGTGGCGGCCGGCGCGGTCGGTCGCCAACTGGACGGTCGACGCGCGCGGATCCCGGTCCAGCGCCAGCCTGCGCCGGGACCCGATGCCGTCGGTGAGCAAGAGCTCGCCGTGCGCCGTGAAGTACACGGCGGAACCATCGCCCGCGACCGCGGCAAGCGCAAGGTCGTCGGGGGGCTGCACCGGCGACACCGCGCGCCACGGATCGGTGCGCCACAACTGGCGTTCCCCGCGCGCGGATCGCAGCACGGCGTAGCGCGCGTCGGGACTGAATCGCATGCCGACCGCGCCGCTGAAGCCGGACAGGTCGGGCAGCAGCGCGCCCGTGGAAACATCCATGCGCGTCTGGCAACCGGCCATTGTGTTGGCCAGGTCGCAGATCCCGGCCACGAACTCGCCGCCCGGCAGGGAAACCATCGGCTCGCGGAGTCCACGCAGGATGCCGATATCGCGGCGCCAGCGGACCTCGCCGCTGGCGACGTCCACCGCTGCCGCGCCGCCCGGCATGTAGCCCACCAGCACGGTGGCCGCGTCCGGCGTGAGGCCGATCATGCTGGTGCCGCCATGCATCGGCACGTCGGTGGCGGGATTCGCCCGCACGACGTCGATCAGCACCGGGCCCGCCGCGAGCAGCGTGCCGATCCGGCGCCGGTCCAGCGCGGCCTCGGCGGTCGCGCCCAGCGACTCCTGCTCGCGCAGGTTGGCGACCAGCAGCGGCAGCGCATCGAAGCCGCGGCGCTGGTCGAATGCGCGCCAGGCGAGGTCGCGCCGCTGCGCCCAGGCCGTGGCATTGGCGCGCGCCGCGTTGGCACTCGCGGTTTCGGCATTGGCGCTGGCGCGACGCGCCTGCCACGCGGTGGCGACCAGCCCGGAAGCCAGGGCCAGGACGAGCATCGCGGCCAGCGCGGCGATGCGGGGCTCGCGCCGGACGGCACGGGCGAGGCGCTGCGCGGTGTCGAGCGGGCGCACGCTGACCGGCCGGTCGTCGAGGAAGGCGGCAAGGTCCGCGGCCAGTGCACGCGCGTCGCCGTAGCGTTGCGCCGGGTCCTTGTCCAGGCACTTGAGGCAGATCGCCTCGAGGTCGGCGGGCAGCGCCGGCACCAGTGCCCGCGGACGCTGCACCGGCTGCGTCGCCACCTGCTGCAGCGTGGCCTGCGGACTGGGCCCGAGGAAGGGCGGCCGCCCGGTGAGGAACTCGTAGAGGATCGCGCCCAGGCCATACACGTCGGTCGCCGGCGAGAGCCTGTGCGACTTCAGCACGGCCTGTTCGGGCGCCATGTAGCTCGGCGTGCCGGAGACCTCGTTGCCGTCGCTGGCCAGCGTCTCGTCGAGCCGCCGCGCGAGGCCGAAGTCCGCCACCTGCGGCTGGCCGCGCTCGTCGATCAGCACGTTGCCGGGCTTGAGGTCGAGGTGCAGCACGCCCAGGCGATGCGCGTAGTCCACCGCCTCGGCGATGGTGCGCAGCAGTGCGGCGGCGCGTTTCGGCGCCAGCGCGCCCTCGCGCGCCAGCAGGCCGGCCAGGCTCTCGCCGCGCACCAGTTCCATCGAGAAGTAGTTGAGGTCGTCCTGCGCGCCGACCTCGAAGATCGAGACGATGCCGGGATGCTGCATGCGCGCCGCCGATTGCGCCTCGCGGCGGAAGCGCTCGATGAAGTCGCGGCTGGCCCAGGGCCCCGCCGCGAGCAGCTTGACCGCGACCTCGCGGTCGAGCGCCTTCTGGCGCGCGCGGTAGACCACGCCCATGCCGCCCTGGCCGATCTTCTCCAGCAGCTCGTAGTCGCCGAACTCGCGTTGCTGCGGATCGCCCAGGTCGAGCTCCAGCGCTTCCGGCGGCAGGAAGGCGAGGTGGCGGCCGATGGTGTGCTGCGCCATCGCCGTCGACGCACCGCTGGCGAGCGCCAGGCTGGCCAGCGCGCGGTGCAGGCGCAGGAATTCCGGCGCGGAAGCTTCCCCGTCGTCGCTGCGCGCCGGACCCGCGCTCATGGGGCCTCGGCCGGGGGGTCGCGCTCCAGCGTGAGCGCGTAGAACAACGGGGCCTCGACCGGCGCCTCGCCGATCTCGAGGCGGACGCCGGTCACGGGGCCGGTTCCAGGCGGAACCTCGAGGCTGACGGCATGGACGCCAAACTGCGAGTCGGCGCCGCCCAGCCCCGCGGCGCCGACGCGGATGGGGACGACGTTGGGCCCGACCCACGCGATTCGTGCGGAGGGCTCGGCGAGATGCGGTTGCCACGTCGGCGCGACATGGCGTCGGGTGTGGATCGGCAGCGCTGTCAGCCGTCCGTCCGCGCCAAGCAGGACTACCTGCGCCATGGGCCGCGGTGGCGCGTCGGGTGGCAGTTCGACCTCGGTCGAGAGCAGCGCGTGCACGCGCCGTGCGGTCAGGACCGGCACGGGGATCAGCGCGCTCTGCCGCAGCGGCGGGTGGTTGTCGGCGATGGGGCCACTGCCCGAGCTGAGCTGGACGCCTCCCTCGATGCGCCAGTCGATCCCGTTCAGGCGCTGCATGCCCGGCGCCAGCGTGACCAGTTCGCCACCCGCCGACCGCACCGTCGGCCAGGCGCCGTTGAGCGGCGCGTTGACGGTGGGAGCGAGGTCGAGCGCCACGAAGCGCGGATCGGGGCCGGCATCCGCTGCCGCGGCGAGTTCGATCGCCGGATGGGGCGGCGCGGGCGCGGCCGCCGGCGGCGCCGGAAGCGAGGCGCGGACCAGGCGCCGCAGCGCATCCACGGCGTCGGTCTCCAGGGTGGCGGTCGATCCGACCGGATCGAGCAGCGCGGCCAGCGTGGCCAGCGTCGCCGCATCCTGCGTCGCGACCGGCAGCGACCAGAGCAGCCAACGGCCCTTGATCGTGCGACCCAGCAGCGTCGTCGAGTCCGGCGAGAACGCGAGTTGCGCGATAGCGTCGTTGCCGGCGATCGGCGCCGCCAGCAGCGCACTCAGTCGCTCCCCGCGCACCAGGTCCACGATCAGCACCGCGTTGCGCGTGGCCAGGGCGGCGCGATCGCCCGCCCGACTGACGGCCAACTCCGCGGTGGAGCCGATCAGCGGCAATCCGGCCGTGTCGCGGCGCGCACCGCGGCCGTCGAACACCGCCAGCGCATCGTCGACGAGCCGGTGCGCCACGACGCCCTCGCCATGCGCGACCAGCGTCGGATGCGTGCCGATCAAGGGCGCCTCCGCGCTCGCCAGGACCCGGCACTCCTCGACGCCCCAGCGCACCAGGCGCGTGCGCCGCTGGCCCAGGTTCACGCCGATCCACGCGCTGCGACCATCGGGCGAGATCGTGCGGTAGCCGTCCAGGGTCTCGTCCGGCCCCACTTCGACGCCGTGGCAGCTGCGTCCAGCGCCGGTCAGGTCGACCAGGCCCACGGTAGGGTCGTCGTCGCCGTGCCCGAAGCGCGTCGCCATCGCATAGCGGCCCAGCGGATCGATGCGCAGGTCGACCAGCGGCCCGTGGACCACCGGCGAATGCGCGCGCCGGCGTCCCGAGTCCAGTTCGACGACATGCAGGCGCTCGTTGAAGCGATCGCCGTCGTATTCGCCGGTGCCCAGGACCAGGACCGGCGCGGCACGCGCGAGGTCCGCGTGCAGCGGCGTGCCGGGCAGCACGATCGGCGACCCGCGCAGGCTGCCGGAGGCCGGATCGAACACCCGGACGGTGCGCCCGGCCACGGTCACGAGGCTGCCGCCATCGACGGCCAGCTCCGCGAACTGGACCGCGTCGGGGTGCCGCAACGGCGCCGACAGCGGCGCCCGGGTGGCTGCGTCCAGCAGCTGCACGGTGTTGCCGTCCACGGCGACGATGCGCAGGCCGTCGAACTGCAGCGTCGTCGCCGGCAGGGGCGGCGCCGAGGCCTGCAACAGCACGCTCGGCGGCAACCGCCACCGGCCGATCTTGCCGTCGCTGCCGCCGACGATCAGCGAGCCGTCGGCCGGGTCGAGGTCGAAGGCGAACTCGCCGACCACACGCGTACTGCGGATGCGCGCCGCATCCGCCACCACCTCGTTGTCGAACGGCGCAGGGGGCGCGAACTCCCACCGCTCCAGTTGCGTCCCCACGGAACGGAGCATCGAGTCGCCCGCCAGTCGCACGTTCCACGCGCCCCGCGGCGCGGCCGTGCGCAGGGGCGTCGCGCGCGCCTTGCGGGAAGCCATGTCGAAGGCGGTCAGTCCTCCGGCCTCGTCGAGGACCGCCAGCGTCGCCGCGTCCTCGCTGAACTCGAGCCAGCCGACCCGCGCCGACGCGGTCGCCGGCAGGGCGGCGTGGCTGCCGTCGGCCGTGTCGACCAGATGCACCGCGCCGGAACTCGCGCCCAGGGCCAGCAGGGCGCCGTCCGCGCTGAAGCGCCACGCCCTGACCGGATCGCCTTCAGGGAGGTCCACGTGCCAGCGCGGCGACAACGAGGCCGGCTCGAACACGGTGACGCGGCAGCACGTCCCCGCGCCCACCAGCCAGCGGCCGTCCGGCGAAGGCAGCCACTGGTCGTAGCCGCGCAGCGACACGCGTGGGCCGAGCGCCTGCCAGTCCGCGACGGCGAACCAGCGCCCCTCGTCGGGGGGGCTGGATGCC
The DNA here is from genome assembly GCA_964614825.1 of uncultured Gammaproteobacteria bacterium. Lineage (GTDB taxonomy): Bacteria > Pseudomonadota > Gammaproteobacteria > Xanthomonadales > Ahniellaceae > JAGOEZ01. The sequence goes on from CAZTNB010000065.1 coordinate 9,841, forward strand.
TGCGTCGCGTAGCGGACCAGCGCGTGCGTCGCATCGTCGCTGTACACGACATCCGCGAGGTCGTCCGCTGCCGGCGGCTGCAGGAAGCGGCCGCTGCGCGCATCCAGTGCGACGGAGCGGCTGCCCTGTGGCTTGGCCGTTCCCGAGTAGAGGTCCTGCACGCGGAGCACGAGGCGCGCGCCGTCCGGCGAGTACCGCATCGGGCCGTACCCCATCTGCCCCAAGGTCCGATCCTCGATCGGCTGCGCGTGCCAATCCTCGCCGAGGTCCGCAGTGTCGAACTGGCGGACGTGCAGGACGCTGCGGGCCGTACTGCTGGCCACCGCGAACCGCCGGCCGCCCGGCGCGATCGCCACCGAGGTCACGGCCTCGCCTTGCGGCAGGCGGATGAAGTCGACGAGCCGCGGCGCATTCGCGAGGATGGTGCCGATGCGCTGCCGTTCGAGCGCCGCATCCGCGGCACGACCGGCGGCCTCCATCTCGGTGAGGTTCTGCACCAGCGGCCGCAGGCCGCGGAAGCCGTCGCCGTTCGCCAGCGCGGCCTGTGCGGCCGCCGCGCGCGCGCGCCACAGGTGGTCGCGCGCATCGCTGGCGTTGGCGTCCGCCCGACGCCACTGCAGGGCGGTCGCGACCAGGCCGGAAGCCAGCGCCAGCACGAAGGCACCGGCGGCAAGCGCGAGCCGCGGCTCGCGCCGGGCGGCGCGGGCGAGGCGCTGCAGGGTTCCGAGCGGGCGCACGCTGACCGGGCGATCATCGAGGAAGGCGGCGAGGTCCGCCGCCAGTGCGCGCGCGTCGGGGTAGCGCTGCGCCGGGTCCTTCTCCAGGCACTTGAGGCAGGTGGCCTCGAGATCGGCCGGGATCGACGGCACCAGCGTGCGCGGTCGCGCCACCGGCTGCTCCACCACGCGCTGCAGCGTGGCCTGCGGGCTGGGGCCGAGGAACGGCGGTCGCCCGGTCAGCAACTCGTAGAGGATCGCGCCCAGGCCATACACATCGGTCGCCGGCGAGAGCTTGTGCGACTTCAGCACGGCCTGCTCGGGCGCCATGTAGCTGGGCGTTCCGGAAACTTCGTCGCTGTCGCTGGCCAGGGTCTCGTCGAGTCGCCGCGCGAGGCCGAAGTCCGCCACCCGCGGCTCGCCGCGCTCGCCCATCAGCACGTTGCCGGGCTTGAGGTCGAGGTGCAGCACGCCCAGGCGATGCGCGTAGTCCACCGCCTCGGCGATGGTGCGCAGCAGTGCGGCGGCGCGTTTCGGCGCCAGCGCGCCCTCGCGCGCCAGCAGGCCGGCCAGGCTCTCGCCGCGCACCAGTTCCATCGAGAAGTAGTTGAGGTCGTCCTGCGCGCCGACCTCGAAGATCGAGACGATGCCGGGATGCTGCATGCGCGCCGCCGATTGCGCCTCGCGGCGGAAGCGCTCGATGAAGTCGCGGCTGGCCCAGGGCCCCGCCGCGAGCAGCTTGACCGCGACCTCGCGGTCGAGCGCCTTCTGGCGCGCGCGGTAGACCACGCCCATGCCGCCCTGGCCGATCTTCTCCAGCAGCTCGTAGTCGCCGAAGTCGCGCTGGGCCGGGTCCGAGAGGTCGAGCTCGAGTGCTTCCGGCGGCAGGAACGCCAGGTGGCGGCCGCCGGTGTGCTGGCCGAGTGCCGCGGTCGGACCGGTCGCCAGCGCAAGGCTGGCCAGGGCGCGGTGCAGGCGCAGGAACTCCGGCACTGGCGCTGGCGCGGTATCGCCGTCGCGGGCCGGTTCGATGGTCACGGCACGCCGCGCAAGGCCGCGTGCAGGGCCGCGCGCTCGGCCTCCAGGTCCAGGCTGCTGGCCACCGTCTCGGCCAGTTCGGCGTCCGCCAGCTCGCGGTAGCGCTGGCGCAGGCGCTTGACCGCGATGGTGACCGACAGCACCTGCATCTCGAGGCGCGCGGCAAGTTCCTGGTACTGCCCTGGCGCCGGATCGCGGGTGAGATAGGGCTCGAGCACCTCGAGCATGGCCTGGCGTCCCGCCTGCGCGGCCTCGTTGCGCAGGCGTTGCAGGGCCCGCGTCAGGACCTCGATCGCGAAGCTGGTGCGGAAGCCCTGCTCGGGAGTCGGGCGCGGGCCGGACTCGAGCTGCAGGCGCTGCTCCAGCAGCGCCACCGGCACCGGCGGCGCCAGCTCACCCGAGGCCGTGGGCGGCGCGTCCGACCAGCCGGCAGCGAGGAAGGCGTTGAGCTGCGCCAGCACGTAGTCGCGGAAACGCCCCGGCGGGGCGCCGGCCCTGCTGCTGGCGGCGGCCTCGACCAGGCGGTTGAAGAAGGCGCGCACGATGGCGTCGGCGCGCGGCGGCTCGTGCCCGCAGCGGCGTACGTAGGCGTACACCGGGTACCAGTAGCGCGCGCACAGCTCCGCCAGCGAGGCCTGCGACTGCGCGGCATCGGCGCCGGCCGCGGCCACCAGCGACCAGCGGGTCGCGGGAAAGTCGGTGATCGGCGGCGGCGCCGCGTCCGTGTTGCGTTTTTCGCCCATGGCTTGCCCCCTGGTCCCGTGTGCGCGGTATTACGCGAACGCGGCGACGTTGTTACCGTTCCAGCAGCCCGGGCGCGGCGGGGCCCTCCAGCGCGGCGCGCAGCGCGACCAGTTCCTCGGCCAGTTCGTCCGGGCCCGACACGGTGTCGCTGAGCTCGGCGCGGACCAGTTCGCGCAGGCGTTCGCGCAGGCGATGGGTGGCAACCGCGACCGTGTTCGGGCGCATGTCCAGCTCGGCCGCCACGCGCTCGTAGTCGCGCGGCTCCGGCGCCTCGACCAGGAAGCCGCGCAGCCGCTCGAACAGCGGCAGCTTTTCCGCCGCCACCGCCTCCTCGCGCAATCGCTCCAGCGCCCGGCCCAGCACGGTCAGGGCCCAGGCGCGCTCGAAGGCGCGCTCCGGCGATTCTCCGCCGTCGAGCTGCTCGGGATCGAGGCCGGCGCCGGCCTGGAGCGGGCGGCGGCGCGCGGCGTGGTCGTGGGCGTGCGCGCTGGCGACGAAGTGGCGCAGCGCCGTGCGCAGGAACATGCGGAAGCGCCCGCGCTGCGGATCGGCCACGTCCTGGAAGCGCTTCTCGACGAAGCGGGTGAAGAAATCCTGGGCCACGTCCTCGGCATCGGGGCGGGCGTAGCCATAGCGGCGCAGGTAGGAGATCACCGCCGGTCGATAGGCGCGGCACAGGAGGTCGAGCGCCTCGCGCGCGTCCGGCGAGGCGCCGCGCGCGGCGACGATCAGGCTCCAGCGGGTGGTCTGGAAGGCGGCCAGTTCGAGCGCTCCCCGGGGCGAGGTCTGGCGCCAGAGCATACGCGGATGCCCGCCGGCGGCGGGCGCGAGGCCGGCATGATGGTGGCAGGCGCGGAACAGGCGGGCCGAAGCGCCGTTGCCGGGCCCGGCCCGCCAAGGGCCCGCTGCCATCCGGACCCGTCCCGTGCCGGCCCCTGACGGTCGGCGCGGGACTGCGTCCCTGCAGGAAGCAGCAACGCGGCAGGCCGGACCAACCCGCCACGGCGTGGCGCGGGACGGTGGTTCAGGCGGCGGCGCCAGCGGCGCAGGGGCCGGCGGTGCAGGCGGCGGTGGCGTCGATCACGGACCCCAGCGAGGGGTCCGGGTAGCCCAGGCCACCGAGGGCCAGGACGGTCAGCAGGGCGGCCAGCAAACCCAGTCCCAGGCGGCGCAGCAGGGCGCGGCGATGGGAGGGCGAGGCGGTGTAGGTCGTGGTTTCCGTGGTGTCCATGGGTGTTTGCGTGGAGTCGTGCGGGTTACGGCATTGACTACCGGGTTCGGGCGCCGCGATGACAGCTTCTGGGGCGTCCTGTACCCAAGAACGCGCAAACCGGCGCCGATGCGACACGTGAGGCCGGGCGGTCGCCGTTGCCCGCCCGGCCGGCCATGCGAACATCCCGCCAAGCCCACCCCCGACCTGCGAGCCGTCCCATGGCCCTGCTGCATACGCCGGCCGCCGAACCAGGCGCCGAAGCCCCCGACTTCAAGCTGCCCGGCACCGACGGGCGCACCTACACCCGCGACGGCAGCCGCGGCCCGAACGGGCTGCTGGTGATGTTCCTGTGCAACCACTGCCCGTACGTGAAGGCGATCCGCGAGCGCCTGGTCGTCGACGCGCGCGAACTGATCGCGGCCGGCGTGGGCGTGGTCGCCATCAGCAGCAACGATGCACGGGAATACCCCGAGGACGGGCCGGAGCCGATGCGCGAGGTGGCGCAACGCCATGGCTTCCCGTTCCCCTACCTGTACGACGCCACCCAGGCCGTGGCGCGAGCCTACGGCGCGGTCTGCACGCCCGACTTCTTCGGCTACGACGCGCAGCTGCGCCTGCGCTACCGCGGCCGCCTCGACGCGGCGCACAAGGGCGAGCGCACGCCCGGCATGCGGCGCGAACTGGTCGAAGCCATGCTCGAGATCGCCAGCCGCGGCGACACGACGGTGCCGCAGGTGCCGAGCATGGGTTGTTCGATCAAGTGGATCGCGACGGGCCGGTGACATGCAGGCGCGCTACCATCGGCGCGCCCCTGCGGCACGTCGGGAGGGTGGGATGACCTGGGTGCATCGTCGCGAGAGCCGTTCCTCGATCCGACCGGCGCTGCAAGGCGCCCTGGCGGCATGCGTCGCGCTGGTCGCGGCCGCGTGCAGCAAGCCCGCGCCGCCGCCGCCACCGCCGCCGCCGGGCGTCGAGGTCCTCACCGTGGTGCCGCGCGACGTGCCGATCTACGAGGATTTCGTCGGCCAGCTCAAGGGCGCGCAGGACACCGACGTGCGCGCGCAGGTGCAGGGCACGGTGCAGTCGATCGACTACCGCGAGGGCACCGACGTCGAGGTCGGCACGCCCCTGTTCACCCTCGACCCGCGGCCCTTCGAGGCCGCGCTGGCGCAGGCGCAGGCCGCCGCGACCGAGGCCAGCATCCGCTACGAGAACGCGCGCCGCGACGCCGACCGCTACGTCACCCTGGCCAAGCGCGGCGTGATCCCGCGCAAGCAGGCCGACGACGCCGTGGCCCAGGCCAAGGCGCAGCAGCAGAGCTACAACGCCGCGATGGCGGTGGTCGACTCGAAGAAGGTCGACCTCGGATACACCCGGGTGACCGCCCCGATCGCCGGCCGCGCCGGCATCGCCCAGGTCGAGGTCGGCGACCTCGTCGGCGGGTCCGGCAGCAAGCCCATGGTCACCATCTCGAAGATGGGCGACGTCAAGGTGCGCTTCGCGGTCAGCGAGAACGACTACCTGCGCCTGTTCCGCGCGCGCCAGGCCGAGGCCGGCCGCGGCGCGAAGCCGGCCGGCATCGCGGTGCGGCTGGTGCTGGCGGATGGCGGCGACTACGGCATGGACGGCCAGATCACGTCGGTCGATTCCACGGTCGACGCCAGGACCGGCACGCTCACCGTGGAGGCGCTGTTCCCCAATCCCGACGGCATGCTGCGCTCCGGCCAGTACGCCAAGGTCCGCGCCATGACCTCGGCGCAGTCCAACGCGATCCTGGTGCCGCAGCGCGCCGTGACCGAGACCCAGGGCACCTACACCGTGGCCGTGGTCGGCGCCGACGACACCGTGGCGATCCGGCGGGTCGAGATGGGCGCGCGCAGCGGCAACGACTGGATCGTGAGCTCCGGCCTCGCGGCCGGCGAGCGCGTGATCGTCGAGGGCTTGAACAAGGTGCGGTCGGGCATGGTGGTGGCGCCGCGCGAGGCGAAGCCCGCGGAAGAGGCGACGGGCGGCAAGGCGCCGGGCTGAGGCCTTGCCGGGGGCGGCGGCTTGCGCCGCGCGATGGACACCCTGCGTGGCCGGGCCCGGTCGCGGCTGACACCGCTGCCGCAGGACGGGTCCGGGCGCCGCGCTTCGAACATTCGTGATTGGCATGGGGACCGACATGAGCGTGACCACGCACGCCAATAGCGCCCACGGCACGGTGCCCGACTACCTCTTCGTGCGCCGGCCGGTGCTGGCGATGGTGATCTCGATCCTGATGGTGATCG